>DASPKW010000438.1:0-13919 GCA_035627895.1 Tepidisphaeraceae bacterium | reverse complement strand
ATCTTCGCCCGGGCCGCGGCCCACGCGCCCTCGCGCTCGTCGATCTCGCGCCGCAGGCCGCCGATCAGCCGCTCCTGGTCGTCCAGCGCCACGGCGATCTCGCCCTCGCGGTTGCGGGCCGCCTCCAGCGCCTCGGACGCGCGGAACTCGTCGCGCTGCGCCAGGCGCAGCCGGAGGTCGGCGTCGTACAGGCTCTTGTGCGGGCCGACCGTCCACTCCTCGACGATCACGCGCCGTTCTTCGATGATGACCGGCCGCGGCCGCGGTGGCTCGCCGATCCGGATGCCGATGTTGATGTCCGCGTTGGCCGCAGTCCCGCCGACCATCGCCAGCGCGCCGACCGCCGCCGCAATCCACTTCCGACCCGTGTTCGTCCCGTAGTTCATGCTCGCGTGTCCTCTCCGCGGCGCGCCCAGACTCCGCCCCGCCGACCGGCCCCCGCGGGGCCACCCTCGGCGTCGGAGTCGCGTGCCGTTACGACTGCCGGGCGTCGCGCCGGGCGGGATCGGACATGCCGCCCGTACCGCCGGTAACGCCTGACACGAGGCTCATCGGCATTGCCAGCGGCCGGATTCGTGGACGTGCCGTGGCGCCGGCGAGATTTGTCCGCGGGTCGCTCCGGTCGTTCCGTTTGTGACGGCTGGGTGACCAGAGGTCCGATTAGTTCGTCGGTAAGTCGCCGACGGCGACCCCGCGGCGCGCGGGGGAGTTCCCCACACCCGGTGACCGTGCTTCACTACGCTCCACCTCCGATGTACAACCCGGCCATGCGAACCCTTGCCGCCACGTTGATCGCACTACTCGCCCTACCGATCCTGGCCCAGCTGAAGATCCAGACGGTCACCGGGACGGGCGTCAAAGGCTTCTCCGGCGACGGCGGGCCGGCCGACAAGGCGCAGGTCAATAACCCCTTCGGCTTGGTGCGCGGACCCGACGGCGCGCTCTACGTCTGCGACACCGACAACCACGTCATGCGCAAGATCGACAAGGCCGGGATGATCACGACCGTCGCGGGCACGCCCGGCAAGAAGGGGTTCGCGGGCGACGGCGGGGCCGCGACCGCGGCCCTGATGAACGAGCCGTACGAGGTGCGGTTCGACGCGGCCGGCAACATGCTCGTCGTCGAGCGCCTCAACCACTGCGTGCGCAAGATCGACGCGAAGACCGGCGTGATCTCGACCGTCGCCGGCACCGGGGGCAAGCTCGGCTTCGGCGGGGATGGCGGGCCCGCCACGGCCGCGCTGATGAGCCAGCCGCACAGCATTGGCCTCGACCCGGCAGGCGACCTCTACGTCTGCGACATCATCAACCACCGCATCCGCAAGGTCGACATGAAGACAGGCGTGATCACCACCTTCGGCGGCACCGGCGAAAAGAAGACCGCGCCCGACGGATCGAAGGTCGACGGCGCCCCCCTGTTCGGCCCGCGCGCGATCGACTTCGACAAGAACGGTGACATGTGGCTCGCCCTGCGCGAGGGCAACGCCGTCTACCGGATCGACATGAAGGCGCGGACGCTCCACCACGTCGCCGGCACGGGCAAGAAAGGCTTCACGGGCAACGGCGGGCCCGCCAAGGCCGCCACGCTGTCGGGCCCGAAGGGCGTCGCGATCGCGCCGGGCGGCAACGTTTACCTGGCCGACACCGAGAGCCACAGCGTCCGCATGATCGACCTCAAGACGGGCAAGCTCGAGCTGGTCGCCGGCACCGGCGAGAAGGGCGACGGGCCCGGCGACGGCGACCCGCTCAAGTGCAAGATGGGCCGCCCGCACGGCGTGTTCGTCGACGCGGACGGGGCGGTGTACGTCGGCGACAGCGAGGCGCACCGGGTGAGGGTGATCAAGTAGGCGCGACAGCGTTCGCGCCCGCCCGCTTCATTTTGCCATCCGCAGCGCCCGCCCGACGTCGATCCGGTAGCGGCACTTCGTCCGCTCGCCGCGGTCGTAGAGCGGGTGACCGGCGGGGAGTGGGACGACGTCGACGAGAAGTCCGCCCAGCCGTTCGCACGTGCGGCGGGAGGCGATGTTTTCCGGGTTGCAGGTGATCCAGACGGGGTCGACGCCGTGCCGCCGCGCGAGGGGAAGGATGAGGCGCACGGCGCGCTCGGCCAGGCGCCGGCCGCGGGCCGGGGGGTAGACGCTGTACCCGACGTGGCCCAAGTACGTCTCCAGGTTGTGCGTGTGGCCGATGCGCAGGCTGACGCCCCCGGCCATCGGCACGGGCGGGTCGAACCCGAGGACGGGGCGGAGGCGCATCCAAAACGCGTACGCGGGGACGAGCCCGCGCGTCTCGTCGGGCGGGTGGCGGCCCCCCGGGAATTCCCGCGCGTACCGCGCGAACTGGTCGCGCCCGACCTCGGCATCCTTGGGCGAGACCGCCCGGGTCAATGGGTGACCCGCCGCCGCCGCCATCCCGTCGACCCACCGCTCGTCCGGCGCGACGAGTTCGAGCTCGCCGTCGATCAGGGCACCGGGATCGAAGAAGCGGAAAGGCATGGGGGTTCGAAGGGATCTGCGCCCACAGTGAGACGTTCGTATCCCCCCGTACGACCCACGGAACAAGTTCCGTGGGCTTTCGCACGCGTGTTGCTCTGCCCGCGGATTCTACCTCATGACCGTGCGCGGAAACGCGTGCAAACAAGAAACCCACGGCGCCCGGGGGCGCCGTGGGTTCGTGTGTTTTGACGACGGGACCGCTCTTCAGCGTGCCGGGCGGGCGGTGCGCTGGGCGGCCGCGTCTTGGCCGGTCAGCCAGCCCTTGCCGAACAGGTCGTTGCCGGCGAGGAACATCGCCAGGCAGGCGCCGACGACGGCCAGGAACGAGGAGAAGACCAGGACGGTGTAGACGTTGTTCGTCGGCTTGACGATGACGGTGTCGGAGGTGCCGAGGCGGGACATGGTAAGTCTCCAGTCAGTTCAAATCTGATTCGATCGCTTTTACCGACCACGGGCGGGCGGGCCCCGGGCCTTACTGGAGCTGGGTCTTGACCTGGTCGCCGGCCTTGACCTTGTCGACGCCCGGGCCTTCGAGGACGCCCGCGGCCTCGGTCGGCTCGGTCGTCTGGATCGTCAGGTAGCCGAGGAACCGCTCGTTGTTGTGGACGTTGAACCGCATCCCGCGGGTCACGTTGTCCTTCGAGCCGATCGAGATCGACGCCCACGGCTTGTTGCCGGCGAGGAACACGTTGTGGACCACGCCCTCGAGCGACGGGGTGCCGGCGGTCGTGCGGACGGGCAGTGAATCGATGTTCGGGAAGCCGGCGTCGGCGATCCGCTTGCGGAGCACGTCCAGGTCGGCCGACGCGCGGGCGGCGCGCTCCTCGGCGAGCTGGCGGGCCCGCTCGGTCGCCTGCACCTTGGCCAGGGCGTCGGTCAGCTGCGTGTTGAGCGAGTGCCGCTCTTCGACCAGCTTGTCGCGGACGCCGCGCAGCTCGGTCACCTGGGTGTTGGCGGCGGCGATCTGCTGCTGCAGGCCGGTCGCCTGCGCGGTCAGGGTCTGGACGACCACGTCGACCGCGGCCTTCTCCTTGCGGGCGGTCGCGATCTCCTGGTCCTTCGAGGTGACCACGCCCTCGAGCGCGGTCTTCTCGCCCTGCAGCGCGGTGTACCGCGTGTTCGCGTCCTTCCGCTCGTCGTTACGGGCGGCGATCTCCCGGCTCAACTGCTTCTCCACGTCGGTCCGGAGGGCGAACTCTTTGTCCTTCTCGGCGGACGCGGCTTCGGCGGTCGCCCGGAAGTGCTCGACCTTGTTGACGAAGACGACGACGCCGGCCGACAGGAGGAGTGAAGTAACGACCAGGAGTACGATGCCGATCTTCGTAAGAGCGCTCAAGTGTGGCTCCTTGGACTGGGGGGTCCGTCAGTGGTGTGCGTCCGTGGTGCGACCGACCGTGGTGATGGGGGGCGGTTGGCCGGAGTGTTAGGTCGACGACCCGCGCGTCGTGCGACGCGAACCGGGGTTATCGAGCCTGCGTTCTGCTCCGCCTACCGCCTTGGTGCAATCGTAGTTTTGGCGTCCGATCTGTCAAGGAGGAATGGAGTTAGAGACAGGTCGGCGGACGCTTATCGGGCCCGGAGTTGGTGAGCCAGTAGGCGCGGGACCGCGGAACCGCGTGAAGTGCCGCGGATTTCGCGGTGCGGTTGGGGCGTTTCGATGTCTTGTAAGAACTGCCGCGACGACGCGAAGCGACCGCCGGCGGCCATTCCAACGGTGGGGCTGCAAATCCGGGGATGGGATCTGTCTGAATACCCGTGCGAGAATCCGCTCCCTGGGCGACTCGATCCGGGGCGTCGCCTCAGGCTCCGCACCCCGCGTGACGGCGCGTTACCGTGCACCGTCATCTAGTTTCCCGAGGCTGCCGCGCCTGGGGATTGGAGTTGGAGGATCGCCTGTGCGGCCGCGAGGCGCACCGGGGGATTGTCGCGGTCCTTGAGCAACTCCGCCAGCATCGACTGGGCGTCGGTGCGCCCGATCGCTCCCAGGGCCAGCGCGGCGAGGAAGCGCTGCCGGGGGTCCTTGCTCTTCGTGGCGGCCGCCGCGATCGCGAAGCCCATGTCGGACCCGAGCATGCCGGCGGCCCGGGCGGCGACGAGCTGCGACTCGACGTGCGGGGCGATCAGCGCGGATTGCACGTGCCCGAGCACCCGCCGGTCGCGCGGCGCCGCCAGCCCGAGCAGCGACACGCACTGCAGGTCGGCGTACGCGCTGGTCGCCCCGGCGATCAGCGTGACCATCCCGTCCTCCTGCCCGAGCCGCCAGAGCGCCTCGGCCGCCTGCAGCCGCACGCCGGGCTCGGCGTCCCGGAGCATCGGCCGGAGCACGCGCGTCGCGGTCGGCTCGCCGAGCATGCCCAGCGCGACGGCGGTCGCCCCGCGCACGTCGCGCGAGGGGTCGGCGGCGGTCGCCTGCAGGTCTTTCGAGTACCGCGTGTCGCCCAGGCGGTGCAGGGCGAACCGCACGGCGACGCCGACGAGCGGGTCCGGGTCGTTGATGATCCGGCGGAGCTCGTCGGCCGAGTCGTGCAGGCGGAGCTGGCCGATCGCCATCGCGGCGGCGAACCGGGCCGGCGCGTCGGGACTGCGGAGGGCGGCCACGAACGTCGCCCGCCCGCCAGCGCCGGCGGTCGTCTGCAGCACTTCCAGCGCGTTGCACTTGAGCACCGGGTCCGGCGACGCGAGCGCGGCGTCGAGCTCACGCTGCGCCGCCGTCACGTGCGTCGGGTCGAGACGTTCGGCCCGCACGGGGGGCGGGGCCGGCGGCTCGGCGGGGGCCGGCATCTGCCGTTCCGTCCACTGCTGCCCCCCGCCGCGCGGCTGCGCGTTTGGGGTACAGGCGGACAACGTCGCGGCCAACAACAGCGTCAGGGTTTGCTTGGTCATGTCCATCACAGGTCAGAGTTCGGGCGATCGGCGCATGCCGCCCCGGGATTATCGACCCACCTCATCCGACTTCTTCCGATTCTTTCGCGCCCCCCACCACCGGCCCACGCCGACGGCCGCGAACGCCGCAGTCCCCAGGCCACACCCGTACGCGAACAGGTCGCCGTACAACGTGTAAAACGTGGTCCGCGAGTCGAGGGCCAGCCGGCCGGTCGCCGCGCCCTCCTGGCCGGGGGGAAGTTGCCCGGTAATCCGCCCCACAGGGTCGATGAACGCCGACACGCCCGTGTTGACCGACCGGGCCGTCGGCGCGCGATTCTCGATCGACCGGAACACCGCGATCTGCAAATGCTGCGGCATCTGGTGCGGCCGGAACCACCCGTCGTTCGTGATGTTGATGATCAGGTCCGCCCGCTTGGCCGCCCCCGCGTCCGGCCGGAACATCCGGGCGACCAGAGCCGAGTCCACGTCCTCGAAGCAGATCGGCGCGACGAACGTGAACTGCGTGTCCTTGGCCTTGAGCGGGAATAGCGTGATGTCGCGGCCCGCGTAGAGCGTGTAATAGTCGCCGCCGTACGGGTTGAACAGGTTGAAGAACCGGTACAGCAGCGGGATGGTCGTCTTGAACGGGATGAACTCACCGAACGGGACGAGGTGGATCTTGTCGTACCGCCGGTCGTGGAGCGTCCCGTCGGGTTTGGCCAGCCAGGCGCTGTTGAACCGGCGGGCCTGCGGGTAGTCGCCGTCGCCCTTCTGCAGGTTGCCGCCCGCGTCGAGCGTCGGCTCGTACGTGACGCAGCCGACGACGATCGCGACCCCGTGATCCTTTGCCAGTTCGAGCGTCAGGTCGCGGGCCTGTGTGAAGAAGTCGCCCAGGATCTTCCACGCCGCATTGCGCTGGGCTTCCGGGACCGACTGTTGCCTGAGCTTCGCGAGAAACGCCTCGTCCCCGATCGTCGGCATCATCGTCTCGGGCCACGCGACGAGGTCGACGCGCCCGCCGCGGGCCTTGACGTCGTCGAGCGCCTTCCGCGTCTCCTTCAGGTGGAAGATCGCCAGGTCGCGAAGGGTCACGCCCTTGGCGCCGGACCTGTCCTGCGGGAAGTTCGACTGAACGACCATCACGCTGGGCCCGGGGGCGGTCGTCGATTGGTTCACGCGAAACAGGCCGTAACCCAGCACCGCACCGAGCGTCGCGACGGTCACCCCGATCGGCCGCGCGAGCGACCGCCAGTCGAACCGCCGGAGCAGCAGCAGGGCGACGAGCGCGTTGACCATGACCACCCAGAACCCGACGCCGTACGCGCTGGCCAGGTCGGCGATCTGGCACATCGCCAGGATCGACGACTGCGAGTGCCCGATGTAGAGCCACGGGAGCCCGGTGAAGAGCGTCCCCCGAACCCACTCCAGCCCGATCCAGACGACCGGCACGAGCAGGAGCGCCGCCAGTCCGCTGTTGAGCCGCGACCCGGAGGGTGAGCGCACGGCGGCTGCGTCCCCCATCGCCCGCCGAAGCACCAGCGCCGCCACCGGGAAATACAGGCCCAAATACAGCATCAGCCCGAACGCCCCGACGGTCGGCACCTTCGGCACTGCGAACAGCCACCACATGTTGGCGCCGAAGAACAGCACGCCGATCAACCAACTCCACCCGAAGGCGGCGCGCTTCGAAGCGGACGTCGCCACGATCATCAGCCACGGCACCAGTCCCACCCAGGCGAGGTAAAACTGGTCGAATGGCGCGAACGCCAGGGTAAGGCAGACGATGCTGGCGAGTGATAACCCCAGCCGAGGGAGGAGGCGCTCGATCGGCCGTTTTACCGGCTTGGGCACTTTCAACTTCTGCGGCTCGGGGTCGTTGGGCGGACGATATTCGAGCGCGGCGCCGCGATTCGAACTGCTGGAGGACTCGGCGGAGCGCTGGCGACCGGGCTTGGGCATCGGCCCCATCGTTGAGGGACGCTCCGTGCCCGTCAAGGCGTCCGCCGGGGGTTTGTGCGCCGTGGGCAAGATGGGTTAGCGCGCCGGCGTGGTCTGACACACGCTGACCCCGAACTCCGTGCCGGCGGAGGCCCGTCCGAGTTGAATCTGATTGGACTGCCCCGGTATAACTCGGCCTCGCAAGCAAGTGGGCACCAGGGGAGTTTCGGTCGCTTCAGTAAGGCATTCGATGAAAACGCAGCGGAGTGGGTGGGTGGCGGTTCGCACGGCGGCCGCGGTGGGTCTGGGTCTGGCTCTGTTCCCGTCCGCCGCGACGGCGCAAACGTGGTCCGGCGGCGCCGGCTCGTGGGGCGACGCCGCCAAATGGGGCGGCACGATCCCCGACGGCGCGGCCGTCGACGTCTTCATCGACGGGGGCAAGACCGGCACCGCGTCCGCCGTCACCCTCGACCAGTTCCGCACCGTCCGCGACCTCACCATCGACGCGGGCGACTCGCTCGAGATCGACCCGGCGCTCGCCTTCGGCTTCATGGCCAACGGCACCGTCACCGTCAACGGCCGGCTCGGGAGCCCGACCGGCCGCGTCGGCATCCCGTTCGGCCCCGGCGACCGCACGATCACCGGCGCCGGCATCGTCTACACCCAGGGCATGGGCAACGGCGACACGCTGACGATCGGCAGCGGCCTGACGATCGACGCCGCGGGCAACTGGCTCGGCCGGTACGCCAACCACGGCACGATCGTCGCCGGCACGACCTTCGGCCTGAGCATCGGCGTGACGAACGCTTTGTCGCACAACCACGGCTCGATCGAGTCGACCACGGGCGGCTTCTTCGGCCTGTACAACGTCGACAATAAGGCCGGCGCGGTCGTCAAGATCCACAACACGCCCAACGCCACGCTCGAGGGCGCGTCCGCCTGGACCAACAACGGCACCGTCTCCTATAAGGACACCACCCTCGACGTCCGCGGCGGGTCGTTCACGACCGCCCAGATGGCCAACTTCAAGTCCGACGGCGGGACGAACGTCGTCCGATTCGCCTCCACCATCGAGAACACGGGCAATACCCTCGACTTCAAGGACGCCGCCACCACCGTCTACCTGAAGGGCACCGGCAACCTCAATCCGAACGAGTTCAACACCCTCCTGAACGGCGGCACCCTTAAGGCCAGTAACGGCGCGGTCGTCTACCTCTCGGGCGCACTCCTTAAGAACGTCACCCTGTCGGGCAACGTCCAGTTCGACCCCCAGTACCCCGTGCTCCGCGTCGAGGGCGACCTGACCCTCGACAACATGCACCTCGAGGTCCCCGAAGAACGCCCGCTCGGCGGGCCGACGATCGGCTTCGTCGGCAGCGGGCCCCACAGCCTCAAGGGTACCGGCACGATCGTCCTCAAGGGCCCGATCCCCGACGTCAGCGGTACCGCCGCCTCGCCCCTGACGATCGAGTCGGGCATCACGATCAAGGGCAACGGCTACGTCGCCCACGCGATCAACTACGGCACGCTGATGTCCGGCACCGGCGAGTTCGACGACATCAAGCTGATCAACGTGACCAACTACGGCACGATCGTCGTCAACCCCGGCGAGCAAGCCCAGGCCCGTGCGGGCAAAGAGGACAACACCGGCACCGCGCTGATCACCCAGACCGCCGTCGGCCTGACGAAGATCAACGGCACGCTCGCGTCCGACGTGGACGTCGACATCACCGGCGGCACGCTCGGCGGCTCCGGCGCCCTTTCGATGGCCGGCCAGACCGTCACCCTCGACACGACCGTCGCCCCCGGCAACAGCATCGGCACCCTGTCGGTCACCGCGAGCACGCTGATCCTGCCCGACGGCGCACGCCTGTCCGCCGAACTCGACGGCGCGGGCTCGGCCGACCTCCTGAGCGTCACCGGCAACCTCGACTTGTCCGCCCCCAACAACGCGCTCGACCTGACCGCCCTGGGCACGCTGACCGGCGACGAGTACGTCGTCGCCACGTGGACCGGCACCCGCACCGGGACGTTCGAGACCGTTACGCCCGGCTTCGACGTCGCGTACGACGACGCCAACCGGCAGATCGTCGTCACGCCCGTGCCCGAGCCGGGCACGGGGCTGGCGCTGCTCGCCGCGACCGGCGTGCTCCTTCGCCGCCGCCGCCGGTAAACCCACATTACGCAGATCTGAAAGCCCACGGAGCGAGCTCCGTGGGTTCTTCATTGCGCGTGCCCTTCGATTACCATCACGCGTCCGATGACCCCGCCGATCTACCTCGACCACAACGCCACGACCCCCCTCGACCCGCGCGTCTTCGAGGCGATGCGGCCGTTCTTCATGGAGGCGTTCGGCAACGCCGCGTCGCGCGGGCACGCGTTCGGGTTTCGAGCGGCGCGGGCCGTGGATCAATCCCGCGTGCAGGTGGCCGCGCTGATCGGGTGTGACGTGAAAGAGGTCGTCTGGACCAGCGGCGCCACCGAGTCGAACAACCTCGCGATCAAGGGTGTGGCCGACATGTACGAGGCCAAGGGGCGGCACATCATTACGCAGACGACCGAGCACAAGGCCGTGCTCGACCCGTGCAAGAAGCTCTCGCACCGGGGCTATGAGGTCACCTGGCTCGATCCCGACCCGACGGGCCGGGTGAGTGCCGAGCAAGTGCGCGCCGCGATCCGCCCGGACACGATCCTGTGCTTGATCATGGCGGCGAATAACGAGGTCGGCACACTCCAACCCGTCCGCGAGATCGGCCAAGTCTGCCGCGCCGCGGGCGTGATCTTCCACTGCGACGCGACGCAGGCGATCGGCAAAGTGCCGGTGAACGTCGAGCACGACTTCATCGATTTGCTGTCGATGTCGGCCCACAAGTTGTACGGGCCCAAGGGCGCGGGCGCGCTCTACGTTCGCCGGCAGAACCCACGCGTCCGCCTGACCCCCCTGCTCGACGGGGGCGGGCACGAGCACGGGTTCCGCAGCGGCACGCTCAACGTCCCGGGCATCGTCGGCCTCGGGGCGGCGTGCGAGATGGCGATGCTCGAGATGTCTCAGGAGGCCCCGCGCCTCGCCGGCCTGCGCGACCGGCTGCAGGCCGCCCTGATGGCGCGCGTCCCGGGCGTCCGCGTCAACGGCAACGAGGCCCACCGCCTCCCCAACGTCACCAACCTCGCCTTCCCCGGCGTCGACGGCGAACACCTGCTCGCCAGCGTCGCCGTCAACCTCGCCGTCTCCAGCGGGTCGGCGTGCACGAGCGCGTCGATGGAGCCGAGCTACGTGCTCCGCGCGCTGGGCGTCCCGACCGATCTGGCGTACGCGTCGATCCGGTTCTCGTTGGGGCGCGCGAACGACGCGGCGCAGATCGATTACGCGGTCGATGAGGTCGTGTCGGTCGTGCAGCGGCTGAAGGAATTGACGCCGACGGCGATTGAGTGCGCGCCGGGGTGAAAGGCCGCGTTCGGGAGGGCGAGGCTCCGTCCGAGCCGTTTCGGGGTGCCCCCGCGGCTCGGGCGGAGCCTCGCCCTCCCACTTGCCTGCGGTATCATCCGCTCATGCGCCCGCCGCATCTTCTCCCCTGCTTCGCCGCTCTGCTCTTTCTCGCCGGCTGCCCGCCCAAGACGCCGCTCGTCGGCCCGCCGCCCCCGCCGCCGATCGAGACGGTGACTGTCGACGCCAAGGACGAGCGTCCGGACGTCGGGTCGCTCGTCGTCGGGCTCGCCCGCCCGTCCGGCAAGTTCGACCCCGCCGGCCTCGACGGCACCGGCATCGAGCGATGGTTCGCAAACATGCCCACGCTCGTCACGCTCGGCGATTCGGTGAAGTACGACGGCAAATTTCCGGGCGAAAAGGGCAACTGGAGCAAGTGGGACGACGGCGTCCGCCAACTCTTCAAGAAGCACGCGACGCGCCCGGGCGGAGTGCAGTGGGAAGTCTGGAACGAGCCGGACAAAAGTTCCTTTAAGGGTTCGCAGGCGGACTTCTTCGCCGTCTACGTCCGCACCGCGAAGATCCTCCGTTCGCTCAACGCGGAGGCCGTGCTCGTCGGCCCGAGCACGTCGTCTAACGGTTGGGTGCAGGAGTTTTTGAAGGTGGCGAAGGAGTTCGACGTTCCGCCGAACATCGTCTGCTGGCACGAGGGCGCGAACAAGCCCGACGTCGCCGGGCACGTGAACGGAGTCGAGGAGTCCTTCTGGCAGGACGGCACGGGCCACGAGCACGTGCGCATCATGCAGACCACCTCGTCCGCCCGGGCGTTCGTCCCCGGCGACGTCGTCATCCTTATGGCCGGGATTCGCGAGGCGCGCCGGCAGAACATGTGGCGCGGGCTGCGGGAGGAACTGGCGATCAAGGCGCACCACTTGCTCGCCGACGACAAGTCGCCGCGCGCGATCCTCCGCGCGATGAGCCTGGTCGCCGGGGTCCGCGGCAAACCCGTCAAGGTCGACCGGGCCGACACGATCCACGGCGTCGCCGGGCGGTGGGCCGACGGGAAGACGCTCGAGATCGTCCTGGGCCGGGCGGGCGCCAAGTCGTTGAAGGACCCCGCGCCGCCAGAGGCACAGCTGCGCGTGAAGAACCTCCCGCGCGGGGAAGCGCACATCGCCGTCACGAAGCTGCCGAACACGGGCGCGGCGCCGGCGGCCGACCCGGTTCTGATCTTCCAACACGACGTGCCCGTCCACAACGGCGAGATCAAGTGCCCGCTCGCCGGATTCGAACGGGGCGAAGTGCTGTCGATCAAGATCGAGATCCGCCCGGCGCCCGCGACGGGCGCCCCGTAGGGTGGGCTCTGCCCACCGCTTCGCGCGACTGACGCACCTCTGCCTCTTGTAGCCGCCCCGCTTGCGGGGCGCGTCTAACTGGACACCTTTCATCAAAGCGCCGGACCGAGGACTTACCACCTGGACGCGCCCCGCAAGCGGGGCGGCTACAAGGGGTGTTCGCGGCCGTTCGTCCGATCGCGCGACTATCATCCGAGGCAACCCCTGACCGAGAGATCACCGATGACCCGTCCCGACGAAAAGACCTTCCCCCCCCTCGCCGTCCCCGTCACCGCCGCTGATCACGCCCGCGGGCCCGAGACCGCCCCTGTCACACTCGTCGAGTATGGCGACTACGAGTGCCCCGACTGCTTCAACATGTGGCCGATCGTGAACCGCCTGATCGGCGAGATGGGCGACGGGCTGCGGTTCGTGTACCGCCACTTCCCGCTGAGCGGCGTGCACCCGCGTGCCGCCGCCGCCGCCGAAGCCGCCGAGGCCGCCGCCGCCCAGAATAAGTTCTGGGCCATGCACGACCAGCTCTTCGAGCACCAGAAGGACATCGACGTCGACCACGCCAAGCTCGCGCTCCGCGCCGGCCTGGAGATCTACAAGTTCGAGGCGGACATTGCGTCCGGACGGTTCGCCAAAAAGGTTCGCGCCGACTACGACGGCGGCGCAAAGGCCGGCGTGACCGGCACGCCCACCCTCTTCGTCAATGGGGCGCGGTACACGGGCGAGCGCACGTACGAGGGCGTCCGAGCGGCGCTGGAGCGCGCGGCGGGATGACCGGAAGGGCGAGGCGCCGACGGAGCCGCGTTCGTGGGAGGGCGAGGCTCCGTCCGAGCCGTTTGCCAGCCGCGGAGCGCCGACAGCCAATAGCCCCGACGTGAGTCGTGGGTCCTCCACGCCGCCTTCATTCCGTGCCCCAACAGTCAATAAGCCCCGGAGGGGCGGCAGCGGCGCTCGCATCTCGCGCACCGCTGCCGCCCCTGCCGGGGCTGTTACGCTTCTCCGCTCGACGACCCACGGCTCGCGCCGTGGGCTGTTGGCTGTCGCCACTCCGTGGCTGAACGGCTCGGGCGGCCCCTCGCCCTCCCGATTATGCTTACTTCCCCGTCCACGCCTTGTACCGTTCGTCCAGCTTCGCGCTCGCCGCGTCGCCCGTGTGGAACAGCACGCGGTACTTGAAGGTCGCCGGCTTCCCCGGCTCGATCTTGAAGTCGCCCGTCCCCTTGGGGTTCTTCGCCTTGTCGAAGTCGTGCAGCCCGAACGGGTTCGCCGCGTGCAGCCCGTACTCGCGCGAGTGCCAGCACGTCGGGTGCCGGGCGTTCGACGGGTGGTCGAAGATCGCGACCCCGTACGCCATGCCGTTGATCGTCCCCGACTCGTCGCACCACGCGGCCGGCTTGCCCCAGACGTTCTTCTCGCCCGTCGCCCCGGTCGACAACGTCAGCGTCCCCTTCCGCGCCTTGGCCTTGTCCTTCTCCCCGTTGCCGATCTCCGCGTGCACGCGCACCGAGCACAGCCCGGCCTCCTTCGTGTCGCCCAGCGTGACCGGCTCGTTCCCGGCCGGCACGAGCGTGACCGTCAGATCGATCCCGCGCGTCCCGTCCTCGAGCGCGAAGAACCGCAGCGTCCGCGTCTCGTTCAACAGCGCCGGCCCCGCGCCCAGTTTGCCCGACCACTCGAGCCGCTGGACGATCGTGTCGCCCTCGACCTTGTCGAACCCGAGGTGCTTCTGCTTGCCGTCGTTGTGGGCCCAGTGGTTGACGCCGTTCACCTCGCCGTGCGAGACCCAGAACGACCGGTGGTGCGGGTGCTCCTTCGGGTTGGTCTTGATCTGGTCACTGGTGATCTCCT
>DASPKW010000437.1:0-17509 GCA_035627895.1 Tepidisphaeraceae bacterium | reverse complement strand
CGAGCCGCCGGACGAGATGGCGCCCGCGCCGGTCCCGCCTGACGAGGAGACGGCCGCACCGCCGCACGACTCGGCCGGATTCGCGCCGCCGTACCCGCCGACCCGCCCGCCGGGCGCGCTGCAGCACGCCCGCGTGACCAGCCCCGACCCGCGCGTCCGGCTGATCTTCAACGTCTGGGTGGTCGTGTTCGGCCTGGTCGGCGCGCAGATGTCCTGGGTCCTCCGACCGTTCATCGGCGACCCGGACCAGCCGTTCACGTTCCTCCGCGGCCGCGAGTCGCACTTCTTCACGGCGATCGGGGAGACGCTCAAGAAGCTGTTCGGCGGGTGAACGCGACGCGGCCCTCATGACCCCCCTGCTCACCCAGGCCGACCTGCTCCTCCGCCCCGCCACGGGCCCGGTCGACGCGCGCCCGCTCTCGCCCGCGCGCGCCCTGCTCATCCTCGCGTTGTTCGGCTCGGCCTACGGTGCGTGCATGGGCACGTTCTTCGAAGCAGACGGCACCCCCCGCGCGCTCCAGGCCGCGTATTCCGCCACCAAGGTCCCGCTGCTGCTGGTCTTAACGTTCGTCCTCGCGCTGCCGAGTTTTTACGTCGTCAACATGCTCGTGGGCCTGGGCGGCGACTTCCCCGAAGCCCTCCGCGCGCTGCTTTCGACGCAGGCCGGGCTGACCGTCATCCTCGCGTCGCTCGCGCCGTTCACGCTGTTCTTCTACGCGTCCTCCACACAGTACGACGGGGCGATCCTGTTCAACGCGGCCATGTTCGCGGTCGCCAGTATCGCGTCGCAGCGGTTGCTCAAGCGTGCCTACGCGCCGCTGATCGCCCGCGATTCGCGCCACCGCCGGATGGTGCGCGTCTGGCTCGTCGTCTACGCGTTCGTCGGCATCCAGATGGGGTGGGTGCTCCGCCCGTTCATCGGCCAGCCCGGCGTGCCGACCACGTTCTTCCGCGCCGGCGCCTGGGGCAACGCGTACGTCGAGGTGTGGGAAAAGGTGAGCGACGTGTGGACCGGCCGGCGGGCGTGGGAACGACGCGATATGGATCGTTGACCAAACCTCGGCACGTCCGACGGCGGGCCGACGGCGGGCGGTGCCCACCGTACGTGGCACCGAAGGTGCGCGTGCCGCGCCGCCCTCGCCGACATCCTTCCCGCGTGCTACCCTGCTCCCCTCTTACCCCCCTGACCCGGCACCGGAGGATTCAAATGGGTGGCTCGACGCGCGCACTGCTGATCTGCCTCATTCTCCTGCTCGGCACGTCCGCGCACGCCGGACCGACGACCGCGCCCGCCTTCGCCCAGCGCTTCGCCTTCCCGGCCGGCGGAAACCACGTCACCATCCCCCTGATCCGCGCCGGCAATTACCTCGTCGTCCCGTGCTCGATCGACGGACAGGAGGCCGGGCTGTTCGTCGTCGACACCGGGGCGACGGCCATGGTGATCGACACCGCCGTCGCCGACCGTCTCCGCATGAAGAAGCTCGGCGTGATCCAGGCCCGGGTGATCGGCGGGGCCGGGAAGATCCCCGCGACGCTGTACGAGGCCGGGTCGGTCTCGGTGGGGGGCGTCGACGCCGGGCCGCGCATCCTCGGCACCGTCCCGCTCGACAACCTCAAGCCGTTCGTCGGCGACCAACTCGCGGGCCTGATCGGCCTGGACATGCTCGGCCAGGGCCCGATCCAGATCGACTTCCTCGAGCGCACGCTCACGTTCTACAAGACTCTCCCGCCCGAGGCCGTCGCCAAGGCGGCGCCGATCCAGGTCAAGCGGCGGTCGGGGCTGGTCTACGTGTGGGCTGGCGTCGAGGGCCGGGCCGGGTGGTGGTTCCTGGATACCGGCAAGAACAGCAACATCGAGGCGTACGCGCCGTTCGTCGGCATGTACCCGCACATGCTCGTCGGCAAACACACGCTGTCCGACAGCGGGTTCGGCATCGGGGGCGTCGAGGAAAAGCGCTCGATGGCGTTCCGCAAGTTCGAGTTCGCCGGCCGCACCGGCGACATCTTCGGCAGCTACCACAAGGAGGTCACCCGGAGCAACCAGCACCGGGCGGCGATGTCGGCCGGGGAGATGGGCGCCGGCGTGTTCGCGGGCGCCAAGCTGTTCCTCGACGTGCCCGGCGAGCGCGGGTGGGTGGAGTGGCGCGAGATGCAGAGCGACGAGGCCTACCTGACGCGGATCGAGGCCGAGTGCAAGGTCGACCCGACCGGCCGGACGCCCCTGATCCGCGCGCTGCTCTCGTCTCGCGACGAGCTGGCGAAAAAGTTGATCGAGAACGGCGCCGACGTGAGCGCCACCGCGCGGGGCGGCCTGTGCCCGATCCTGTGCACCGGCAATCCCGACCTGCTCAAGCTCCTGATCGCCAAGGGGGCGGACGTGAACGCCAGGCGGACGTTCAAGGGCAACACTGCGATCGTCGAGGCGGCCGAGGCGGGCAACGTCGCCGCCATCCGCGTGCTCGCGGGCGCCGGCGCCAACGTCAACTATGCCAACACGCTGGGCGAGACCCCGCTCGCGCGGGCGTCGGAGGCCAATCACCCGGACGCGGTGCGGGCCCTCATCGAGCTCAAGGCGGACGTAAACAAGCCGTCGACCGAGGGGTTTACGCCCCTGATGATCGCGATCCGGATGGGCAACGAGGAGTCGGTCAAAGTGCTGCTGGACGCAAAGCCCGATTTGCGGGCGGCGAACAAGTCCGGCCTGACGGCGCTGATGGCCGCCGCGGGCTCGGCGAAGGAGGAGATCGTCCGGAGCGTGCTCGACGCCGGCGCCGACCCGAACTACGCGACGGGGCCCCGGATCACGCCCCTGATGATCGCGGCGATCAACGGGATGGATGCGTCCGCCCGCGTCCTGCTCGACGCCGGCGCGGACCCGGCCGCCCGCGACGCGCGCGGCAAGACGGCGTTCGACTACGCACTGGACGAAGGCGCGATCGACGTGATCAACGTCCTGCAGTTTCACAAGCGACGGGCCGAAAAGTGAGCCGTTTGGTCCGCGCGTTCTCGGACCCTGACTTGCATCGACTTTGATTTCCGATACAAAACCCTTTCGCGCGCCGGCTCCGGGCCGGCGGCGGGGGAAATCCCTACGGATGGGGCTTTTGAGTCGATGAAGTTCAACCTGTTGGACAAGATCGAGTCGGCGACGGAGCAGCGGATCGTCGGCGTCAAGTACGTCTCGCTCGCCGAGGAGTACCTGGCCGACCACTTCCCGTCGTTCCCGGTGCTGCCGGGCGTGATGATGCTCGAGGCCCTGACGCAGGCCGCCGGGTGGGTGCTGCACCGCCGGACCGGCTTCGCCAAATCGATGGCGGTGCTCAAGGAAGCGCGCAACGTGAAGTACGGCAATTTCGTAGCGCCGGGGAACTTCCTGCGGGTGGACGTGGAACTGATCAAGGAAACCGACGCCGGCGCGAGCTTTAAGGCGCAGGGGACGGTCAACGGGCAAAGCACGGCGGTCGCGGCGCGGATCGAGATCGCGTACTTCAACCTCGGCGACAAGCAGCCGGCACTGGCCGAGCTGGACGCGCGGCTGATCGCGCACCACCGCCGGCGCTGGGACCTGATCGCCCCCCGGGAGGCGGCGGTCACCCTGGCAACGAATTCGACGAACTAACACGGGCAGGAAGGACACAAGCCAATGACTCGCGACGAAGTGTACACGAAGGTCCAGGGCGTGCTGGTGGACGCGCTGGGCGTGGACGAGGAAGAGGTCACCCCGACCGCCACCCTGAAGGACGACCTCGGCGCCGAGTCGATCGACTACCTCGACATCGTCTTCCGCCTGGAGAAGTCGTTCAACATCAAGATCCCGCGCGGGGAGCTGTTCCCGGAAGACCTCGAAGCCGTGCGGAACGACCCGAAGTACGTCGCCAACGGCGTGGTCACGCCCGAGGGCCTGGCGGAGTTCAAGCGCCGCATGCCGTACACCGACTTCTCGGAGTTCGAGAAGGACCCGCAGGTCGAGAAGGCCGCGACGCTGCTCACGGTCGACACGATCACGAATTACGTCGTCGCGAAGGTGGGGGCCTGAGGAAGTTGCGAGTTGCGTGTTACGAGTTGCGAGTGGACACAAGCCACGCCGCATGACTCGCAACCCGCAACCTGCAACCCGCAACTACCATGCGCTGGATCTGGATTGACAAGTTCATCGAGTTCACGCCGCGGACGAGCGCGACGACGGTCAAGAACGTCACGCTCGCCGAGGAGCATTTGCACGACGTCTACCCGGACTTCCCGATCGTCCCGCACTCGCTGCTGGTCGAGGGGTTCGCGCAGACGGCCGGGATCCTTGTGGGCGAGGCGCGGAACTTCGCCGAGAAGGTCATCCTGGCCAAGGTCAGCAAGGCGACGTTCCACCGCCTGGTCCGGCCCGGGGACACGATCCAGTTCGCCGCCAAGATCGACCAGCTGTCCGAGCAGGGCGCGTCGACCTCGGGCAAGGTGACCTGCGACGGCGAGCTCGTGGCCGAGATCGAGATGATGTTCAGCCACATCGACCAGAACATGGCGGGGCTGGAATTCCCGGAACACAACTTCGTGTTCACGGAGCAGTTCACGGAGCTGCTGAAGGGGTATCGCGCCGCGGGGGCGGTCGCGATCTAGCTCGGCATGCCGATGTCGAGCCAGAGATTTCGCAAGCCTCTTCAACACGTCCGGGGGCGGCCGTCGCCGATTAGACTCCCGTCGAATCGTGTCTGTAACGCCGCGCACTGAGCCGGCGTCATTGGACGCGTCCGCGGTAAACTCGAGCGCTTTGCGGGCGGGTGCGACTGATTCGACTGACCGGGCGGCCCGGGTCGTCCCTCCTGCTCGCACCGCGCCGGATCCGCACTTTCGGGAGATCGAATCATGCGACGTGACGGGTCGGCGGTGTCGGTGGAGGCGCTCGAGAATCGGCAACTGCTCGCGGCCGCGCCCGCGTGGGCGGCCGGGCTGGGCGGGCCCGGTGAGGACAGCGTCAGCGGGGTGACGACCGACCGCGCCGGTAACGTTTACTTGACCGGCCAGTTCAGCGGGAAGGTCGACTTCGACTTCTCCGCGAGTGGCACGACCGTCCTCAACGGCTTGAACGGCTCCGGCTTCGTCGCCAAATACACCGCCGTGGGTGACCTGGTTTGGGCTCGCCCGATTCAGCTCGGCAGTATCGGGGCGTTCGTCCAGAGCGTCGTCGTCGACCGCGCCGGCGGCGTCTACCTCGCCGGCGACTTCGAAGGCACCGTCGACTTCGACCCGTCCCGTTTCGGCCAAGAGAACCTCACCGCCACCGCCCACGACGCGTTCGTCCTCAAGCTCGACGCCGACGGCGACTTCGTCTGGGCCCGCCGCCTCCCCACGACCGACGGCCTGCCCCTCGGCGGCGACACGATCGAACTCGCGTTCGGCGCCGGCGACGACCTCTTCGTCACCGGGAAAATCGCCGGCCCCACTATCCTCGACGGCAACCGCCCGTTCCTGGCGCGCCTGACCCGCTCCAGCGGCAACATCGGACTGTTCCGCGACCTCCGTGAAGACCTCCCCGGCCGCGCCAGCCGCGCCGCCGCGATCGCGACCGATCGCGACGGCAACCCGGTCATCGTCGGCTCGGATGAAGAGTCCGGCGGGAGCTTCGCCGCCAAGTACGACCGCAACGGCGTCGTCACCTGGACGCAGGCGTGGGGCGGGAACGACCAAGGCGCCAAGGCCATCGCGGTCGACAGCCGGGGAACCGTCTACGTCGCCGGCGAGTTCGGCGGCACGCAGTTCGGCGGGATGACCCTCAGCCCGTCGCTGCCGAGCCTCCAGTCCTTCGGCGGCCGCGACGTGTACGTCGTCCGCCTCGACCCGGCCGGGGAAATCGTCTGGGGCCGCCAACTCGGCGGTGGCGCGACGGACGGCGTCACCGACCTGCTCCTCGACACGGCCGGCAACGTCGTCGTTTCCGGCACATTCATCGGCGCCGCCGACTTCGACCCGCGCCGCGGATCTTTCGTGCTGAACGCCGGCGCCTCCCAGGACGCCTTTGTCGCCACGCTCACCCCGGGCGGCAACTTCGTCTCCGCCTTCGCGATCGGCGGCAAGCGGGCGACCGTCTTCGGCCGGCAGATCGCCATGGACCGCGGCGGCGCACTGATCGCCGCCGCCACGTTCGACCGCGCCGTCGACGCAAACCCCGGGAGCGGCAGCCTCGTCCTCCGGTCCACCGAAGACTCGTTCGACGTGCTCCTCGGGCGCTATACGCTTTGATCCGCGCGATCGTATTCATCCGCGCTCGGCGCCGCGTTAGAATGCCGCCATGGCAACCTCCGTCGAGAAGCGGGCCGCGGAACTGCGGGAGAAACTCAACCGCGCGAATCACCTCTACTACATCGAGGCGCGCCCGGAGATCTCCGACCGCGAGTACGACGCGCTCATGCAGGAACTCATCGACCTCGAGCTCGCGAACCCCGCCCTGCGGACGGCCGACTCCCCCACCCAGCGCGTCGGCGGCGACGTGCAGACGGCGCTCAAGCCGGTCAAGCACGCCGTCCCGATGATGTCGATCGACAACACGTACGACGAGCAAGGCGTCCGCGACTTCGACGACCGCGTCCGCAAGGGCCTGGGGCTGGAGAAGCTCGCTGCCCCGGGCGCGGCCGAGGAGGGATCGCTGTTCGCCGACGGCGACAACAAGAAGCACGCCGGCCTCGTCACCTACGTCCTCGAGCCCAAGATCGACGGCGCGTCCGTCTCCCTCCGCTACGAGAATGGCAAGCTCGTCTTGGGCGCCACGCGCGGCCGGGGCAACGTCGGCGACGACATCACCGAGAACGCCCGCACGATCAAGTCCGTTCCGCTCACGCTCCAGAAGGACGGCGCCCCGGTTCCCCCGCCCGCGATCCTGGAGGTCCGCGGCGAGATCTACATGGACAACGACGACTTCCAGCGCGTCAACAAGGAGCTCGTCGCCGCGGGCGAAGAGCCGTACGCCAACCCGCGCAACCTCACGGCCGGGACGCTCCGCCGGCTGGACCCGAAGATCGTCGCCAAGCGCCGCCTGCGGTTCCTCGCCCACGGGCTGGGCCAGGTCGAGCCGCAGCCGGTCAAGAGCTACTGGGAGTGGACGCAACTGTTGCGCAAGTGGGGCCTGCCACTCCCGAAGGAAGTCTGGCGCGTGACCGGGGTCGACGAAGCCATCCGGAAGATCCACGAGTTCGAGAAGATCCGCGCGACGCTCCCGTACATGACGGATGGGATGGTCATGAAGGTCGACGACTTCGCCCAGCGCGACCGCCTGGGCGCGACCAGCAAGGCCCCGCGCTGGGTCATCGCCTACAAGTACGAGACCGAGCAGCAGCCGACCGTTTTGCACGATGTGCGCTGGCAGGTCGGAAAGGGCGGCACGCTCACCCCCGTCGCCGACCTCGAGCCGGTCTTCGTCACCGGCGTGACCGTCACGCACGCCACGCTCCACAACATCGACCAGATCCAGCGCCTCGACATCCATTTCGGCGACACCGTGATCATCGAGCGGGCGGGCGAGGTCATCCCGTACGTCGCCGAGGTCGACAAGGCCAAGCGCCCCGCCGGCGCCAAACCCGTCAAGGCCCCGAAGAAGTGTCCGGAGTGCGCCACGCCCGTCGAGCGCGAGCCGCTGCCGGAGGAGACCGCCGCCTATCGGTGCATCAACACCGCCTGCGACGAGTTCTTCAAGCGCAAGAAGTGCAAGACCGCCAAGCTCCCCGAGACCTGCCCGACCTGCTCGAAGAAGGTCGAGGTGCTCGAGGCCGGCATCGACATCTACTGCCCCAACCCCGCCTGCCCCGCGCAGGTGAAGGAGCGCGTCCGCTGGTTTTGCGGCCGGACGCAGATGGACATCGAGGGCATCGGCGACGTCCTGGTCGACCAACTCGTCGAGCGCGGCTGGGTCTCGACCTTCGCCGACCTCTACCGCCTGAAGGACCGCGAGGCCGAGCTGGCCGGCATCACGTCCGAGGTCGAACAGGACGGCAAGACCGTCACGCGCACCGTCGGCGAAAAGGTCGCCAAAAAGGTCATCTCGAACATCGAGAACTCCAAGTCCCGCCCGCTCGACCGCCTGCTCGCCGGCCTGGGCATCCACCACGTCGGCAACCGCGTCGCCTACGTCCTGGCGAGCCACTTCGGGAGCCTGGGCGCGATCGCATCGGCGACGCGGGAAGAGCTGTCCGGCGTGCACGAGATCGGCCCGGTGATCGCCGAGTCCGTGTTCGATTTCTTCTGCAACCCGGCCGGCAAGAAGGCGGTTGAAGAACTCAAGAAGGTCGGCGTCGACCCCCAGATGGAAAAGCCCGTCGCGATCGCGGGCACCGCCGAACTCCCGCTCGCCGGCCTGACCGTCGTCGTGACCGGCAGCCTCGAGTCCCTCGCCCGCGACGAGATCGAGCGCGTCATCACCCGCCTGGGCGGCAAGGCCAGCGGGAGCGTCTCGAAAAAGACCAGCTTCCTCGTCGCCGGCGACAAGGCCGGCTCAAAGCTCGACAAGGCGAAGGAACTCAAGGTCCCCGTCCTCACCGAAGCCGAGTTCGTGGCGAAAGTCGGTAAAGAGGCGCTCGAGGCCGCGAAGGCGTAACAATCGTCACTCTGTGAGCCGTCGGCGGAAGCCCGCGGTCGCCCGGTGATCCGGGTGGCTCTCTCGACTCACCAGCGCGCACCTCACGATGCCCCTCGCACATTACATGTCCTTCGTAAGAGGTGACGGCGCCAGCCTCGACCGCCTGGGCGGGCTCTCCACGCACCTGCCACCAACCTGGCCGATGTCCACCGCGACGACGCCGATGGCGTTCACCGCGCAGTTCGCTTGCGACCCGGCGCGGCTGCCCATCCCCGGCGCGGCGATCGTGCAGATCTACCAGACCGAGCCGGGCATCGACCCGTGGCCCCTGGCCGTTCTGATCCCACCCGGCGCGGCTCGGAACGTTGACGGAACCGGACGCCCCAACCACGAGGTCACGCCGCACGACGTTCGCTGGGAACCGCGGGATGATCCGATGGTCGCCACGGTCGACGACCTCTTCGACCCGCGACACGGCAATCTCCACGCGTCCAAGGCCGGCGGGACCAACGCCCACCCGGACGCACTCGAACCCGGCGAGCGGTTCCTTCTCCAATTGGAAGACGATCGGTTGCGGGAAATGCACGGACTCAACTTCGGCGGGTACAGCCTGATCCTCGTGCTGACCCGCGAGGGCGGCGTCGAGGCACGGCTCGCGTAGGCGCCGCCGCCTCACTCCTTCTCCACCACCTCCGCCATCGCCAACCCTCGCTCCCCCGCCACCGAATAAATCAAATACGTCTTTCCGCCCTCGCTGAAGATCGCCGGATCCCGAAGCGCGTTCTCCGCCCCGTGCACCGCCCCCGCCTTCGACGCCACCACCGGCAGCTTCGCCCCCTCGTATTCCGCCTCCGGTTTTAGCACCTCCTCGTCCGGGCCCGCCATCCATTCCTTCCAATCGCCCTTCAGATCGATCGCCGCGCGCACGATCCGCTCGGGCGCGTCGCCGATCCGCGTGTAGTAGACCCGTAACCGGTTGCCAGTCAGTTGCAGCGCGACGTGTCGCACCGACCCGGCCGCGTTGAAATCCGCACCCGCGTTCTCCGGGTTCTTCAGCGGGCTCCGGCCCGCCGGCTCGAACTTGGTCAGCCCGTCCGCCGACCGGTAAAGCATCCCGCCCTTGGCCATCGCGTACCACGCGCCGCCGTACTCGACTACGCGAAAGTAGAAGAGGCCGAGCACCTCGTCCGACGGCTTGAACGAGATCCCGTCCGCCGACGTCGCGACGAACGACTTTTGCCCCCGCGCCTTGCGGCTCGGCCCGTGGAAGTACATCCGGATCTGCTTCCGCGCTGTGTCCACGTGCACGTCCGGCGACGCGATGTGCCCCTGGCACGCCGGCACGTCCTCCAGGTGCAAAGTCCCCGGCGCGTGCACTTTCCACGGCCCGCGCAAATCGTCCGCGTACGCCAGCCGGATCGACTGCCCGTTGTGGTGCGCGAAATACAGGTAGTACTTCCCCAGCGGGTTGACGACGAAGTCCGGCACCCGGATCAGCGACGGCCCGTTGATGTTCTGGCCGTCCCGCCCCGGCAACATCTCGGGCCGCACGATCGGATTCGCCTCGAACCGTGTCACCGCGGGCGGCTCCGCAGACGCGAGGATCGGGAGCAGCAAGACCGCGAGTGAGAGGTTCCGCATCCCCGCGAGTATACAAAGCTCCGCGCCCGGGAGGGCGAGGCTCCGTCCGAGCCGCGGGGGCACCCGCGCGATTACTGTCGAAACAAGCCGGGGCAGAGTCGCACGGGCTCCGCCCGAAGCGCCGCCCCGGACGCTCCGCGCGCCCCACGACCCCGCCATCTCACCATCACCCCGTCACGCCATCACGCCCTCGCGCTCCAGAATCTCCCGGATCATCGGAATCGGATTCTCACACCGCGGCACCAGGTGCGCCCGCCACCCGCGCGTTTTCGCCGCCGCGACATTCTCTTCCAAATCGTCGAAGAACACGATCGCCTCCCCGCGATACCCCGTCCCCCGCTCCACCGCCTCGTACGCCGGCCCGTCCGGCTTGCGCGCCGGGATCAGGTGGCTCGCGAACCGGTGATCGAGCCGCGAGAGCGCGTTCCAGTTCGGCCCGGCCGGGTCGGTTAGGATCTGCCAGTGGCGCGCATTCGTGTTCGACAGACACGCCGTCGGCACGCCGGCCGCGCGGAGGTCATCGAGCAGCTCGGCCGCCCCGGGAAACGACTCGCGCGTGTACGCGTCCCACACCGCCGCGATCTCGTCCGCCGACAGCCCGAGTTCCGGCGCGACGCGCCCGCAGAACGCCGGCAGGTCACACGCCGCCGTCTCGAGGTGCCCGACCGCCTCCATGATCCGCGCCCGCGCCTCCGCCGTCCGCTCCACTCCAGGCCACGGCACCCGCGCGACCTCGCACGCGTGCCGCCAGTCGTCGCAGATCCGCACCAGCACCCGGCCGAGGTCGAAGACGATGAGCTTCGGAGCGCGATCGAGATTGGTCATCAGAACCCTCTCGGGCAACGAAAAACGAAAAGACGAAAAACGTAAAGCCGGTGCGCCGGTTCATCGCGGCCGCACGGCTTCTTTACGTCTTTTCGTCTTCTCGTTTTCCGAACCAGTTGAGCCGCGTTATTCCGCGACGCCCTTCCCGAAGTCATACACCCACGTCTGGATCGTCGGCGTCCAGTCCACCAGTTCGTCCGCCTTGAAGAACAACCCGAGCTCCTTCTGGGCCGCCTCCGGCGAGTCCGAACCGTGGATCAGGTTGAACGAGTTCGACACGCCGAAGTCCCCGCGGATCGTGCCCGGGGCCGCCTTGGAGCCGAACGTCGCGCCCATCAGGTTCCGGGCGATCGTGATCGCGTCCTTCCCCTGCAGCGCGACGACCACGACCGGGCTCGACGTCATGAACTTGACCAGCCCGTCGTAGAACGGCTTGCCCTTGTGCGGCGCGTAGTGCGTCTCGGCCGTCGCCGCGGGGATGCGCATGAACTTCAGGCCCGCGATTTGCAGGCCCTTCTTCTCGAACCGTGTGAGGATCTCGCCGCAAAGCCCGCGCTGTACGGCGTCGGGCTTGAAGATGATCAGGGTGCGTTCCATGTCGTGTTTCGCTCCTTGTGCTGGTGAGGCGCGGTTATATCCGAAGCGCGCGGCGATTCCAGCGGGCCGCGGTCGGCGGCGCGGCTCACGGGCGGGCCGGCCGGAGCGGGTCGGTTAGGCCGCACTCCGGGCACCGGTCGGGCGTCGCGCGGACGTCGTACCCGCACCCCGGGCACAGGCCGGCCGCGTGCCGGCGCGTGCGCCGCCGTCGGCCGCCCCAGCCGAGCACCCACGGGGTCGCCAGCCCGGCGAGGGCGATCACGGCCGTCGGGAAGCGGACGGTGAACTGCCGGTGGTCGACGTGGCCGCCGCGCGAGCGGACGGCGGGCCCCGCCCACGTGACGTACTCGATCCCCGCCAGTTCGAAGTGCCGGTGATACCCGCCGGCGGTCAACCACATGTCGGCACGCGTCTTGTCCGTCCACGGGCGGTGCCGCAGCTCGTACGTGACGCCGGCCGGCGGCAAATCGGCCGACCCCGGCGGGTGCCAGGTCATGACCGACTTCCACCCGATCCGGTTTTCGCCCGCCAGCACGTAGTCGAGCCGCTCGACCCACGCGGACGAGTCGACGCCTCGGCGGAGCCAGCCGACGCGCCGGACGCTGCTCCAGACCCAGAGGGCCAGGACGGCCACCAAGACCATGAACACGCAGACGCCCAGCGCGTCGAGCGCGAGCCGCCCCGCGCGGCGGCGGCGGCCGCGGCGGTGCACCGGAGGAGTTAGGGCGGGCGTCGACATGATTACAGACACGGATCCATGCGCCTGCTCCTGTGGACTCGGATTCGGGCGCGAGGGGCCGCGATTGTATCGGTACAAGAGAAAACGGTCGCGGCGCTTTCGTTGCGCCGCGACCGTTCTGTTGGCACTTCGTCGCTTCGTCTACTCCCGACTCAGTTC
Organism: Tepidisphaeraceae bacterium; assembly: GCA_035627895.1. Taxonomy (GTDB): domain Bacteria; phylum Planctomycetota; class Phycisphaerae; order Tepidisphaerales; family Tepidisphaeraceae; genus DASPKW01. The sequence goes on along the minus strand of DASPKW010000437.1, from coordinate 4,994 downwards.
CCGACCCGCCCGCCGACGTCACAGCTTCTTCAGCCTGACGTCCTTGAACTGGATGTCCATCGTGTGGCCCGCGTGGAGCTGGAACGCGAGCACGCCCTCCTTCAGGGCCTTCGGGCTGTCGTCGATGACTTCCGTCGTCGTGTTCCCGTTGATCTTGAACACGACGTGGTTCCCCTTGACCGTCAGCACGGCGTCGTTCCAGTCCCCGACCTTGATCGACTCCTTTAGCTGCTTGTCGTCCTTCTCGAGCTTCTCGGTCGTCGGCTTCTGCTTCTTCGGGTCGGTGAAGTCGGCCCCGTACGTCGTTTTCTCCCCGCGCTTGGACATGATCCCGCGCCCGCCCGCGATCCCCTTCTCGTCGTAGATGATCCCGGTGTACTGGTTGCCCGAGTCGAAGTCGGCCTGGTACCCGCCGACCACAAAGTTCTTCTCGTCGGTCACCTTCGACCGGAACTGGATGCCCGAGTTCCCGCCGACCTTGCCGTCGACCGGGGCGAACTTGAACTTCAACCGCAGCTCGAAGTCGGTGACGTTCCCGCCCTCCCAGATCAGGAAGGTCTGCTTGGATTTCTCCTTGGTCTGGAACCCGCAGATCGCGCCGTCCTTGACCGACCAATACCCCTCCATTCCCCGCCACCCGGTGAGGTCCTTGCCGTTGAACAGCGACACGAAGCCGTCGGCGTCGGGCTGGGCCTGCGCGACGGCGTCGGCCGGCTTGTCGGCGGCGACGAGCAGCGGCGCGGTGACCAATCCAAGGCCGAACGCGGCGGCGGCGAACAGGGCGAGCTTGCGGGACATGCGGGGGTTCTCCGAGATGGGGTTGGGGTGCGCGGACCGAGATGCACAGACTGTACTGTCGCCACGTCCGGACGTTAAGGACATGGCGCGCTCGGGAGGGCGAGGCTCCGTCCGAGCCGCGGGACCACCCTGTGCAAAATGAACGGCTCGGACGGAGCCTCGCCCTCCCATTCCGTCGCTCTCATCACTCAATGCAGTACAGATTCTCCCACGTCCGCACGAACATTTGCCCGTTCGAAATCGCCGGCGTCGCGTTGACGTGCTCCCCGAGGCTGTTCGTGTGCAGCAGCTTGAACTTCTCCGGGTCCGGCGTGAAGACGTACGTCGTCCCCTTCTGGCTCGTCGCGTACAGACGGCCCTCGGCGCTGACGATCGACGCCCAGAAGTTGTGCCCGGGGAATTTCTGCGTCCAGGCGATCTTTCCGCTCAGCACGTCGATACACTGAATGCCCGGCTCACTCGGCAGGTACAACTGGCCCTCCACGATCACGCCCGACCCGATCCTCTGTGGGTTGCTCCCCGTCGTCCGCCACAGTGGCGTGCCCGGCTTGGGGTCGGCGGGCGTAGTGCCGAGACGGAACCCGATCCCCGCCCCACCGTACCCCGCCAGCGCGACGCCCACGTTCCGCTCCGGGTCGATCATCACGTCGGAATACGCCAGGTCCCCCGCCCCTGCCGCCGACCACAGGATCTTCCCGTTCGCCGGGTCGTACGCGTTCACCTGCCTTGCCTGGAAGATCAGGAGCACGTCGCGCCCGTCGCTCTTGGCGACGATCGGCGTCGTCCACGATCCGGCCCACTTGCCGGTCTCGGCGAACTTGTCGTCCGCCGCCCGCGGCTCAGGCGTCTTCCAGACTTCCCTCCCGTCCGCCAAATTCAGCGCCGCCACGTAATGCCCCGCCCCCGGCCCGCGGTTGACGAACACGGTGTTTCCCAAAATCACCGGCGACGCCGCGTACCCCCAGATGTGCCGCATCGGCCCCGTCTCGTACGACCAGACCGGCTTGCCCGCCAAATCGTAACAGTGCACGCCCGCCGACCCGTGATAGACGACCACGACCTTCCCGTCCGTCGCCGGCGTCGACGCGCAGTAGGGATTGGTCGCGTGCGTCGGCTCCTTCTGCTCGTACTTGACCGTCTGTACCCACAGCTTGTTCCCGGTCGCCCGGTCGAAGCAGTATAAACTTCGGCCCGCGCCGGCCGGATCCTCCGCGCAGGTCACGAGCACTCGGTCCCCGATGACGATCGGGCTCGAGTTGCCCTTGTGTGGCAGCTTCACCTTCCACTTCACATGCTCGGTCTTCGACCACTCGGTCGGCGCCTTGTCCGGCGACCGCCCGTCCCGGTTCGGCCCGCGGTACTGCGTCCAGTCCGCTGCGGCGACCGGGAACGCGATAGCGGCGATCAATCCTGCGATCAACTTGCGAGTCATGAGGGTTCCTCAGTCGACGTACGCGCGACTGCTCCTTGATAGCCGCCAGCGGAAGCTGTCGGTAGTGTGGCAGCCCGGAAAGCGTTCGCTTCCGTGCCATGTCCGGAATTCGATGCGACCTGCCCGAAACGTTGTACACGGCCACTAAGCCCCCGTTTTCGCACGACTTGCGGACTTCGTGCAAAGGATTGCGTAAACCGCCCAGCTCGGTCATACTTAAGCCGCCGAAAAACCTGTGCGTTGGTCGCGCGGGTCGTGGCGTCTATAATCCCCCCCTTCGCCCTCAGCGCGGTCGGATTCGTGATCCCGACACGCCGGGCGAGGTGTGTTTCGGACAAGGACTTTGGCGCAGTGGGTGAGCCTCGCTCAGGATCGATACGCACGCCAGCCGATGACGATCGACCGGCCCTGCGGGCGGGGGCCCGCGGCCGGGTGGCTGCGCGCCCACAAATGACGCAACGGCACCCCGCACGGGGGGTAGCAAATCGAACAACCACGGACGGCGGCCCGTGTCTCCATGGCGGCGATGCGGACCCGGACAGTACAACCTGAAGCGGCCACCGGCCGGGCGTCGCGGGCACGTGCCCCGCGGCGGCGGGCGGTGACCCGGAGGCCGCGGGCGGCGCGGCGGAATGTAAACCTCTATGTCACAGTTTGACTTCGCGAGCTTCGACTTCGTTAACCGGGCGAACGCGGAATACATCGAACAGCTCTTCCGCAAGTACCAGGTCGACCCCCGGTCGGTCGAGTCGCACTGGCGGGCGTTCTTCGCGGGGTTCGAGGCCGGGGGGGGGCGGCAGCTGGTCGCGTCCGACGGCGGCGCCGGGTCGATGAACTACGAGGACCTCGTCCACGCCTACCGCGAGCTCGGGCACTTCGTCTCCCAGCTCGACCCGCTCGGGCACAACCGCCCCACCCACCCCCTGCTCGACCTGGGCGAGTTCGGCCTGACCGTCGCCGACCTCGACCGCCAGACCGGCACCGGCTCCTTCAAGGGCCAGACCGACGGCACCCTCCGCGACCTGATCGAGAAGCTCCGCGCCACCTACTGCGGGACGATCGGCGTCGAGTTCATGGAGATCTCCGACAAGGAACAGCGCGAGTGGCTGATCGAGCGCATGGAGCCGATCCTCAACCGCCCGCGCCTCAGCCAACAGGAGTCCCGCGCGATTTTGTCCCAACTCGTCGAGGCCCAGGGGTTCGAGGAGTTCCTTCACGTCAAGGAGCTGAACAAAAAGCGGTTCAGCCTGGAGGGCGGTGAGGCCGTCATCCCGCTGATGAACGCGCTGGTCGACGAGGGCGTCGGCATCGGGGTCGAAGAGATGGTCTGCGGCATGGCCCACCGCGGCCGGCTCAACGTCCTGGCCCACGTCCTCCGCAAGCCGCACGAGATGATCCTGGCCGAGTTCCAGGAAAAGGGCTTCGTCGACATGGAGGGCGACGGCGACGTCAAGTACCACCTCGGCTACTCGAACGACCGCTCGGTCGGCGGCCGCAAGGTCCACCTGGCCCTGTCCTACAACCCGAGCCACCTCGAGCTGGTCAACCCGGTCGTCGAGGGGATCGTCCGGGCCAAGCAGTACTACCTGCGCGACGACAGCCGGACGCGCGTCGTCCCCGTCCTGATCCACGGCGACGCCGCGTTCACCGGCCAGGGCATCGTGATGGAAACGCTCGCGCTGTCCGAGATGCCGTACTGGCGCACGGGCGGGACGATCCACATCATCATCAACAACCAGATCGGGTTCACGACGATGCCCAAGCAGGGGCGGTTCACGCCGTACCCGACCGACATCGCCAAGGCCATCCAGGCCCCCGTCTTCCACGTCAACGGCGACGACCCCGAGGCGTGCGTGCACGCGGCCCGCCTGGCGATCGCGTTCCGCCAGCAGTTCCACTGCGACGTGATGATCGACGTCTGGTGCTACCGCCGCCACGGGCACAACGAGACGGACGAGCCGGACTTCACGCAGCCGCTGATGTACCGCGAGATCAAGGCCCACACCCGCCCGCGCGAGCTGTACGCCCAGAAGCTGATCGCCGAGGGCAAGATCACCGAGGCCGAGTTCGAGAAGATGAAGGCGGACTTCAACGCCTACCTGAACGACGCCCGCACCCGCGCCCACGAGGACAAGCCCAAGTCGTCCGCGACCACCCTCGGCGGCATCTGGAAGGGGATGTCCAAGGCCGGCCAGGACTGGTCCGCCAAGACCGAGATCCCGGCCGACCTGATCAAGCGGATCGGCGAACGGGCGTCGGTCGTCCCGGCCGACTTCGCGGTCAACCCGAAGATCCAGCGGCTGATCCTCGACAACCGCCGGGCGATGGCCCAGGGCAAGCTCAACGTCGACTGGGGCGGGGCCGAGATGTTCGCGCTCGGGTCGCTCCTGCTCGAGGGCACGCCGATCCGGTTCGTCGGCCAGGACGCCCAGCGCGGGACGTTCACCCACCGCCACGCGTGCCTGCACGACATGAACGACGGGAAGAAGTATTACCCGCTCGCCAACCTCGACCCGAACCAAGCCCCGATCATCGTCGTCAATACGATGCTGTCGGAGTTGGCCGTGCTCGGGTTCGAGTACGGGTTCAGCAGCGCCGACCCGCGGAACCTGGTCCTCTGGGAGGCCCAGTTCGGCGACTTCGTCAACGGGGCCCAGCCGATCATCGACCAGTTCATCGTCGCCGCCGAATCCAAGTGGCAGAAGATGTGCGGGTTGGTCATGCTCCTGCCCCACGGGTACGAGGGCCAGGGCCCCGAGCACAG
>DASPKW010000436.1:0-11204 GCA_035627895.1 Tepidisphaeraceae bacterium | reverse complement strand
TCACCTTGCGCATGCCGGCGATGATGTCGTGCACCTCCGGTCGGTCGGCGATGTAGGTGGCGAGAAATTCGTGGTGAGGGTTGTGGGAGCCGGGGACGTAGTTGGGGTTGCGCGGGTTGTCGCGGAACTGGTCGTCCTTGACGATGTGGTAGATGACGTCGACGCGGAACCCGTCGACGCCGCGGTCCATCCAGAAGCGCAGCACATCGTGCATCGCGCGGCGCAGGGTGGGGTTCCGCCAGTTCAGGTCCGGCTGCTTATTGAGGAAGGCGTGGTAGTAGTACTGACCGGTGGCGGGGTCGAAGGTCCACGCGGGACCGCCAAAGTTGGAGAGCCAGTTGTTGGGCGGCCCCCCGCCGGGCGCGGGGTCTCGCCAGATGTACCAATCGCGCTTGGGGTTGTCCCGCGAGGCGCGCGATTCCTTGAACCAGGCGTGCTGATCCGAAGTGTGGTTCGGCACGAAGTCGAGCACGACGCGGAGGTCGCGGCGGTGGGCCTCGGCGACGAGGCGGTCGAAGTCGGCGAGCGAGCCGAACAGCGGGTGGACGTCGCAGTAGTCCGACACGTCGTACCCGAAGTCGGCCATGGGGGACGGATAGATCGGCGACAGCCAGACGGCGTCGACGCCGAGCCACTTGAGGTAGTCGAGGCGGGAGATGACCCCCACCAAATCGCCCACGCCGTCGCCGTTCGAGTCCAGATATGATCGAGGATAGACCTGGTAGATGATGCCCTTTTGCCACCACTCGTGCACTTCGGCCATGGATGAGCTCCTTCCCGGGATGCGAAAAATGGGGGAATGCAACTGTCGTGCCCGGCTAGGTGGAGACGGCGTAAAACAGCTGAGCGGCGTTTTCTGCCGTCCACATCGGGATCGGCGGCCGGTACTAACGTGCGTCGTTAATTAGAGTCCTAAGTAACGTCGGACGAGTGCGGACGCGGTCGTGCATGCATGACCGAGCTGAGCACGTGTCGGGAGGGTTAGGAAGATGACGATCGTGCCTGATCGAAAGACGGTGGGAGCCCTGACCGCCGAGGAAAGCCCGACGGCGGGCGCGTTCCGCGGGCTCGTTCGCGTGCTCGGCCTGCTCCGACGAGTGATGGAGCCGTACTTCGCCCGCCACGGGATCAGCGGGGCGCAGTGGGGCATCTTGCGCGTGCTGCAGCGGGCGGAGGACGACGAGGGGGCGGCCGAGTTGCGGCTGGTGGATCTGAGCTCGCGCCTGTTGGTTCGTCCGCCCAGCGTGACGTCGGCGATCGGGCGGCTGGCTAAGATGGGACTGGTGACGCTCGTGCAGTCGCGGAAGGACCAGCGCGTCAAGCTGGTCAGCCTGTCGGCGGCGGGACGGAAACTGGTCCGGCACGTCTTAACCGGCCACGCCGAGCAGATGGCGAAGGTGCTCGGCGGCTTGAGTCAGCCGGAACAGGCCACCCTGTCGGAACTGATGTCGCGGATGTCGAGTCATCTGGAAACATTGGCGGACGCCGAGCCGCAGGTGACCGCGCCGTCCGACGAAGAGTAATTTGGTTGAAAGTCGCGGCGCCCGCCGCTTGCGGCTTAGCGATTGAGAACGACGGCGCACGTCACTTCGAACCGGACGAGCGAGCGAAGGAACCGAGTCATGAACAAGTGGATCAAGCGGACGATCGTGGTGGGCTTGCTCGCCGCCGCCGGCGTGGGGGGGTGGATGTGGTACCGGTCGCGGAGCGACGACGGGGCGATCTCGTTCCGGACCGCGCCGGTCGAGAGCGAGAAGATCCGTCAGACGATCGGCGCCACCGGGACGATCCAGCCCGAGGAGACCGTCGACGTCGGCGCGCAGGTGCGCGGGCAAGTGCTGGAGTTCGGGAAGGACGTGAACGGGGCAGCGGTCGACAACAACTCGCCGGTGAAAGAAGGACAACTGCTGGCGCGGATCGACGACTTCCTGCCCGCGTCGCAGGTCGCCAGCGCCGAGGCGCAACTCGCCCAGGCCAAGGCCGGCGTCACCCGCGCGCTGGCGGACCTGGACCAGATGAAGGCCAAGCTGTTCCAGGCGAAGAAGGAGTGGGAGCGGGCACAGAAGATCGGCCCGTCGGACGCCCTGTCGCAGCAGGAGTACGACCAGATCCAGTACACGTTCGTGGCGGCCGAGGCGGCGGTAAAGGTCGGCGCGGCGGCGGTGCAACAGGCGGAAGCGACGGTGATGCAGGCCGAGTCGACCCTAAAATCTGCTAAGCGCGACCTTGAGTATTGCAAGATCTACGCCCCGGTCGACGGGACCGTGATCGCCCGCCGGGTGAATATCGGGCAAACGGTCGTGTCGCAGCTGAACGCGCCCAGCCTGTTCCTGCTCGCGCGCGACCTGACCAAGCTGCAGATCTGGGCGTCCGTCAACGAGGCCGACATCGGAAACATCCACGAGGGCCAGACGGCGACATTCACCGTCGACGCGCACCCGGGCCGGGAGTTCATCGGCACGGTGCGGAAGGTCCGACTGTTCGCGCAGATGACGTCGAACGTCGTCACGTATCTCGCCGAAATCACCGTCGATAACACGGACGGCAAACTGCGGCCGTACCTGACCGCCAACGTGCAGTTCGTTGTCGCCGAGCGCGAGAAGGCGCTGGTGGTGCCGAACGCGGCGCTGCGGTACTGGCCGTCGTCACCGGACCTGGTGGTGCCCGAGGCGCGGGAGTCGCTGGCGCAGCTGACGTCGGGCGGGCGGGGTGCGGGCGGGGGAACGAGCGCCGGCCCTGGCGGAAGCGGCCGGCGCGACGGTAAGCGCAAGGACGACGCCGGGGCCGCCACGCGACCGGCGGCGGCGTTGCTGAGCACACAACCCACGGCGTCGACCAAGCCGACTACCGCGCCCGCCGTCGAGCAGGCGGGCCACCGCCGGGGCATCATCTGGGTGCAGGCGGCGGCCAACATGGTGCGCCCCGTGCGCGTCCGCGTCGGCATCACCGACGGGACCAGCACCGAAGTGATCGCGGACGAGCTCAGGGCGAATGACGTCGTCGTGGTCGGCGAGTCCAAGGCCGGGGCCCAGGCGGCCGAAGACGCGCGAAACCCCTTCCTGCCCCAGTTCGGTGGTCGCGGCAGTCGCAGCGGTGGTGGTGGCGGAGGCGGTCCTCGGGGCGCGAGATAGACCGTCTCACCCCTACCGAACAGTGGCACTGGAGTGCCACTGTGCACGAAGAACGAGCAAGACCATCCCATGCCCGAGCTCATCCGCCTCGACAACCTCACCAAGACCTACCACGTCGGCGAGATCGACGTGCCCGTGCTCAAGGGAGTTTCCCTCTCGATCGCGCGCGGCGAGTTCGTCGCGCTCACCGGCGCATCCGGCTCGGGCAAGTCGACGCTCATGAACATCCTCGGCTGCCTGGACCGCCCGACGTCCGGGCAGTACTGGCTGGACGGGCAGGAAGTGTCCGACATCTCCAACGACGACCGGGCCATGGTGCGGAACCGGAAGATCGGGTTCGTGTTCCAGTCGTTCAACCTGCTCCCGCGGACGCGCGCGATCGACCAGGTCATGATGCCCCTGACGTACACGGCCGCCCACTTGTCCGGCGCAGAGGCCCGGGCGCGGGCCGAGGAACTGCTCACCCGCGTCGGCCTGGGCGACCGGATGGACCACGAGCCGAGCCAGCTCTCGGGCGGGCAGCAGCAGCGCGTGGCGATCGCGCGGTCGCTGATCAACCGGCCCCCCCTGCTCTTCGCGGATGAGCCGACCGGCAACCTCGACTCCAAGACGAGCAAGGAAATCTTGCAGATGTTCCGCCAGCTCAACGAGGCCGAGGGGATCACGATCATCCTCGTCACCCACGACCCGAACGTCGCCGGCACCGCCGGCCGAAACATCCGCATGGCCGACGGCCTGATCGAGTCCGGCGCGTTCAACGACCAGCCCGCCAGCGTCGCCGCACCACTGGCCCGCGAGAGCTACACGCTCGCCCCGGGAAAACGGCGATAACACTATTCTCGATTTCCGCTTCCCGCTCCCTCGCTTCTCAATCCCATGATCGCCCTCGTCAAAACTTCGCAGACCGCGCTCAAGGCGCTGCGGCGGAACGTCACGCGCTCGGCGCTCACGTGCGTCGGGATCATCATCGGCATCGCCGCCGTCATCGCGATGATGGAGATCGGCAACGGCATCGCGGCCCTCAACGAGAAGGCCGTCGGCAGCCTCGGGGCGAACGTCCTGATGATCCAGTCGGGGAACTCGTCGAGCGGGGGGATCAGCTACGGGGCGGGGAGCTCGGTCAGCCTGACGGCCGAGGACTGCGACGCGATCGTCCGCGACGCCCCCGCGCTCCGCGCCGCCGCCCCGACCGTGCAGAGCCGCCAGCAGGTGATCTACGGCGGGAAGAACGTCCCGCCGACGCAGATCATCGGGTCCACCCCCGCCTATTTCGACGTGCGCGAGTGGACCGTCGAGCACGGGAGCGCGTTCACGGAACAGGACGTGAACAACATGTCCAAGGTCTGCGTGCTCGGGCAGACGACCGCGCGAAACCTGTTCGAGACCGAGGACCCGCTGGGCAAAGAGATCCGCGTCGGGTCGGTGTCGATGCGGGTCGTCGGCGTGCTCGCCAAAAAGGGCGCGAGCACGTTCGGGCAGGACCAGGACGATACGATCATCGCCCCGTTCACGACGATCAAGTACCGCGTGTCGACCGGGTCGAGCTCGTCGGGATCATCGGCGTCGGGATCGTCGGCCGGCTCCGCGGCGGCGCAGGCGAGCGTGAACTCGCTCGACAACCCCTATCCGACCGGGGCCCCCAAGCTGTACCCCGAGCAGTCCGACGCCGAGGTGCAGAACAACCCGCGGTTCGTGCGGTTCCAGAACGTCAACAACATCATGGCCGCCGCCGCCAGCCGCGAGGAAATCCCCCAGGCGATCAAGCAGATCACCGAGGTCCTGCGCGAGCGCCACCGCCTCCGGCCCGACGAGCCCGACGACTTTTCCGTCCGCGACATGACCGAAATGCTCAGCGCGATCGGCAAGTCCACCGAGCTGGTCGCCACGCTCCTGCTGATCGTCGCGGCGATCTCGCTCGCGGTCGGCGGGGTCGGCATCATGAACATCATGCTCGTCTCGGTCACCGAGCGGACGCGCGAGATCGGCCTGCGCATGGCCGTCGGCGCCCGCGCCCGCGACATCCTCGCCCAATTCCTGATCGAGTCGATCGTCCTCTGCCTGCTGGGCGGCCTGATCGGCATCCTCCTCGGCCGCGGGACGTCGCTGCTCGTCCGCGCGACCCTGAGCTGGCCGACCGCCGTCTCCTACCCGGCGATCTTCGGCTCCGTCGCCGTCGCCGCGACCGTCGGGATCGTCTTCGGTTTCTACCCGGCGTGGAAGGCGTCGCGATTAGACCCGATCGAGGCGCTGCGATACGAGTAATATCCGATTTCACTGACAACGCTGGCATCGTCTTGTAGCCGCCCCGCTTGCGGGGCGCGTCCCGAGGCGCTCGAAGACGCGCGGCGCACAAGACACCGGACACCCCGTAGGACAACACCGAGCTCTTCAATGTTTCCTCATCTGATCGACCGAGTCCGCGACTACCCTCGAGAACGCCGCGGGACGCGCCCCGCAGGCGGGGCGGCTACAAGAGGGATCCGCGCGTTGCTCGCGCTCGCCGCGATCACCGTCTTCCCTGGCTGTCTCGTCGGCCCCGATTTCCGTGCACCCGGTGCGCACACGCCTGAAGGCTGGCTTGGCACGGGTGACCAGGGCGGGCAGACGAGCGTGATGCGCCCGACTCCGGCGCAAATTGCCCAGTGGTGGCGGACGTTCAAGGACCCCAAACTTGATTCGCTGATCGACCGGGCGGTCGAGTCGAACCTTGACCTGCGCGTCGCGACCAGCCGGGTCCGGCAGGCGCGCGCGGCGCGCGGGATCGAGGTGGCCGGTCTATTGCCGAGCGTGAATGTCTCGGGTTCGTACGACAGGTCGCGGTCCAGGGCCGGCGCCGGGTCTGACCTTTACCGCGCCGGGTTCGACGCCGGGTGGGAGCTGGACGTGTTCGGGGGCGTCCGCCGGTCGGTCGAGGCGGCGGAGGCGCAGATAGACGTCGTCGTCGAGGATCGCCGCGACGTGCTCGTCACGCTCACGTCCGAGGTCGCGACCAACTACGCCGAGCTCCGCGGCACGCAGGCGCGGATCGAGATCGCCAAGCAGAACCTGGCGACGCAGCGGCGGAGCCTGGCGCTCACCCGCCGGCGGCTCGAGGGCGGGTTCGTGACCGGCCTGGACGTCGCCAACGCCGAGGCGCAGGTTGCGTCGACCGAGTCGACGATCCCGACGTTCGAGGCGAGTGCGCGGCAGTCGATCTACGCGATCGCCGTCCTCCTCGGGCTTGAGCCGGGTGCGCTGGTGGAAGAATTGAACGTGGTTTCGCCGGTGCCGGTGACGCCGCCCGAGGTGCCGGTCGGGCTGCCGTCGGACCTCCTGCGGAGGCGCCCGGACATTCGGCGCGCGGAGGCCGAGGCACACGTCGCGACGGCGCGGATTGGCGTGGCTACGGCGGACCTCTTCCCGCGCTTTTCCCTCAGCGGCGCATTTTCGCTGTCGGCCAGCCAGCTTTCGGGGCTCGGCAATTGGGCGAACCGGTCGTGGTCGGTTGGGCCCACGGTCACCTGGCCGATCTTCGAGGGCGGGCGGATCCGGGCGAACATCGAAATCCAGAACGCGGCCCGGGAGCAGACGCTGAGCGCCTACGCCGGGACGATCCTGCGGGCGCTGCAGGAGGTCGAGTCCGCCTTGATCGTGTACGCCAAGGAACAGCAGAGCCGGGCGGCCACCGTCCGGGCGGCGGCGGCGAACCGGCGGGCGGTGGATCTGGCCGAGCGGCTTTACGATCAGGGGAAGACCGACTTCCTTAACGTTCTGAACGCCCAGCGGTCGCTGTTTCAGTCCGAAGACGCGTTGGTGCGCAGCGACGTCGAGCTCGCGCGGCAGCTGATCGCGACGTACAAAGCGCTGGGCGGTGGCTGGGAGTGGGAAATCCCGCCTTCGGGCGCGACGACGCGGCCGACGCCGTAGGGCGGGCACTGCCCACCGGTCACGCATAAAACGCCATCCGCGCAACGAAGAAGCGGCGACCCGGTCAGGTCGCCGCTTGTCATTCGCCGTCGCAACGGTGGGCAGTGCCCACCCTACGTCACCGCCCTCTCGGGGTGACCGTCACGCGCACTTTTTCCACGCCGCGTAGGAACAGCAACTCGAGCTGGTTACCGACGCGCTCTTCGGTGAGGAACCGGTGGAGGTCATCGACCCCGCCGACGGGGACGCCGCCGATCGAGACGAGCGTGTCGCCTTCTCGGACGCCGGCGAGCTCGGCGGGGGAGTCCTTTTCGACGTGGTTCACGAGCACGGCCGTCTCGAGTTTCAGGCCGTGGAACCGGACGACGCGCCGCTGCACGGGGACGTCCATCCCGCCCACGCCGAGGTAGCTCCGCTTGACGCGGCCGTCGCGCATGAGGCGACTGGCGACGAACTTGGCGGTGTTGCTGGGGATGGCGAAGCAGATGCCCTGCGCGCCTTGTATGATCGCCGTGTTGACGCCGACGACTTCGCCGCGGGACGTGACGAGGGGGCCGCCGGAGTTGCCGGGGTTGAGCGCGGCGTCGGTCTGGATGACGTTGTCCATCAGGCGGCCGGCGTAGCTGCGGAACGACCGCGCCATCGAGCTGACGACGCCCGCGGTCACCGTGGCGGCGAACCCGTACGGGTTGCCCACGGCGATCACGAGCTGGCCGACCTTGAGGCCGGTCGAGTCGCCGAGCGTGGCCCAGGCGAGGTCGTGCCCGTCGACGCGGACGACTGCGAGGTCCGTCTCCGGATCGTCGCCGACGAGCCGTGCTTCGAGCTTTCGGCCGTCTTCCAAGTGCGCTTCGATCCGCGCCGCCCCGTGGACGACGTGGCTGTTGGTCAGCACGAACCCGTCGGGTGTGAAAATGAACCCGCTGCCCGCGCCGGCGCGCTTGCCGGCCTTGTCTTTGACTTCGATATTCACCACGGCGGGGCCGACGGTTCGGACCGCTCCGGTCACCGCCCGGCTGTAGGCGTCCAGCGCCTCGGACTCGTCGACGACCACGTCCCGCCAACGGTCGGACGTCACCTCTGTCACGTTTCGCATGGGCAATGATAGGCCCATCTCAGACGAAATGTCTAACCCCTGCGAATCGACGTCGGATGAATGGGCGCGAATGGAATCGAACCATTACCCGGGGCTCTTCAGACCCCTGCTCTACCTTAGAGCCACACGCCCTGCACGATGGGTGACGGGTGGAATCGAACCACCAACTTCGGGCTTATGAGGCCCGTGCTCTATCGTTGAGCTACGCACCCGTGAACCGGGAGGGCGAGGCTCCGTCCGAGCCGTTCTGACGAACGACGCAGAAGTGCAAACGTCTCGGACGGAGCCTCGCCCTCCCGTCGAAATAGCAGGCCACGGAATCGAACCGTGGTCGCGGGGGTATGAACCTCGCAGGGTCACCAGACCCGTCCGCCTGCGATCAAATGCACTCGGCAGGAATCGAACCTGCAACCCACCGCTTAAGAGGCGGCGGCTCTACCGGATTAAGCTACGAGTGCGTTACGTGAAGACTCGACAAACCAGTGCGTCGTGGAGGGTTCGAACCGCCGGCCTCTCGGTTATCAGCCGAGTGCTCTGCCGCTGAGCTAACGACGCGAATTAGTCAACTGCCCATTGTCCATTGTCCATTGTGATCGAAGTACGAGCGGCCGCGATTGACCATGGACAATTGACAATTGACCAACACATACGCCCGGTCGGATTCGAACCGACAACCCCCGTGGTGTGAGCACGGTGCTGCTGGCCATTGAGCTACAGGCGTGAATGTCAATACGCACCCGTCCCGTCTGACGGGAGAACCCCGGACGGCAGGGCCGCTTCAGCGGCCCCGTTCCCGAGCCAATCCGGATCGTAATCAGTGGGCCGCCGCGGAGTTGAACCGCGGGCCTCCCGCGTGTCGGGCGGGCGCTCTGGCCGGGCTGAGCTAGCGGCCCATGTTTGCGTTGGAATCGGTGCGTGCGACCGTCGAATCGACCCAGCACGGCGAAGAGGACTCGAACCTCTACAAGGCGGGTTTGGAATCCGCTGCGCTGCCACTCGCGCCCTCGCCGCATCGTCCCCCCTCGCCGGAGCGGTGGGTCAGTCGGTGCGCTTCGTGGCGCCCGTAAACATCCTCATGACGACGTTCGCGGTGGTCGCGGTGACGGTCGGCGTGACGACGATGAAGATGTTGGTTGTAATTCGCACAGAAGATTGCACCTCGCCGGGAAATACGGGGGGCCCCGGCGGGGTCTGACACGACGTGCGGAATTCTGGGAATGGGCGAAACGCGTCGGCTACGTCGCGAGCTGATTCACCTCGTCCGGGTCCGGCGCGACCTCCTCGATCGTCGCCGTCGCCTGGAGCCGCTTGACCAGTTCCGCCGCCCGGTCGCGCTTGCGCTGATCCAGGTACATCGCCACGACCTGCTCGCGCGCCTCGTCGAACGGCTTGGCCGCCGGTGCCCGCACCTCGTGCAGCTTCATGATGTGCACGCCCACCGACGACGAGAACACCGGGCTCACCTCCCCCGGCCGCATCGAGAACGCGACCATCTCCACCTCTTCCGGCAAATCCCCGCGCCGGAAGAACCCCAAATCGACCAGGTCCTCCCCGCGGTCGGAATGCGCCTTCGCCAGCTCGTTGAAGTCCGCCCCGTCCAGGATCTGCTCCCGCAAACTACGAAACTCGTCCAGCAGCCCCTCGCGCGCCGCCATCCGGCTCACGCCCTTCGAGATGTGCGACGCCCGCCGCTCCTCGGGCGTCGTGTAGGCGGCGATGTTCTCCTGATAAAACGCGCGGAGCTGATCGTCCGTCGGCGCCGGGTCGTCGGCGATCAGTCGATCGAGCAACTTGTTCACGCGGAGATTCACGTCGATGTCGTTGCGCACAAGGTCGAGCTGCTCTGGCGCGATCCCCATGGCCGCGTAAAAGTGCGCCTCGCCCCCGTGCTCCTGCTTGAGCCGCTCGAGCGTCTGCTCGACCTCTTCCGCCGGCGACGGCTCGACCGTCCGCACCGCCTCGTCCGCCAGCAGCACCCGCCCGACCACGTTCTCCCGCGCCGCCTGCCGAAATTCCGGGTCCCGTTCGCAGCACGACACGTTCGTCGTCCGCTCGGCGTGCGCCTTGAGCTGCCCGAACTCGGCGTCGAGCACGTTATCGTCGATCGGTCGGCCGTTGATGATCAGGGGCATGGCAAAACCTTACGGGCGGGCAAACGCGATGGCAACGGCGGTGTGCCGGGCCACCGGAAAGGCCGGCAAGCGTCAGCGAGACAGGATCCAGGTCCACAGAGGTGGATTGATGACGCCGAGTACGAGCGCGAGGATCGCCGCCGCGCGCTCCGCAGTCGTCAGCGTCGGGAAACGGCGGAGGGCCCCGGCGGCGAGGACGATCGCCATCAGGCCGGTGACGAACGGGACGAACAACATGAACCCGAGCGCGACCGCGTCGCCCGTCGGAGTCCGGTCGGGAGACCGCGTGATCGGAACTGACGTGCCAGCATAGTCCAAGAGAACTGGCGCCACATCTGGTGCGTCGCCCAAAGACTCGGCCGGGTGTCTGGTACCCAGCGGCTGCGCGGCGCTACCGGAATCTGCGGGCAACCCGTCCATACTCACTCCGCCTTCAACTTCCACTTCGGACACTGCCCGAAGAACCGGCACGGATTCCCGTAAAACACGTCCGCCAACTCCTTCTCGCTGTGCCCGCGCCGCCGGTATTCCAGCGCCGTGTCGATCAGCATGTGCGGCCCACTCTCCCCCCAGTCGCTCGCCGAGTTCACCATGATCATGCTCGGCCCGAACTGCTCGAGGATGTCCGCCCCGCGCTGCGGCGTCACCTTGCTCACCGGGTAAATCGTCAGCCCCGCCCAGAACCCGTTGTCCCGCGCCACGCGGATCGTGTGCTCCTCGCAGTGGTCGATCAGCACGCGCTCCGGCTTGATCCGCCGGTCGTTCTTCAGGATGTCCGTGATGATTGCCGTGCCCTTGTGCTTGTCCTCCAGGTGCGGCGTGTGGATCAGGATGAGCTGGTTCAATCGCGCCGCCAGGTCCACGTGCTCTTCGAAGATCGCGATCTCATTGCGCGTGTTCTTGTTCAGGCCGATTTCGCCGATCCCCAGCACGGTGGGA
>DASPKW010000435.1:0-29473 GCA_035627895.1 Tepidisphaeraceae bacterium | reverse complement strand
TACGAATGGCCCGTCAAGTCGTTCGTGGCCGCCGGGAGCTGCCTGATCGACCTGCTCACGTTCGGCCTCGCGTCGCGCGTCCGCGACGCCCGGGCCCGGCAGGCAATGGAGGCGGCCTGCGCCTCGCCACTCTGGCCGTTCATTCGGCAGGCGGACCTCGACGCGGCGCTGGCCCGCCCGCGGCTGTTGTCCGGGCGGCCACCCGGCCGACGCGAATGACGGCGGAGCAGAAGCGCGGACGTGCGTCGTTACCCCGCCGTTCCTTCGGCCCGGAGCAACGCGAGAATGTCGTGACAGGCCGTATGAATGCGATCCCGGAATGAGCGGTTGATCTCTTCCAGTTTCTGATCCTGCTCGAACAACGCCTCCCTATTCCACTCCAGCCGATCGGTGCCGATCGCATACGGACGAACCGCGTCCAAATACTCCGCGAACACCGGAAAGCCCAAGTCGCGACGGGGTGCAAGCCACGCGAACATCTTTCCCATTCGCACGCAGCCCAATGGAAGCCCCACCTGATACGTAATGATCGCCCGACAATTGCTCGCGATGCGCCGCAGCTCGGCGGGGTAATTTTGATCCTGGCGAACGTCCATAGGCGGGATGAATACCATTCACCGACGAACCGGTCGAATCACCGCCGCGCGGCCCGTGGAGGATCCTCGAAGTTGGCTACTCGCTGTCCGACGAGCAGGAGCGGCAGATCGGCCGCGAGCCCTGACTTACAGGCGGTCGTCGCTACGCGACTGAGCCGAAGCGGGCCACGCCGGGCGGGCGTCGGCGGTCGCCCGTGGTTCGCTCAATCCTTCACCGTCTGCACGACCCTCACGATCGCGCGATCCTTCCGGGCCAGGTACGCGACCGCGTCGTCCCCCTCGAACCGCGGCCCGCCCGGAATGATCCCGTCGAACGTGGGGCCCGGGCGTTCGTTCAGGACGACGCACTGTCCTTGTCCGGCCTCGGCCACCCACGCCACGTGCTTGCCGTCCGGGCTGAAGCGGATCACCTCGGTGACCAGCCCCGCGGGCGCGGCGCACCGGCGACCGTCCACGACGACGAGGTTACCGCCGTCGCCGTCGTCGCGCGCCGTGTAGGCGAAGCGTTTTCCGTCGGGGCTGAACGCGGGCGAGCCGTCACCGACGCCGACCGAGTCGAACTCCGGCCCGCGCTCGCCGTCCAGCACCGCGGCGTACCGGTGACCGACCTTGGCGACGTACGCGAACCGCCGCCCGTCCCGGCTGAACCGCAGGCTGCCGGCGGCGATCCCGTCGGCCCGCGCCTCGTCCCGCCCGTCGAGGACGACCCACTGCTTGCGGTCGGCCACCGCCACGAACGCGAGGCGCTGCCCGTCGGCGCTGAAGACGACCGACCCGGGAGCCACCCCGTCGTACTCGCCCACCGCGGCGGCGTCGAGGAACATCAGGAACCGCCCGACCTTGATCCCGCCCCAGGCGAACCGGCCGCCCGACGGGGCGGGGGTCGGCGGGATCGCCACGCGATCCAGCGCCGGCCCTTCCTTGCCGTCGATCACCGCGACGCTCGCGGTCCCCCGCCGCCCGACGTACGCGAGCCGGCGTCCGTCGCCGCTGGCCACCAACGACCCGTCGGCGATCGCGTCGAAGACCGGCCCCGCGACGTGGTCGACGTGCACGGCCTGACCGCCCGGCACCCGCGCCGCGTACGCGATTCGCGCGCCGTCCCGCGAGAGCACCATGCCGCCCCGGACCAGCCCGAGCGTGTCCGGCCCCCGTTGCCCGTCGGTCACGACGAACGTCCGGCCGCCGTCGATCGCCGCGCAGGCCCAGTGGTCGCCGTTGAACCGGATGGAGTCGGCCGCGATCCCGTCGAACTCCCCGTGCGCGACGCCGTTCACGACGACCGCCCACCGCGTCGGTCCCGTCCGCGCGGCGTAGGCGATTCGCGTGCCGTCGGCGGACCGGGTGATGCTGTCGAGGTCCAGCCCGGCCAGCGGCGGGTGGGCCTTCCCGTCCTGCACCACGACCATCCGGCCGCCCTCGAACGCGACGTACGACAGGTGTTTGCCGTCGTCGCTGATCAGGAGCGATCGCGCGCCGACGGCCTCGAACGCCGGCCCGGCCTTGCCGTCCCACACGACGACCGTCCCGCGGTCCGGAATCCTGCGGACCCACGCCGCGTGGAGCCCGTCCCGGCTGACCGCCCGCCCGAGGTTCTCCCCCATGGCGTCCATCAGCACCGTCTCCGTGTGCCCGGCGTGCGCCGCATCCCAACGCGCCGATCGGCACAGCACGGACAGCAGCAGAATCGCAAACGTGTTCCGCAGGCTCATGACGGCGCTCCTCACCCTTCCCACCGGCTGCACATTGTCGGAAGTCGTGGCGATCATACCAAACCGACATTCGTCCTTCGGGTCTCGTGGGCATTCGTCATGCGGCCCCCGCGATTCTCCCGCGCGGTATCATGGGATCCCGTCATGCCCCGCCCCGCCATTCACCTTTCGCCGGTCGCCCGCCGGGTGCTGATGCAGGGGCTGCTCGTGCTCGTGTTCGCGGGGGCGCTGGGGCTGGCGTGGGTGGTCGCGCGGCACGTGAACGGGGCGCACCGGGTCGATCTGGGCGACGTGCAGGCGCACGGGCGGCTGACCGTGCGCCTGCCGGCGCGCTGGGCCGTCGGGCCAGATAAGCCGGTGGCCGCGGACCCGTCCGCGCCGGCGGCCAAAGTGGACGCGGTCGAGGTCGAGGAGCCGGTCGACCCCGGGGGCGGCGCGCCGGTCGGCGGGCGGCGCCTGCGCGTGCTCCGGCAGCGCGCGGGGGACCTGGTCTCCCCGGTCGAGCATCTCTTGCGCTCGGGCCGCCTGAGGCCGGACGTCGTGCGCGCGATCGGGGAGGGGCGCGACGGGTACGCGCGGGAGTCGCTGCCGGTCGCCGGGTGGCCCGGGCAGCTCGTCGCGTTCACGACCACGCCCCGCCCGGGCGCGGTGCACAAGGACGTGATCGCGTGCGCCGTGCTGCGCGGCGGGCACGCGGTCGTCGTCCACCTCGAGGGCGTCGGGGCGATCGTCGAGTCCGACCGGGCGATCGTCCGCCAGGTCGCCGCCGCCGCCGCCGTCGACGGCATCAAGCCCCCGCCCGAGTCCGGCGGGCAGATCGATCTGCCCGACGAGATCAAGGCCGAGGTCCCGGCCGGGTACTTCCTCGTGCCGGCCGGTGGCGACCCGAACCGGCTCGGGCGGCAACTCGTGTTCGACGGCCAGTCCGGGCCCGGGTGGGCGGCGGTCGAATTAGCCGCGTGCGTCTGGCTGCCGGACGACCCCGCCGACGACGACGTGCTGCCCGCGATGCTCGCCGCCCGCGACCCCGAGTGGCGCAGCGGGCCGGTCCGGCGCATGGGCCCGCGCACGCTGGTCGTGGACCGCGTCGCGCTCCCGCACCCGGCCGCCCCGCCGACCGAACCGCCGCCCGCGGCGCTCGGGTTCCCCGCCCGCGCGTACCTGGTCGGCAACGACGACGGCCGGGCGCTGCTGGTCGTCATGCGCGGGGGCGGCCCGCGCGACGCCCGCCTGTTCGACCCCGCGTGGGCCGGCCTGCGCCCGAGCGTCCGCTTCCTCGGCACCAAGGACTTCGCCCCCCTGCTGGCCAATGGCGCGGCCGCGGTGCGGCAGCTCGAGGCCCGCGGTTTGGGCGAGGTCGTCCAGGAGGGCGGCGTCGCCGCGTGGGGCGTCTGGGACGCATCGGAAAACGCGGCCGAGGAGGAGTGGACCGAGTCCAAGTGGAGCCTGAAGCGGGAGGCGCCGCCCGCCGGCGTGACCGTCGCCAACCAGCCCCTGGCCGCGCCCGTTCGGACGCCCGAAGCCCACCGGAAGGTCGGCCTGCCCGGGGCCGCGCTCGACGGCGGGGCGGCCGGGGTGATCCCGACCAGCGGCGAGGAGTTCGACCCGCGGCGCGGCACGGTCGCCGGCGTCCGCCGGGCCCACACCGTGGGCCCGTACGCCCCCGCGAGCGCCGCCGCGACGCTCGAGCAGACCTGGTCGGCGGCGATGGACCTGTCGCGGTACGACGCCGAGACGTACCGCGATTCGCCGCGCGAGCCGCGCGGCCCGGCCGGCGTTGCCGCACCCGCGCGCAAGTCGTGGGAGCAGCGCGTCGTGGTCGACAAGGGCCGGCTGACGCTGAGCAGCCCGGCGGGGACGGTGCCGGGGCCGGGGGGCGTCCCCGTCCCGCCGCAGTTCGTCCCCGGGGCGGTGCTGCCGCTGGTGATCCGCGAGCTGGCCGAGCGGCCGTGCCTGGTCAAGACGGAGAGTTTCGTCGGCCCGCAACCCGTGGCCGGCCCCGGGCTTCTGACCGTGTTCGTGACCCGCCTGACGGACGCGCCCCTGCGGCGCGACGAGCGCGGCGTGACGATGGACTGCGTGACCGTCAGCGTGAACGGCACCGGCGTGGTCAGTAGGTGGTACTACGGCCTGGACGACGAAGGGCGGATCGCGTTGCGATTCATCGATTTCGCCGGCGACCTCAAGGGCGTGACCCGCGCGCCCAGATGAGCCGCGCGCCAATCTTGAGAGCGGAATTGCGTTGTCAGGATGGAGGCCGGGGGTGTAGGGTTTGCGTAGAGCGTCACGTATGGGCCGGTTCGGTGGGACAGGTTCGATCGATCCGGGGGACGGGGGGCCGGTGTCGGTTGCGACGGCGGGCGTGGTGGTGTTGCCGGGGCCGGACGGGGTGGGGATGGTGCTGGTCGGGTGCCCGGTGTGCCGGGCGGGGGTCGAGCGGTTGCCGCCGGGGGCGCGGTTCTGCGCGACGTGCGGGGCGAAGCTGCCGCCGCGGGATGATCAGGGGGTGCTGGAAACGCCGGCGGCGGGGTCGGTGTGGGTGGGCGTGTACGAGGGGTTGCGGACGGAACTGCGCGACGCGATGAGCGCGAGCACGCAGGTGGTGCGCGGGTACGCGCAGGCGCTGGAGCGGCTGGGGTGGCGGTACGAGAACGGGTGGGGCGTGGCGCGGAATCGGGGGGAGGCGGAACGGTGTTACGACAAGGCGGGGCGGCTGAAGGGGCGGGGGGATTGAGCCGGGCGAAAAATGACGCCGCGCCGCACGCGAAATCGACAAGCGACTACGGGGACTAGAGTTGGGTGAAATCGCGGGGTCGAAAAACCGGTACAAAGCGGGACGAATCGGTACTTTTCGGTACCGATTCGGGACTTTTCGGTACCGGGGCGAGGGACGGTGGGATGTCAAAGAGCGATGCGCTGTGGATGACGATTGCGTTCACTCTTACGGAGGGTGTCACGCTGGGGTAGTGACGGGCGCGCACGCGGACGCGGCCCGGCGCGGAAAAGGGGGAACGATTTTGGATTTTCCTTGTGTGGGGAGTAGCGCGCCCGCGTGAGGATGCGCGCGAGCCGAAACTCGTTTGGCGCGCGGCGCTGGGTGCTACACGGGCAGGTTGCCCGTGCCACACGGTTGGCGGCGCGGTATCGTTGGCGGGCATGACGGGATCGCCGGATCAGGTCGGGTGGCTGCGGGCGTACCTGCGGGGGCGGGACGTGGGGTGTCCGTTGTGCGGGTACAACTTGCGCGACTTGGGGTCGGACCGGTGCCCCGAGTGCGGGCGGGAGGTGCGGCTGGGCGTGAGCGTGGCCGAGCCGTACTTGCGGGCGTGGGTGACGGCGGTGGTGGCGCTGCTGATCGCGGCGGGGGTGGGCGTATTCGTGTTGTGCGTCGTGGCGAAGGAGGGGTGGCCGCCACGACGGATGGTGGCGCTGCGCGTCTCGCTGTGGGCGTTCCTCGTGGCGATCCCGCTGGCGGTCGGGGCGGTGGTGGGACGGCGGGCGATGTTGCGGGCGCCGCAGGCCGGTCAGTGGGCGATCGCGGCGGGGGCGGGGGCGTTCACGGTGGCGGCGTTCGCGCTCTTCGTCGGGGGGATCGATTGATGAGCGAGTACCCTCCTGCCGGTGACATCCCCCGAGGCGTTCCGGCGGCGGCGGCGCCGGCGTCCGCGGCGCGCGAGTGGTCGCTCGAAGGCGAAGGCGACTTGGTCGTCGAGCCGGCCGGCGACGGCCGAATGCTGACGGACGACCAATTCCTGCTGGCGTACCTGCGGGAGCACGACGCGGCGTGCCCGGCGTGCGGGTACAACTTGCGGATGCTGGGCGCTCCGCGGTGCCCGGAGTGCGGGCGGGGGCTGCGGTTGGGGCTGAGCCTGGCGTTCCCCCCGCTGGCCGGGTGGCTGGCGGTGGCGATCCCGGTGCTGCTGAGCGCGGGGGTCGGGTTACTGCTCGCGCTGATGTTGGCGGCGCACGGCGAACTCCCCACGGAACGGGGCGCGTTCATGGCGGCGACGACGTACTTTTGGCTGACGATCCCGGGCGCGGCGTTGGTCGTGGTGCTGCGGCGACCGATCATGCGCGCGGGCGCGGCGGTGAAGGCGGCGCTGTCGGTGACGGCCGCGGTGCTGGCGGTGGCGGCGATGGTGCTGTTGCTCAAACGGTTCTGAGGCGTCGGGCGTCGAAGACGTTGGGTGCGGAGACGCGGGGGAGGCGGAGGGTTTTCAGAGACGGCTGGAGCGTATCCATGACGGGTTTGCGGGGGTGCCGCGAAGCCGCGAAGCGACCGCTGGCGGCCATTGCGAGGGTCGACCTGCAGTCCCGAGTTGAAGCGCTCTAGTGGTCGCGTAGACCCTCTAGCCGGTGGTCGATAGCATGGGCTTCGGCACTGGGCCTCCCCGGCCCCCCCTTTTCACGGGCGAGACGCCCGTGCCACGAGCATGCATATGACCCTTCCCTACGTCCGCGTCCTGTTCCTCCTGGCGGCCCTGTACGACGGTGTGCTCGGGGTGGCGTTCGGGGCGTTCGGGGCGGAGATTTACGGGCGGTTCGGGGTGCCGCTGCCGAACCACTTGGCGTACGTGCACTTTCCGGCGCTGCTGCTGGTGGTGTTCGGGGTGATGCTTTTGGCGGTGGCGCTGCGGCCGGTGCGAAACCGGAATTTGATTCTGTACGGGATCGGGCTGAAGGTGGCGTACAGCGGGACGGCGTTTTACTACTGGCTGGCGGGCGGGGGGATCCCGGGGATGTGGAAGCCGTTCGCGGTGGCGGATCTGGTGTTCATCGGGTTGTTCGTATGGGCGTATGTGGCGGTGGGGCGGGCGGGGCGAGGGACGGCGGCGACGGCGGGGAGAGTGTGGCTTGCGCGTCCGAGGGCACACGCGCTCGGGCGAGATACGGAAAGGCGCTCGGCGTTCACGTGCAGGGCTCGCTTCAGCGAGCGGAACGAACGCCGGGGCGGCTCGACCGCGGCGCTCGGCGTTCACGCTTCAGCGTTTAATACGGATCGGGGAAGAAGCGTGCGCTCCGGAATCGCGAGGTGCGAAGCCGCAAGCGGCATGGCCAGGCGCACGTTTGAATCCTGATCCGAATCCGGGGGGGGAGCGGACGCGCGACGCGCACGACCCCGCGCCGTCCCACGCCGAAGGTTGATGAGCTAGGACTGCAGTGCGCAGTACGGGCGGCCGCTTCCGGCGCACGCGGGAGGGCGGGCCGGCGGTTCGCGCGCGTCTCCCCGGCGTGCGTCGGGATCGTTCCGGCCCCCCCTAGACGAGGGACGGGCCCCTCGATTGTGCGGTCCGGGGCGCAGCCGTGTGGCGCGGGCGTCCCGCCTGCCCTGGGGGAGCGGCTCGCGGCGGACCATGCCGTTCGAAGCACTCGGGACACGCGCACAAGGGGTCTCGGCTATCCCGACGCCGGCCCACTTCGCCACCCGCACTCCGGGCAGCGGTCGGGGGTGGCGCGGAGGTCGTAGCGGCAGGTTGGGCAGAGGCCGGCGAGCACGAGGTGTCGGAGACGATGGCGTCGGCGGCAGGACCAGCGCAAGGCACGGGCGGCAGGGAGGAGCGATGCGGCACTGGCGACGAACCAGTGCGGACAAGTGGCGAAGCGACAGTGGTAATCCGGCGGCCACGGGCCGGCCCCGGTTCGCACGCCGTTGTAGGCCCCGAAGCGGCTGCCGTGCGCCCAGCGGACCGGGCCGACCGAGAACGGCTCGTTGGTTTCGAACTCGACGAGTGGGTCCTCACCGATCGCTCGCCGGATGGCCTCGATGAAATCGTCGCGTCGTGCGGTTTGCAGCGTGAACCCGAACGTCGGGGTCGCGCGGTGGTGGTAGCGGACGACCTTCCACTGCATGATCCCGCCCTCGGACGTCAAGCCATAGCACTGCGCGTTCCAATCGAGCCGGACGCCGTCCCAGCGGTCGCGGCTCCGCACCCACAAGACACAGATTGCCAGGCACAGCACGGCCGACGCGACCGTCGCGGCGTTGAGGGCCCAGCGGCCGGCCCGCCGGGCGCACTGACGAATCCGCCGACGCCGCGAAGGGGGGGCCATGCGGGCGAGTGTACCGCGCGCGACACCGCGCCCCCCCTGTGGCCGCGGTCAGACGGGGAGAGCCGACACGCCCGCCGGGCGTACTCGACGGACATTCGAGTCGCGGGGCGACGATCGGCCGCGTAGGCCGCGGGGTGGCGCGCCCGCTCGCGCCGGTCACTCCCGCCACTGATTGGCCAACTCGTGCCCCTGCGCCGCGGCCTTCCGGATCAGCGCCGCGCCGCCCGCCCGGTCGGCCGGCACGTGGCGACCTTCGACCAAGAGGACGCCGAGCGCCCACTGCGCGTCGGCGACGTCGTCGTCGACCAGACGGCGCAGCGCCGCCACGCCGTCGGCGACGTCCACCGGCACGCCGTACGCCCCGGTCACCCGGCCGAGCGCGAGCATGGCAGTCGCCCCGCGGTCCCCCTCCGCCGCCGCGCGGCGGAGCAGGTGTCGCGAGAGCGCGGGGTCGCGCTTCAGCCCGCCGACCTCGTCCTCGAGCGAGACCGCGTAGTCGAACATCCGGGCCGGCTCGCCCATCAGCGCGCCGCGGCGCATCCACGCGACGGCCTTCGCGGGGTCCGGCTGCGGGCCGAGCAGGTAATGGCGGATCACGGACTGGATCATCTCCGGGTCGCCGGCCTTGGCGGCGCGCTCGGCGTACTCCGTCGCCCGCTCCGCGTCTCCCCGCTGGCCGTACACCTTGGCGAGCAGGCCGAGGCTCCGCGCCATGCCCTTGTCGACCGCGTCCTTTGCCATGCCCTGCGCGGTCGCCAGGTCGCGCTCGACGCCGGGCGCGCCGGCCGCGTACACGGTGGCCAGGAAGTGGAAGCCGGTCGGCTCGCCGGCCCGCGCGGCCCGGCGGAGCAGGTCCATCCCTTTGGGCACGTCGGCCGGGCCGCCGGCCTTGCCGGCGCACAGCGTCATCCCGTACAGCGCCATCGCCCGCGCGTGCCCGGCGTCGGCGGCGCGCCGCAGGGCCGCGATCGCGTCGAAGTCGCCGGCCGCCTCCCGTTTCACCCACCCGTTGGCCCACCACTGCGCCGCCCAGAACAGCGCGTCGGGGTCGGCGTCGTGCCGGCGCGCCCGGTCGACCGCCCGCGCGACCGCCGCGGCCGACGGGCGCGGCCCGAGGTCGTACAGGTAGTCGCGCGCGGTCGACTCGTCGGCCGCGCGGGTGGCGTCGACCGGCGCGGCGGCGGCCGCCGAAGCGGCACCGAGACCCGTGGCGATCAACAGAAGAACCGGAGCGGCGAAACGCGTGTGAAAAGTCGTTCTCATGGGAGAGGAAGGAATGAGGACGAAGGGACGGGCCCGCCCGCGCGATCATACCAAATCATTTGGCCGACGCGGTCGACCGTCGCCCGCCCGGGGGGAATAGAGGCCGCAGCGCTGGTCATCGCGCGCCGGGGCGCCACCCGCACTCCGGGCACCGGTCGGGCGTGGCGCGGAGGTCGTACGTGCACGCCGGGCAGAGGCCGGGCGTGCGCTCGCGGGCGCGACGGCGGGCGTGGCGGACGCCGCGGACGACGGGGCCGAGGGCCGCGAGCACGGCGACGGCCCAGTACCGCACTTCGACGGCCCAGATGTAGCCGTCGTAGGGCGGGCCCTGGAACGCCTGACTTTCCCACGAGATCGGACGCCAGCCGGCGCCGTCCGTCCGCTCGCGGGGTGTGGCCGGCTCGGACTCGTACACCCATCGGGCGCCGCCGCCGCCGCCGGTCAGGTCCGCCTCGCGGCGCGTGACGGCGCCGACGAATCCGCCCTCCGCGTAGAGGCGCTGGCCGGCCAGGAAGATCCCGCCGGGCTCGGTCTTGAGGAGCACGCGGGCGATCGCCGCCCCGTCGCCGTCGCGCCGGATCGTCTGCCGGAGGACCTGGTCGGATTGCCAGTGGCTGCGCACCCAAAGGACGCAGGTCGCGAGGAAGATGAGCCGCGACGCGACGATCGCGGCGGTGAGGGCCCGGCGGCCGCCTTGTCGCGTCCAGTGACGAATCCGCCGACGTGGCATTCGGACGAGTGTAGGGCGCGCGGGCCGCGGTCGGGGGGGAGAATCGTCAACCTGCCGGGCGTAGTCGCCCGTCATGCGAGTCGCGGGGCGGCGATGGGCCACGTAGGCCGGGCGAATGCGGACGGACGCCCGGCCCTTGATGCGCTGTGATCCGGTCACCGACGCGCCGGGTCCGCCGGGCGCGGCGGCGGCCGTTGTGGCGCGTCGTCCACCTCGACCCGGTTCTCCGCCGACAGGACGCCCCACGTCCCGACCTTGACGTCCGTCTGCCCGTCACCGCTGATCACCCGCACGTGCGTGTGGCTGCGGCCGAACATCATTCCGCACACGACGACCAGGATCAGCACCCCCGCGGCCCACTTGTACTTGAGCCGGCGGCCCCGCGCGGGCGCCGCGATGTGGCGCGAGCCGCACCGCGCACAGTACGCGGCACGGGCCGACGGAACATAGCCGCACTGCGGGCAGTGACGCGCCTCGGACATGTCGCTTCTCCCGGCCAGGGGCAGGATCGAACGGCGCCGACGTCGCGGGCGACCGTGACGGCGGACGCCCGATCATACCCGATCCGACGCGCGGGCCGGGCGCAAAAGGGGACGAGATGGCCCCGTCACCGTTTCGCTTCGACGGGGAAGTGGAGGGGCTTGCCCTTGGGGAGGAGTTTCTCGACGAAGGCGATCCGGTTCGGGATGGCGCGGGTGATGGTCGCCGCGTCGTCCTTGGGGATCCGGTCGGGGTGGTGGGTCAGGGTGTAGGCGAAGAGCGCCGACTCGGCCAGGTCCTCGCGCTGGGGGTTTTTCCGCGCGTAGTCGGTGACGAAGCGGCCGTCCTTGGTCTGCGCGGCCTTCCACTCCGGCGAGGCTGCGTGGGCCTTGTCCCAGGCGGCGTGCACGGCCTCGTGGAAGATTGTTTCCTCCAGGTCGTGCGTCTTGATGCGCTTCGTCGCGTTGTCGGAATAGAGGACGATCAGCCCGACGTCGCTGAAGGCGGTGACGTTCGGGCCGCCCTTGTGGACGACCAGGCGGGCGACGCCGCGGCGCAGGGCGGTGGGGAGCTTGCCGAGCCGGGGCGTGTGGCGGAGGGCCTCGGCGCGGGCGTCGGCCTGGGTCTTAAAGTCGGCGTCGATCGCCAGGTCGACGCGCGTGCCGTCGGTGAAGTG
Organism: Tepidisphaeraceae bacterium; assembly: GCA_035627895.1. GTDB lineage: Bacteria > Planctomycetota > Phycisphaerae > Tepidisphaerales > Tepidisphaeraceae > DASPKW01. Next base: position 17,965 of record DASPKW010000435.1, on the reverse strand, counting down.
GGCGACGAAGCGGAAGGCGGGTTGCACGAGCGGGGCGGCGCGGTCGGACTTGTCGGGCATCTCGGCGGGGCCCTGGCCCTTGTCTTCCAGGCGATCGAAGGCGTCGGGGTCGGCGTCGGTGATGAAGTCGAAATCGGTGCCGACGACGGAGGACGGGTACGGCGGTGCGTCGTCGGCCGGGGCGGGGGTGAAGGTCAGGAGGAGGAGGAGGGCTGCCGAGGTGGCGGCGAACGACGCGGTGGCGGCGGGTTGGCGGAGGGGCGGTCGTCGGGGCATGGGGTGATCCGGAGGGAGGAGACGAGGGGACAAGGAGACAAGGGGACACGGGGAAGCAGACGGGGGGACGGGATTCGTTTTCATTCTACGGGCGGCCGGCCGAAGGTTCATGAGATAGGACTGCCCCGCGCGACACGGACGGCCGCCCCCGCCTCCCGCCCCCCCTTTCCGGGACGCGGGTCGAACGTTCGACCGCCCCGGGCGTGCGTCGGCGAAGGGGGGGGCGTTCCGGCCCCCCCTAGCCGATGGACGGGCCACGAGGGATGTCCCGTGGCGTGGGCTACCAGCCCGCGAGTCAGCGCCACCGTCGTCGCCCTTCGCCGTCCGCAGGTTTAGAAGATAGGACTGCCACGCGCAACAACGACGGCCGCCCCCGCCGCACGCGGGAAGCCCGGCCGGGCATTCGAGTGCCCCTCCCCGGCGTGCGTCGGCGTCGTTCCGGTGGACGATGGACGGGCATTGCGCGGAATGACACTCGAGCCCTTAGTCGTTCCCGTCCCCTTATCCGCTCGGCGGGTTAAGCCTCCCACGTCCGCCAGTCGGGCTCCTCAAGTTCCCATGGTTGTAGCGGCGGTGAAACGCTGTCCAAGGTGTAGCCTGCGACGCCGAGATGTGCTCGGAAATACTGAAAAGCACGGAAGCGCGCATCGGCATAATTGAGAACACGGCCCTCGGCACTAAGTCGAATGCTGTTCATGAAAACGGCAAGGGTCGTTCGGAGATGCGTGGGGTCCAGGGTCGCCTCCTGAAGCCATTTCCGTTCCTCTTCGCTCAAGCCGTCGATGTCCCAATCCCACCGTTCGTCGTCGAGCAGACCTTTGACCAGCAGGACGAGGAAGCCGCTCACAGCTCCATGGACGTCCGCTGGTACTCGTAGAGACTCGGGAGGCATAACTACCATGCGAGGAGCAGAAAGCGGGGAGCAGAAAGCCGGACAGGGACAGTTCCGCTTTGCCGCCCACCGCGATCATACCACATTCGGCCCACGCGGCCGCCCGTCGCCCCCCCCTTGTCGCGACGCCCCCCCTTGAGACGAAGCGGGCTGCCCCCCCGGTCGCCCGGCCCCCCTTGGTGTGCCCCCCCCTTGCGCTCCCCGCCCTGCCCTGAGCGCAGCGACCCCCCCTTGGACGGCCACCCCCCCTCGGGGGGCGGAGACGGCCCGCCCCCCTTCAAGCGGGGGGGGCCGCGGGGATCGCGCCGGCCGCCCGACGTCGCCCCCCCGCTTGAAGGGGGGGGCCGGCCGGAAGAGCGTGGCCGGCTGATGCCTCGCGGCCTTCAAGGGGGAGCGCCCTTCACCGCCGGGCGAAGGGGGGGCGGCCCGTCCGGGGGCCTCTGCCGAATCGGATCCTGGCCCCTTTGTCTGCCCCGCCCCTTTGTCTGCCCCTCTGCCGAATCGGATCCTGGCCCCTTTGTCTGCCCCCCTTTGTCTGCCCTGGCCCCTTTGTCTGCCCCCCTTTGTCTGCCCACGTCTTGTGCATCAGCGAATCACCCGTTCCGCGGGATAACCACCATCCATCGTCGCGCCGATCGAATCACGTCCCGGGCGGGCGCCCGGGCCGCGCGGCGCGGGGGCCGTTATACCGGCGGGGGTCGCGGCGGTTCCAGCGAAAAGAAGGGCGGGACGAGAACCGCCGGCGCGGCCGGCGCGGCGGTCCGCCCCGGCCAGAAGAGCGTGGCCGGCTGATGCCTCGCGGTCTTCAAGGGGGGGCGGAAGCCCTTCACCGCCGGGCGAAGGGGGGGCGGCCCGTCCGGGGGCCTCTGCCGAAGCGGATTCCGTCCCCTTACCCGCGCCCTTTGGCTTCTTTGGCTTCTCGTTGCAGGGCGTGGTCAGCCCGCGTTTCCGTCGCCGCGCATGCTCCATGCGTACATGGACTCGCCCGCGTCGAACTCCTCGATCCCGAAGTCACACTCTTCCGCGAGCGGGAGAGCGGCGAACACGCCTTCCTCTCGGAACGAGAGGATCAGTGACTTGAGCATGTCCCCGATCATCGCCGCCAGCTCACTCTGAGATTCATCGTCGAGGTCGTCGAGGCTCGCAGCCATCCGCCACCGTTCACCATTCGGGCGGATCACTTCGATCGGCTCACCGTCTTCCAGTGCCAGGAATGCGTCCCGCCACTGATCGATGCGAAGCACGGCCGACTCGTCGTCGAGCTCGCGCGTCCATTCGCCATCCATCGCAGCATTCGCGCGCGTGTCGAACACGACGATCACCCATCCCGCCTGACCGAGCGTGAACCCGACATCAATGCGCTGTACCGATGACGAGTTCAGTCGCCGAGCTTGAGCATCGACACGACGTCGGAAGTAATCCGCGATCGTCTGACGAGCCGTCGGAAGATCAATCGTCATCGCTATTCGCCTTCTCAACAGAGGGGGACTCACTGCCATTCATCGTCGCGCCGGCCGGATCACCGCCCCGGCCGGCCGCCGGGGGCGCGGCGGGCGACCCGTTATATCCGCGGGGGTCGCGCGGGTTCCAGCGCGGAAGGGGATCGGGACGCCGAAGCTTCATCACGCTCGACGTCGGTTCGCGCCCCTCGGGCCACGCGCGGGGCGTGCCCGCGCGAGGGGCTCGGCGCCGGCGCTGAGGGGTTCCGCTGCCCGCGCGAGGGGTTCGTCGCCGGCGCTGAGCGGTTCGGCTGCCCGCGTGAGGGGCTCAGCGCCGGCGCTGAGGAGCTCCGCTGCCCGCGTGAGGGGCTCAGCTGCCCGCGTGAGGGGCTCAGCTGCCCGCGTGAGGAGCTCAGCTGCCCGCGTGAGGAGCTCAGCTGCCCTCTAAAATGATTTTCGCGGGGGGGCCATCGCCGCTGGCGGGCCGGGAATGGGGGATTTGCCGATTTTTTCGCCGCAAGGTCAAGCGATGGAGGTCGGAGCGTCGATAGCAAATGCGTTCGATGACGTTGCCCGGGCGCGTGCGGTCGTCGTGACCGTGCGGCGGGCGATCGGCGAGACAGGATCTGACAGGATCCGTTTCCATTCTTCCGGCGGCCGGCCGGCCGGTGTCGCCCGACCGGACTCGCGGTGCGCCGCGGACCGGAGTGAGGCGATTCCGGTCGGCGCGAGGCTTGAGTTCGCGGCGTGAGATGCGGGGCGGCTCCGTGGATTTCGATTGACGCCGGGGGATGGCAGGGATACGTAAGCGGGGAATGGGCGATGCTGATAACGACGGCGCGGTGGCGGGCGGGGCGGGGGCCGGTGCGCGCGGGGCGGGCGTGGCGACGCCGTCGTCGGCGTCTTCGTCGTCCGGGGAGGTGACACTCGCGGGGCCGATTTCAAACCCGTCGTCGGGCGGGTCGTTGAGCGCCTGGCCGGCGCTGGCCGGGGGCGACGGCTCTATGAACGTGCCGGTGACGACGGGGCGGTACGTGGCGCTGGCGGAGATCGGGGCGGGGGGGATGGGGGTGATCTACCGGGCGACGGATACGGCGCTGGGGCGCGAGCTGGCGCTGAAGGTGTTGCAGGATCAGTACGACCCGTCGTCGGTGCCCACGCGGCGGTTCCAGGACGAGGCGCGGATCACCGGAAGGTTGCAGCACCCGTGCATCCCGCCGGTGCACGATCTGGGCGTGCTGCCGGACGGGCGGCCGTTCCTGGCGATGAAGCTGATCGGCGGGCAAACGCTGGACGCGCTGCTGCGCGAGCGGACGACGCCGGCCGACGACCGCGGCCGGTTCGTGGCGGTGTTCGAGCAGGCGTGCCACGCGATCGCCTACGCGCACGCGCACGGGGTGGTGCACCGAGACGTCAAGCCGGGGAACATCATGGTGGGGGCGTTCGGGGAGGTGCAGGTGATGGACTGGGGGCTGGCGAAGGTGCTGGGGGAGCGGGAGGCGGGTGCGGTGGTGGGTGGTGAGCGAGATGAAGGCGAATCGGCAGAGTCGCGCAACCCACGGAGCAAGCTCCGTGGGCTTTCGGGGGCGCGGTCGTCGTCATCATCATCGTCCGCTTCGGATCCGACGGTGACGCAGGCGGGGGCGGTGCTGGGAACGCCGGCGTTCATGGCGCCGGAGCAGGCGGCGGGCGGGTCGGCGGCGGCGGACGAGCGGGGCGACGTGTTCGGGCTGGGGGCGGTGCTGGCGGTCGTGCTGACCGGTCGGCCGCCGTTCGCGGGCGAGTCGTCCGAGGCGACGCGGGTGATGGCGGCGCGCGGGAGCGTCGCCGATTGCTTCGCGCGCCTGGACGCGTGCGGGGCGGAGCCGGAGTTGGTGGCGCTGTGCAAGCGGTGTCTGGCGCCCGAGCCGGGGGGCCGGCCGGCGGACGGGGGGGAGGTGGCGCGGGCGGTGACGGAGCTGCGGCAGGCGGCGGAGGAGCGGGCGCGGCGCGCCGAGCTCGAGCGCGTCCGCGCCGACGGCGAGCGCGCGGCGGCCGAGGTGCGGGCGGCCGAGCAGCGCAAGCGGCGGCACACGCAGGCGGCGCTGGGGATCTCATTGACGGCGGCGGTCCTGCTGGCGGGGGTGTTCGCGTGGTGGGTGAGCGACCAGCGCCGCGCCGCGCGGGAACTGGCCGAGCGGGACGTCGCGCGGGCGATCCAATCGGCCGAGGCGAAGTACGCCCAGGCGCGCGGGGCGGACCGCGACCCGGCGCTGTGGGCGGACGCGCGGGCGGCGGCGGCGCAGGCGGTCGACCGGGCCGGGGGCGCGCCGGGGGACGCGCGGGAGCGGGCGCGGGCGCTGCTGGCGGAGATCGAGCAGGTCGGGAAGAACCGGCGGCTGGTGGCCACGCTGCTGGCGATCCAGGCGGGCATGGGGGACGAGCTGACGGCCAACGGCAACCAGGACTTCGCCGCGGCCCACGCGAAATACGCGGCGGCGTTCCGGGAGTACGGCGCAGACATCGAGGCGATCGCCCCGGACGCGGCCGCGACGCTGCTGCGGAGCCTGGGCGGGGCGTCGGCGGTGGAGCTGGCGGCGGCGCTGGACGACTGGGCGTACGTCCGCGCACTGGCCAAGGTGCAGGGGGCCAAGTCGCTGTTCGACGTGACGCGGCGGCTGGACCCGGACGAGTTGCGCACGCGGATTCGCGACGCGGTCGACGCGCAGGACGTCCCGGGGCTGACGGCGGTCGGGCGCCAGGTCGACCCGGCGGTGCAGCCGGTGCAGACGGTCAACTTGTGCTCGGTCTGGATCTGGTGGCTGACGCCCGGGGCCGAGCGCGAGGCTCGCCTGCCGGACACGATCGCGTTCCTGACGCGGGCCCGGGCGCATTATCCGTCGGACTTCCAGATCAACCACAATCTGGCGTTCTACCTGAACCGGAAGCGGGCGTACGCGGACGCGCTGGCGTACGGACTGTCGGCGGTGGCGATCCGGCCGGACAGCCAGGCGGCGTGGCTCGATTGCGCGCGGGCGTACGAGGGGCTGGGGCGGCGGGCGGAGGCGGCGGCGGCGTACCGGCGGATGGCGGGTATGGGGCCCGGGGCGTGGCGGTACCGGGTGCTCGCGGGCCACCACCTGACGACGACCGGGGACGCGGCGGGGGCGCAGGCGGAGTACCGGCTGGGGGCGGCCGCCGCGCCGCGCGACCCGTCGTTCGACAAATGGCTTGCCGAGCTGGCGACGACGGGCCCGAACGCGCCGTTCCTCGACGAACTCGTCGCCGGGTTCCGCGGCGCGGTGACCGCCGAGCCGGGGCGGGCGGCCGGGCACGGCCGGCTCGGCCTGGCGCTGCTGGCGCGGGGGGACCTGGCCGGGGCGCGGGCGGCGCTGCGCGAGGCGCACCGGCTCGACCCGGCGGCCATGCCGGCGGCGCCGGACGTGTACGCCAAGCCGCTGACCCGCGCGGGCCTGTTCGCCGAGCTCGCGGCGGTGCGCGGCCGGGACGCGTCGAAGGTCACCTCGGGCGAGCGGATGTGCACGGCGACGCTCCTGCTGCACGCGGGGGACCTGGCGGGGTACCGGCGGGCGTGCGCGGAGATGTTCGGGGCGTTCGAGAAGAGCGTGGAACCGGCGGACGCGGACCGCACGGCCAAGGCGATTCTGCTGGCGCCGGAGTCGGCCGAATGGCTGGGGCGTGCACGGGCGCTGGCGAAGCGGGCGACGACGGGGACCGAGTCGCACCAGTTTTACCGGCTGTTCATGCTTTCGAAGGCGCTGGCGGAGTATCGGGGCGGGGAGTATGCGGCGGCGGCGGCGACCGTGCGTGACGGTTACAAGCCGAGCGCGACGGGCGGGCACTTCGACGCGTCGACGCTGGCCGTGCTGGCGATGGCGCTGCACCGGGAGGGCAAGGCGGCGGAGGCGAAGGCGGCGCTGGCGACGGCGCGGGCGATCGTCGCGGCGCGGATGCCGGACCCGGAGAAGGGGCGGCCGTTCGACCCGGCGGGGGGGTGGTGTGACTGGCTTCAGGCGGGGATGCTGGTAAGGGAGGCGGAGGGGGCGTTGGGGGGCGGAGGGAAGTAGCGGCGGAATCGGTCGTCACGCACTCGGGAGTGTGCCGCGACGACGCCAAGCGACTGCCGGGCGGGCGTTCGGGGGCGGGGCGCTATGGGAGGTCGATCGATCGCATCGGGCCGCGGCTTCGGGCGGGAGGGTGGGGCCGGAGACGATGATGCCCGAGGGGTTTGGCGCGTAGACCCAGACGACCGACGCGCGCGGGAGACGAGGAACTCGGCCTCGGAGGAGACGGCGTCGGGGTCGATCCACGGGATCAGCGTGCGCGGGGCGGCGTCGCCGAGCAGGACGATGGCGGCGGGGGATCGCGCGGGCGGTCGCGACAGGCAGAGCAGGAGGACGATGAGGGTGAGGATCGGGCGCATGGGGATGGCCGCAATAGGATAACGTGCGGGGACGGAGGAGGCTCAATGGTTTTGCGGATCGCGGCGGTCGGCGGTGGTGCGGGAAGGGAACGCACCGATGCGGGCGGCGCTCACGTGCACCGTCGGTGCGACCACTAAGTACGCCCTTCGACTTCAGGCGCGGGTGGCGAGGGGGAGAGGAGTAGGTAGCGTGCGGTGGGGTTGTTGAGGCTACACTGCTCGTCATGCCGCTCCGCGCGATTGCACGTCGGTTGTTGCCGCACACGCCGGGGCCGGAGGCGGTGGCGGGGATCGCGTCGGTGGGGGTGGGGGTGGGGCTGCTGGCGGTGAAGTTTTTGGCGTACGCGCTGACGGGGTCGGCGGCGATTTTTTCGGACGCGATGGAGTCGATCGTCAACGTGGTGGCGAGCGGGTTCGCGCTGTACGCGCTGTTTTACGCGCACCGGCCGGCGGACGCGGAGCACCCGTACGGGCACGGGAAGATCGAGTTTCTGTCGGCGGGGTTCGAGGGGGGGATGATCTTCCTGGCGGCGCTGGTGATCGCGTGGCAGGCGGTGGGGGTGATGGTGCGGCCGGTGCCGCTGGCGCGGCTGGACTGGGGCGTGCTGCTGATGGCGGCGGCGATGGTCGTCAATGGTGCGATGGGCGCGTACCTGATCAATGCCGGGCGGCGGGCGGGGTCGCTCACGCTGGTGGCGGACGGGAAGCATCTGACCACGGACGCGGTGACGTCGGCGGCGGCGCTGGGGGCCGTGGTGCTGATCCGGTTCACCGGGTGGGCGATCGTCGACCCGGTCGTGGCGCTGCTGATCGCGGCGTACATCTCGGTGACGGGGATCCGACTCATGCGGCGCGCGGCGGCGGGGCTGTTGGACGAGCAGGACGCGGAGGACGAGCGGCTGCTGCGGGACATCCTGGATTCGCACACGGGTGCGGGGGGGAAGGAGCCGGTGATCTGCTCGTACCACAAGCTGCGGCACCGGCACTCGGGGCGGTACCACTGGGTGGACTTTCATTTGGTGGTGCCGGCGGGTTTGGACGTGCGGCAGGGGCACACGATCGCGAGTACGATCGAGTACGAGATCGAGCAGGCGCTGGGGGAGGGGAACGCGACGGCGCACGTGGAGCCGTGCGCGGGGGAGGCGTGCGGGAGCGGGTGCGCCAGCGATGGCAAAGGGTAAATATCTGATGTCAAAGTAGCGGACCGGTTTGATCGCGTCGGGCGACTGTGGCGCGGGTGCGACAGGTCGGCCGTCAAGCGGTTCGGGGTGTCAGCCGCGACGTCGGGGGAGCCCCGAATGGTAGAGGTGCGGGGGGCACCGGCGGGCGGGTGACGGGGTGTCGGATTTTCAAGGCTCACGAGAGATTGGGGCGACTAAAGGGCGGAAAAGGGCATTTAACCCGTCGAAAATGCGGATGAGCCTGTCGCGGCTCGCGCGGCATGGGTGTTGCAAGGACTCGCCCGCTGATAACGGCTGGGGCTGACGCGCCGAGGGCGCGTCGGGCTGGCCGGGATCGCCGCGACGAGATGGATCCGCCGCGCCGTTTCGTCCGCGTTGGTGGGCGGCACGAGCTGGAATCAGAGCCGCTGAAGCGGCCCCGCCCGGGGTGGGGTGGCGCGGCGGTGACCGGGAGATTCCGCGCGCACGGATCGCGTGCGGGTGGGTTTGCGACTGGGAGGCCGACGATGTCTTACGTAGCGATGCCCGATGACCTGGCGACGGGGGCGCCCGAGGAGACGGCGCCGATCGCGCCCGGGCGGGTGAGCTCGGGGATGCGGTGGCTGGACGTAATTTTGCGCGGCGGGCTGCCGGCGAACCGGGTGTATTTGGTGCTCGGGGAGCCGGGGACGGGGAAGACGACGCTGTCGCTGCAGTTTTTGCTGGCCGGGGCGATGCAGGGCGAGACGGTGTTGCTGGTGACGCTGGCCGAGACGCGCGCCGAGCTCGAGGCCGTGGCGGAGTCGCACGGGCTGGACATCTCGCCGATCCAGGTCCACGAGGTGAGCACGTCGGACGCGGGGCTGGAGGCGGGGAGCGACCCGGTGGACGCGGGCGAGGCGGACCTGCCGGAGCGCGACTACACGGCGCTGCACCCGGAGGAGGTGGAGCTCGGGGAGAGCTTGCGGAAGATCGTGGACGTGGTCCGGCGGACCAAGCCCAAGCGCGTGGTCGTGGACTCGCTGACCGAGATCCGGCTGTTGGCGCGGGAGCCGGTGCGGTACCGGCGGCAGATTTTGGCGCTGAAGAACTTCTTCATGAAGTGCGGGTGCACGGTGTTCTTCATCGACGACCCGTCGTCGCGCGGCGGGGCCGAGAGCCAGCTCCAGACGATCTGCCACGGGGTCATGCAGCTCGAGCGGCTGGCGCCAGAGTATGGGCGGGAGCGGCGGCGGATGCAGGTGCTCAAGATGCGCGGGGTGCAGTTCCACGGCGGGTACCACGACTACGTGATCCGGCCGGGCGGGCTGGTGATCTGGCCGCGGCTGGTGGCGTCGCACCACCGGCGGCAGTACGAGCTTGTGCCGGTGCCGAGCGGGGTGGCGCAGATCGACCAGCTGATGGGCGGCGGGCCGGACCGCGGGACGACGATGCTGGCGCTGGGCCCGGCGGGGGTGGGCAAGTCGTCGCTGTGCCAGCAGTACTGCATGGCGGCGGCGGGGCGGGGCGAGTACTTCGCGTGGTTCAGCTTCGACGAGCGGCTGGAGACGATCTTCAAGCGCGGGACGTCGATGAAGTTCGACCTCCGCGGGCTGGCCGAGGCCGGCAAGTGCTCGATCGAGCAGGTCGACCCGGGGAGCTTGTCGCCGGGCGAGTTCATCCAGCGGGTGCGGCGGCAGGTCGAGAAGTTCGACGCGCGGGTGGTCGTGATCGACTCGCTGAACGGGTACATGAACTCGATGCCGGGCGAGCGGTTCCTGACGATCCAGATGCACGAGTTGCTGACGTACCTGAACCAGATGGGGGTGCTGACGATCATCGTGATCGCGCAGCACGGGCTGCTCGGGGCGCAGATCGACCCGCCGATCGACTTGAGCTATCTGTCGGACTCGGTGGTGGTGCTGCGGTACTTCGAGGCGGCCGGGCACGTGCGGCGGGCGATGGCGGCGGTGAAGAAGCGCGGGGGCGCGCACGAGACGAGCGTGCGCGAGTTCCAGGTGACCGAGACGGGCCTGCGACTGGGCGAGCCGCTGGAGCAGTTCCAGGGGATTTTGACGGGGCAGCCGGAGCTGCTGGACCGGGAATACGGGCGCGGCGGCGGCGGCGGCGGCGGCGGCGGCGGGATGCCGCGCGGCGGGCCGCTGATGCGCGCGGGGGGAGGGCCCGAGTCGGCGCCGTCGCCGGGGGATGACGGGCGGGCGTCGCAGTCGTCGTGAGAATCGCGACGACGCGAAGCGACTGCTGACGGCCATTGCTAAGCGCGTGCATCGAGTTGTCGAGAGAGGAATGGGATTCAGATGTCTACGGTGCCGAACATTCCGCCCGCGACGCTTGAGGAGCCCGCGGAGGGTGCGCGCGGGAACGGGTTCGGGGAGGTGTTGTCTGGGGGTGAGCGCGCGGTCGATAACAGAGCTGCTGAAGCGGCCCCGCCGGCCGGGGGGGACGAGGTGGAACGGCCGGAGCGGGTGATGGTGCTGGCGCCGACGGGGCGGGACGCGGCGCTGCTGGCGGGGCAACTGCGGCGGCGCGGGTTCGTCGTGGACGTGTGCGCGGATCACGACGATTTGTGCCGGGCGGTGCGGGCGGGGTGCGGGGCGGCGTTCGTGGCGGAGGAGGCGCTGTCGGGATCGGCGCTGAAATGCGTGCTGGACGAGTTGGAGCACCAGCCGGCGTGGAGCGATTTGCCGGTCATCATCATGACCCACGAGAGCCAGGCGACGTACTCGGGGGAGAAGCTGGCGTCGCTGTTCCGGGCGGTGGCGAACGTAACGCTGCTGCAGCGGCCGATCCGGCTCGTGACACTGGTGAGCACGATCGACTCGGCGCTCAAGTCGCGGCGGCGGCAGTACCAGGCGCGGGACCTGCTGGGCGATCTACGGCAGGCGGTGGAGCAGCGGGACCGGTTCCTGGCGATGCTCGGGCACGAGCTGCGCAACCCGCTGGCGGCGGTGGTCAACGCGATCACGATCTTGCGCAAGTTCGGGCCGGCCGACCCGCACTTGGCGGACGAGCAGTGCGACGTGATCAGCCGACAGTCGACGCACATGGCGCGGCTGGTGGACGATCTGCTGGACGTGGCGCGGATCACGTCGGGGAAGGTCGTGCTGAACCGGGAGCCGATCGACTTGCGCGTGGCGGCGAGCCGGGCGCTGCAGGCGCTGCGGCTGTCGGCGGCGATGCAGCGGCGGCACGACATCGCGCTCGAGTCGCCGCCGGTGCCGGTGGTCGTGAGCGCGGACGCGGTGCGGCTCGAGCAGGTGCTGCTCAATTTGCTGACCAACGCGGTGAAGTACACGCCGGACGGGGGGCGGGTGACGCTGGCGATCGGGGTGGAGCAGGGTTCGAACGGGGACGGGTCGATGGCGGTCGTGCGCGTCATCGACTCGGGCGAGGGCATCCCGGCGGAGATGCTCGGCAGCATTTTCGAGCCGTTCACGCAGCTGGCGCAGTCGCTGGCGCGGTCGCGCGGGGGACTGGGGATGGGGCTGACGGTCGTGAAAAACCTCGTGGAGATGCATGGCGGCGCGGTGTCGGCGCACAGCGCGGGGCCGGGGCGGGGGTCGGAGTTTCGGATCACGCTGCCGCTGGCGGCGTCGCAGGCGGCGGTGGCTCGGCCGGCGCCGGTGCGGCCGGCGCAGACGAACCCGTGTGAGATCCTGCTCGTCGAGGACAACCCGGACAGCCGGAAGACGCTCGCGCGGTTGCTAAAGCTTTTCGGTCACAAGGTGGACACGGCGGACGACGGGCCTTCGGGATTGGAGAAGGCGCTGGCGATCAAGCCGGAGGTGGCGCTGCTGGACATCGGCCTGCCGGGGATGGACGGGTTCGAGGTGGGGCGGCGGATCCGGGCGGCGCTGGGGGACGGGATTCTGCTGATCGCGCTCACGGGGTACGGGCAGCCGGAGGACCGGGAGCGCGTGCGCGAGGCGGGGTTCGATTTGCACCTGGTGAAGCCGGTGCAGCCGGATCAGTTGAATGCGATCTTGTCGGCGCGGTTGTGTGGGAAGCGGGGGATGCGGGGGGGGTGAGGCGGTGGGCTTTGGGGAAGACCGTCTCTAATGTCATCCCGAGGAACGAGGGATCTGGCCGGCACGCAAGGGCCCTCATGATTTGGCGATTCGTGCTCGAGGGCTGATCCCAAGTTCGAACGGGCCCGGACGCGCCGTCCAGATTCCTCGGAGTACCTCGGAATGACAGGTCCGACGCCGTGTTGATAACTGGCGCACTTGTTACTTGACGGTCAGGCGTTTGCGGAGGTCGGCTTTGGCGGTTTTGAGCTGGGCGTGTTCGGGGGCGTCTTTGTAGTGGGGGTCGAGGGGATAGCAGCCGGAGATAATGCCGTTGCGGGGTGCGGTCGTGCAGTCGCTGAACGTGCGGCAGATCTTCTTCGCGTTCGCCGGCGCGCCGGCGAGCGTGTCGGCGAGCATGTCCCAGTAGGAGAGGACGAGGCGGCCGATGCCGACGGAGTCGACCCAGCCTTGGCGGACGACGGCCTGGGCGACGTGGGGGAGGTACTCCTGGAGGTAGGAGTAGGCGCTGCCGACGATGACGGCGTCCGGGCAGGTGGCCTTGAGGTCGCGGCAGAGGTGGATCTGGCGGACGACGCCGACGAGGGGGTCTTCGGGGGGCTGGTAGCCGTCGGACGGCGGGAAGATCGCGGGGCGCTGGAAGTGGGGGTTGTAGTAGGGCGAGCAGCAGGAGACGTTGATCATCGAGCAGCCGAGGCCGCCGAGCATGTTGATGAAGGCGATCGGCTCCGTGAGGTCCTGCTGGAGCGGGTTGTCGGGATTGCAACCGAAGGCGTACACGTAGGGGAAGTGCTTCTGGTAGTCGTCCGGGATCCCGGGCCCGAGCTTGCCGGGGGTGGACTCGGCGGGGTCGGGCTTGAAGGGCGGGTGGTCGAAGGCGGAGAGGCGGACGCCGACGCGCATGCCGGGGACTTCGGACTTGATGCGGCCGATGATCTCGCGGGCGAAGCGGGTGCGGTTCTCGAAGGATCCGCCGAACTTGCCGGGGCGGGTGAAGCCGGAGAGGAGCTCGTGGCCGAGGTAGCCGTGGCAGTGCTTGACGTCGACAAAGCCGTAGCCGGCGCGGCTGGCGAGTTTGGCGGCGCGGACGTAGTTGTCGATCAGGCGGTCGAGGTAGTCGTCGGAGATCAGGACCGAATCGTCCTTGGGGTCGATGCCGAAGCGCGGGTCGAGGAGCGGGTGGTGGTAGGCGATGCGGTTCTCGAACCTGGTCTTGGAGTTGGGCTTGCAGAAGCGGCCGGAGTGGGTGAGTTGCAGGCCGACGAGGAGGTCGTCGGTGCGGCCGAACTTCTCCTTGTGGGCGGCGAGGCAGGTGTCGAGGAGGAGGCGGGCGCCGCGCTCGGCGCGGTCGACGTCGTCGTCGATGACGCCGATCTGGAGGGGGTTGGCGCGGCCGTCGTTCTGGACGGCGAAGGCCTCGCCGCCCCAGATCCATTTCGCGCCGGACTCGCCGAAGTGCTTCCAGCGGCGGACGGTGTGCTCGGAGGGCTCGCCGGTGGGCGTGCCGTCCCAGCCTTCCATGGGGTGGATGCACCAGCGGTTGCCGAGGGTGAGGCCGTCGATGGCGAGGGGCGCCGCGAGGGGCGAGCCCTGGTCGGCGGAGAGGACGGCGTCGTCGACGGGGAGGTCGAGGTTGAGGGAGGCGAGGTGGGCGCGGAGGCCGGCGACGTCTTTATGGTGACCGATCTTGGGGTAGGAGTCATCCGCCATGGGGGTTGTTATGGCGGAAAGGGCGGGGGGATGCAAAGCAGGAGGGGAATGACGAATGCCAAAACCCGAAGCCCGAATCAAATTCGAAGGACGAAGATCGAATGACGAAACGGGTCGGGCGCGCGTGGGGCGCTTTTCGTCATTCGACGTTCGACCTTCGCCATTGATTCGAGCTTCGGGTTTCGACATTCGTCATTTGATCGGCTACTCGGTGATCGGCGTGAGCGTCACCTTGTGGAAGGTCGTCGGGCTGGTCTCGGAGCCGATGCCGAGGGGGCTCGCGCCGGTGGGGCGGTCCTTGTTCGAGAGGTCGGCGCCGGTGGTGAAGTGGGCGGCGATGCGCTTGCCGTCGACCCAGGCCTCGATGCGGCCGCGGCGGACCTTGACGGTGGCGGTGTAGCGGACGTTGGGCCGCCAGTCGAGGCGCGTGTAGGCGGTTGGGTTCTGCTGGGCGGTCTTGCCGCCGATGTGCTGGAAGCCGGAGACGGTGCCGGACCAGCCGCCGAGGACGAGGGAGCAGGGGTGCTTGTTGACGGTGAACATCTGGACGACGCAGCTGTCGCCGCCGGTGCGGGTGAACTCGACGGTGAAGTCGTACTGGTCGGGGAGGGTGGCGGGGGCGAGGGGGAGGATGGCGCGCTTGGCGTCGTTGGAGCGGAGTTCTGCGCCGGTGCGGGACCACGCGCCGGCGGGGCAGGCCGTGGCGAAGTCGGCGGTGGCGAGGAGGTCGATCGAGGTAGGGACGGCCGGGATCGACGTGGGGGTGGTTGCGGCGGCCGCGGCGGGCTGCGGGGGCGCGTCACCGCGCTTGCCGGCGAGGACGACGGTGAAGGCGACGACGGCGAGGAGCGCGGCGGCGGCCGCGGCGATGGTCAGCGGCGGGCGGCGGGCCGGGGCCGTGCGCTTGGACGCGTAGGCCTTATTGGCGAGGGAGGTGAGGGCGGCGGCGGAGAGGGGGACTTGCTCGGCAAGGGCGTCGAGGCCGGCGAGGCGGCGGGCGGCGCCGGCGGCGCGGTGTGAGAGGCCGGTGGAGGGGCCGGGGTCGGCCGCCGGGGTCCACGGCGCGGACGGGCTGAACGCGGAGAGCGCGGCGGCGGGGTCGGCGGGGCGGGACGGCTTGGCGGGTGCGGAGGCGGCGACGGCCTTGGGCTTTGGGGTGGGGCGGTCGAGGTCCTCGCTGGCGAGGGCCATCGGCGCGCCGCAGGCGGGGCAGTGGCGCGGGGCCGAATCGGCGCCGGCGAGGCCGGTGGCCTTCGAGCGGTAGGTCCGATCACAGGGGACGCACTTCCACGTGCGGATGAGGCTGGTCATGGGTGATCTCGCGGGAAACGGGTGGCGTGATCGATGACTCTGGTGCGCGGGTCGACGCCGACGCACGGGTTGATCAAACTGACGTGTGACCGACGCGGCGAATCTACGTCGGGCGGGGAATTGGGGCCAAGAAAAAGTGATCGAATCGGCGGAGAATCGCCCAAACTGCCCTGATCAGGGCATGGGGCAGGGCGCGATGTAGTCATGCATTGCGAATGAACCGGGTTGGATCGCGCACTGTGTGGAGCGGGTCGCGAGGCGAGGGTGTCGCGGAGCGGGGCGCGTCAGCAGGTCGTTGACCTGCAGCCATCTCAGCACCCACGCGCTCACGGTGTCACGACCACCCCCTGCTTGTCACGCCGGTGGGGGCGCGGACAATGGGCCTCACACACTATGGACGCCATCCTGCTCGAGAGGCCGCAGTCGTTCGCCCGCACGTCGATCCCGGAGCCGGAGCAGCCCGGCCCCGGGGAGGCGCTGGTCAAGGTGCACCGGGTGGGGATCTGCGGGACGGACATCTCGGGGTACTTGGGGAAGATGCCGTTCTACTCGTACCCGCGGATCCCGGGGCACGAGCTGGGGGTGGAGGTGCTGGCGGTCGGGGACGGGGTGACGAACGTGACGGCGGGCGACCGGTGCGCGGTCGAGCCGTACATGAACTGCCAGGCGTGTTATTCGTGTAAGGTCGGGCGGGGGAACTGCTGCAAGAACCTGAAGGTGTTGGGCGTGCACACGGACGGCGGGATGCGGCCTCGGTTCGTGCTGCCGGCGCGGAAGCTCCACCCGGCGAACAAGCTCACGCTCGAGCAGGCGGCGCTGGTGGAGACGCTGGCGATCGGGTGCCACGCGGTGAACCGGGGAAGGCCGGAAGAGGGCGAGCACGCGCTGGTGATCGGGGCGGGGCCGATCGGGCTGAGCGCGATCGAGTTTCTCAGGCTCGCGGGCGTGAGCGTGACGGTGCTGGACTTGTCGGACACTCGTCTGGCGTTCGCGAAGGACGTCATGCGGGTCGATCACGTGATCAAGCCCGATGGCAACGAGGGGGCGAGGCTGGAGGAGATCGGCGGCGGGCACTTGCCGACGCTCGTGATCGACGCGACCGGCAGCGTGAAGTCGATGAACCACGCGTTCAACTACGTCGGGCACACGGGGCGGATGGTGTACGTCGGAATCGTGACGGCGGACGTGCAGTTTCCGGACCCGCTGTTCCACTCGCGGGAGATGACGCTGCTGGCGAGCCGGAACGCCGAACCGGCGGACTTCACGCGGATCGTGGGGCTGATCGAGACGGGCCAGATCGACACGCGGCCGTGGGTGACGCACCACACGACGTTCGATTCGCTGATCGCGGATTTCCCGAAGTTCACGCGGCCGGAGACGGGGTGCATCAAGGCGATGGTGGAGGTGGGGTAAATCATTGGCCACAGATGCCCACAGATGTTCACAGACGTGGGTTGTGAAATCCGGCCGAAACGCATCCGTGTAGATCTGTGAGCATCTGTGGCTGACGCATTATGAAGACCGCCATCACCATCGCGCTGGTTCCACAGGCTCGGCAGGGGCCGTTCGTGTTTCATGGGGATTTGGCCGGGTCGGTGGCGGAGGCGGCGCGGTTGGGGTTTGACGGGGTGGAGGTTTTTCCGCCGTCGGGGTCGGCGGTTGATGCGGGGGAGTTGCGGGGGATGCTGGCGGAGCACGGGCTGGCGCTGGCGGCGGTGGGGACGGGGGCGGGGTGGGTGGTGGAGAAGCTTTCGCTGACGGACCCGGACGCGGGGGCGCGGCGGCGGGCGGTGGAGTTCGTGCGGGGGATTGTCGATTTCGCGGGAGGGTTCGGGGCGCCGGCGATCATCGGGTCGATGCAGGGGCGGCACGCGGACGGGAAGCGTGAGGCGGCGCTGGGGTGGCTGGCGGAGTCGCTGGGGGCGTTGGCCGGGCACGCGAAGCAGACCTACGGCGCCCCCCTGCTGTACGAGCCGCTGAACCGGTATGAGACGAATCTGTTTAACCGGCAGGGCGATGCGGCGGCGTGGCTGGACGAGGTGGGGCTGGCGGACGTGATGATCCTGGCCGACCTGTTTCACATGAACATCGAGGAGCGCGACGTGGCGGGGACGCTGCGGGGGCTAGGGCCGCGGCTCGGGCACGTGCACTGCGTGGACTCGAACCGGCTGGCGGCTGGGTGGGGGCACACGGACTTTTCGCCTATCGTGGCGGTGCTGCGGGAGGTGGGATATGCGGGGTATTTGTCGGCGGAGTGTTTTCCGGCGCCGGATTCGGAGGCGGCGGCGCGGCAGACGATTCGGCGTTATCGAGAGTTGTTGAGGTAGGATGAGTTACGGCTATAGCCTTACCCATGTCCCTCTCGTGGACCGCGCTCGACGCGCTCGCCTTCGGGCGGCGCTGTCGCTTGCCCTTCGGGTCGCGGCTAAACAGGGCGCGCGTTTTCAATCGGCAATCGGCAATCGGCAATCGGCAATCACCTTCATGCTCAAATCCAAACTACTTCATCCCGACATTCTCGCGATCATCGCCCGCGGGGGGCATCACTCGAAGATTCTCATTGCGGACGGGAACTACCCGGCGGCGTCGACGCTGGGGCCGAACGCGGAGTTGGTTTCACTGCAGCTCATGCCGGGCGTGCCGACGGTGACGCAGGTGCTTGAGGCGGTGTTGTCGGCGGTGCCGGTCGAGCGGGCGAACACGATGGATTACGAGCATGAAGGTGA
>DASPKW010000434.1:0-3145 GCA_035627895.1 Tepidisphaeraceae bacterium | reverse complement strand
CACCTGCTGGGCCGGCGCCCATGTGACGCCGTAGTCCGCCGAGCGGCGCACTTCAACGTGTCGGACGTTGTCCGGGACTTCGTCGAACTCGACGCGGATGTAGTCCGGCGTCGCAAAGCCGGACACGTCTTCCGGTTGATCGAGCACGTCTACGGTGGTCCGACCCCCGGCTCCGACGGCCGCGACCTTGTACCGGTACCGCTGACCGCCAGTCGGCACCTCGTCGTAGAACCTGAGGGTCGTCGATACGACGGAGCCCCGCTCCTGCCACGCCGTGTCCGACGGCCCCATCCGGTACACGACGTACCGGCTCGCGCCGGACGCCTCCGTCCAGGTGAGCGGCACGTCGTCAAGGAGCGTGGCGGACACGTCGTCCATCTCCTCGGGCCCGGGCTTTTTGACCTGGAGCGACCCGGGCGCGGCCGGAGCGGTCAAGGTCACCGCAGAATAGAGGTACTGCGTCGCGATCGCCTCGACCGCCGTCTCGCCCGGGCGGATCCACCGGAGCTGAACGTCGCCGGTCCCCGCGTTCTGGAAGTACTCCATCCGCACGTCGTACTTCTGGCCGGCCGTCAGCGAAATTGTGGCCGTGTCCTCGGTCGGCGCATGCACGTTCCAATGGTCGATCAGCAGTTGTCCGTTCACCCACACGCGGACGCCGTCGTCGCTCCACGTGCTGATCGTGTACGTCCCGGTCGAAGGCGCCTTGACCTGCCCGCGCCACTCGGCCGTGAACGGCGACGCGGGGATGCCGGTGGCCGGCGGTTGGTTCGCGGCCCAGTGGAAGCTGACCTCCGGGTCGACCCGTGTGACCGGCGTGCCGGAGAAGTCCCGGGCCGCCCAGTAACTCGCGCTCAGCCCGTCGCCGAGGCCGGTCGTCGCGACCGACCCGACCGTGTGCCACGCGCTCTCGCCACGCACGCCCGCGTCGGCGATGAACGCCTTGACCCGGTACTGGTAGGTGACGCCGGGCGAGACGCCCGTGTCGAGGTACCCGCTGGCCGTGATGTCCTCGTCCGTGTCGGGCAGCTGCACCCACGTCGTCCCGCCGTCGGCCGACCGCTGGAGCACGAACCCGCTCTCGCTCCCGCTCGTGTCCGTCCACGACAGGTCGACTCGGTGCGCGTGCACGGCCGCCGCCGTCAGCACCGGCACGCTGGGCGTGAACTTCACGTTGTCGAAGCTCGTCGTGTTCAGCGCGCCGTACCCCGCCGCCGACAGGGCCAGACCGACGTTCAGGCTCGACCCGATGCCGCTGATCGTGACCGACGACCCGATCTGGGTCCACGTCGTCCCGTCCGCGGACGTGTACCCGGTGAACGCGTCGCCGACCCGCTTGACCTTCACGTAGTACGGGGCCGCCTTGCCGGTCGAGAGGGTCTCGGTCGTGCTGCCGCCCGTGGTCGTGCGGTACTGCCACATCGCGCCCTGCGACCCGGTGATCGCCAGGAACACGTTCTTGGCCGCGTCGCCGGTCCCGGCGCGGAACATCACGCCGGCCTTGGCCCAGGCGTACGGCGTGCTGCTGTCCTGCCCGGCCATCCCGACGACCCGGGCGACGACCTCGCCGTCGCCGACGAGCGGGCGGTGCGCGAAGTGGAACGTGTCGGCCGTCCCGCCGACGTTGTGCCCGCTCGCCTCGACCGCGAAGTTGAACGCGCCCGCGTCGTACCGTGCGCTGCCGGCAAGGCCACTGGTCGACCCGACGTCGCCGCTGGCCCAGCCGGCCGGCAGCGCGTGGTCCTTCCACTCGACCTCGACGTTGTCGTACGTGCTCGTGCCGGTCGTCCCGTACGCGGCGGCGGACGCCGCGAGACCGACCTGCACCGTGGTGTCCATCGCGACCGTCGCCGTACGGACCAAGGTCCAGCTCGCGCCGTCGGCCGACACGTACCCGGAGAAGCTGGTGCCCGCGCGGACCAGCTTGACCCACTTCGGTGCGGCGTGGCCCGAGTACGTGGGCATGTAGGCGTTGCCGCCGGTCGTCGACCGGCTGCCCATCTCGGCCCCGCTGCCGGCCGTGATCGCCATCGAGACGAACTTCGCGTTGGCGGCCGTCCCGTCGCGGATCATGACGCCCGCCCGTGCCCACGGGCTGGTGTTCTGCAAGGTCGCGACCCGCGCGATGATCGTGCCGTCGCCCGTAAGCGAGCGGAATGAGAAGCGGAAGTGGTCGGACGTGCCGCTGAACGCCTGGCCGCTCGTCTGGACCGTGACCGTGCCGCTGCTGACGCCGTGCGACCCGCCGGTCACGCCGCCAATGTTCGCGCTGTCCCACCCGGTCGCGTCGGCCGCCGCCGCGTACGAAGAGTCTTCGGATGAATTGGCCGCGCGGACGCGGTAGTAATACTTGACGTTGGACGTCAGGCTGGACGTGTCGCTGTACGCGCGCACGTCCTGGCCGACGGTGTCGATTTGCGTGAACGTGACCCCGTCGGTCCCCCGCTCGATCTTGAAGCTCGTCTCGTTGTCCGAGTTGTCCCGCCAGGACAGCATGACGGCCGGCGCCGCGCCCGGCGTGGCCGCCGCGTTGGCGACCAACAGCGAGGGCGCGTCGATCGCGAGCATCCACCGGGATTCGAGTTGCTCGACCGCGAACGCGGCCGCCCGGGCAGTCGCCCGTCGCCCCTTCTCAATGCGCTCGCCGGTCGAATTCGCGCCCGCCGCACCCTTGCCCAGCCTTGCCATGTGGTCCGTTCCTTTTTGTCCCGAGTGAGAGCTTGCATGTCGACGCCGACTCCGTCGTCGGCGCAGGGCCTCCCGTCACGGGAGCGAGGGAACGTACCTACGAGCATCAAAAAATGGGCGGAATTAACTCCTATAGGGAAAAATACTTGTCCCTTAGATTGTGCATGCGGCAATCTGCAGATTCGGCTCGGCCGATGTGGGCTGAGACCACGCTCATGTAATCAATCTCCGTGAGAGGCGTGAGCCATGTCCGTGAGGACTTGTGAGCGTTGTCCTTGACGGGACGTGAGTCATGTCCGTGAGGACACGTGCGTGCGGGCCGGGTCGGCGGCGGCGCGGCGTGAGCCGGGCGGCGGACGGGGGCGGCGGGGGGAGTCTGGGGGTACGACCGAGCCGGTGTAGCCGAACGGAGCCACGCCACTGAGCGTGGCGGAGTGTCCCACCGTCTCGTCATCGG
>DASPKW010000433.1:0-8065 GCA_035627895.1 Tepidisphaeraceae bacterium | reverse complement strand
TACGGGGTCGGCGTCGTCGATCGCCGACTGGAGCGCCACGCTTGCAGGGCTGTCGGCGGCTGAGACGACCTCGTATTCCACCATGTACGCTTCGTGCAGGTCTTTCGCGCCCAGCGCCCGTCCGTCCGCCGCACGGAGGACCGTGACGTCGTCACGACGCTCGACGGTCAAGCGCCGCGGCTTAGCGTCCGCCAGGCGGAGGATCGCCGCCCGTGCACCCTCGATGGTCCGCTCCTTGATCACGGACGCGTATTTCCGGTCCGACTCGAATTTGACCACCGTCATCGGGCCGTCGACGGGTCCCGTGGCGGAGAAGGTGAGGACGGGCTTGCCCCTCGACGCGATTCGAATCGTCGTATGCCGTTTCGGCTCGTCCCGATCGATGACGACGACCTCCAGGGTCTTGCACCGAAGCGTCGCCTCCGCGGCGTCGGGAATGGCGACGGGCGCCAGCAGGTGGATCCACCGGCTGCCGCGAAGTCGGACGCGAAGGTCGACCGGTCCGGGGTGAAAGCCGAAGCCGGGGCTGTGGAGTTGTGTAGACTTCTGCTTGAAGGTCACCAGGCCCATGCGCCTGCGCTCGCGCGGGAGATCCAGCAGTTCACAAGCTTGGTGGAACTCGCGGAATCGGCGACCGTCCACGGGGCGGAACAGGATTATCGTGGTCGTCGCGAAACGGCTGTCTTGGTGGGCGTGACTCATGTCGTGACTACGAGGCTTTGGGAACGGGGGAACGGCGGACGACCAACGGGGTGTCGGGCGCACAGATTACCGCCGCGCCGCGACGCGGCCCATCCTCGCCTATTACGTCGATCGCGCGATTCAACTCGTTCGCGGCGGGTCTGACCATGGCATCCCGGATGACGACTGCTTGGACGATGGATTCACCGCGCGGCGCGATGGGGAGGCTTTTGCGGGTGTGCCGCGACGCCGCCAAGCGACCGCCGGGCGGGCGTTTGTCGGCGGAGGTGCAAGTGCACCGTGGAAGCGCATTTGAGCGCTTTGAGGACGGGTTTGCGGGAGCTGCGGGATGACTATCGCGAAGAGGCGAAGCCACTGCCGGGGCCATTTCGAGGGCGGAGCTGCGAATGGGGGGGGTCAGCCGCGCAGCGCGATGGGGCGGTCCTCGCCGGCGGCGGCTTCGGCGGCGCGGGCCTTGGCCTTCTCCAGCACCGTGGGCGGGGTGCGGTAGAGCATGCCGACCAGGAAGACGGCGGTGGCGCCGACGAGGGCGAACCAGGTGAAGGCGACGCGGGGGAGCCAGATGGGGCGCTTGAAGCGGACGTCGGAGCCGAGCAGGCCGGAGCAGAGGTTGGCGAGTTCGACGTGGAGGCCGCCTAGGACGATGGTGGTGAGCAGGCCGGCGGTGATGGCGAGGAGGTTGCCGCGGTCGGAGCCACGGTTGCGGGTGAACATGCCGAGGGCGAAGACGCCGAGCATCGGGCCGAGGATGAAGTTCCCGATGCCGAGGGCGACGGGGATGATCTGCACCTTGGGGTCGGTGACCTTGGCGTAGGCGAAGCCGGACGCGACCACGACCATCAGGCCGGCGAAGACGGCGGTGAAGAGGCGGGCGGCGGCGACGTAGTGCGTCTCGGCCCTGCCCTTGGCCATGTACGGGATGTACCAGTCGTTGGTGAAGCTGGTGGCGAGGGAGTTGAGGGCGGCGGAGAGGCTGCCCATGGCGGTGGCGAGGAGGCCGGCGAGGACGAGGCCGCGGACGACGACGGGGAGGCCGTTGAGGATGTAGGCGCCGAAGACGTCGCTGGTGGCTGCGGGCCTGAGGGTGGGGTTCTGCTGGTAGTAGGCGATCAGAAGGACGCCGATGAAGCTGAAGATGGCGGCGACGGGGACGTCCATGAGGGCGGCGGTGATCAGGCTGCGGCGGCCCTTCTGGTAGGACTGGGCGGTGAGCATGCGCTGGACCATGTCCTGGTCGGTGCCGAAGGCGGCCATGTTGCCGGCGGTGGCGCCGAGGATGGCGCTGAAGATCGTGAACTCGCTGTCGAGGACGAGCTGGACGTAGTTCCACCAGCGCATCTCGGCGACGCCGGTCTTGAACTGCCACTTGGCGACGGCGGCGTCTTCCACGCCGGTGCGGACGTAGCCGGCCGCCTCGGTCATGGTGGGGACGTGAGTGCCCAGGGCGCGGAAGCCGTCGAGCAGGTTCCAGGAGTCGCCGCCGATGTGATAGAGGAGGGTGACGGCGGCGACGATCGCGCTGCCGAACATGAGGGTGGCCTGGATGACGTCGGTCCAGATGACGGCCTTGATGCCGCCGATGGCGGTGTAGAGGCACGTGAGGACGGTGAGGATGCAGATGGCCCAGACGTAGGGGGCGACGGAGGTGACGGCGGAGGTCTGGGAGAACTCGACGCCCCCCCTTCCGCCGCCTTCGGAGGACGGGGTGACGAACAGGCGCCAGGCGAGGACCATGACGAGGGCGGGAACGAGGAGGCGGACGCCGCTGGCGAGCGTGCGCATGATCAGGAAGAGGGCGGAGACGTAGTTCTTGCTGGCGGGGCCGAAGCGGACGCCGAGGTAGTCGTAGACGGTGTAGACCTTGTAGCTGAAGTAGGGCTTGAGGAAGACGTAGCCGACGATGACGCGGCCGATGATCAGGCCGATCGTGAGCTGGACGTAGACGAGGCCCTGCGTGGTGTAGCCCTGCTCGGGGGTTCCGATGAAGGTGGCGGCGCTGGTCTCGGCGGCGATGATGGAGGCCATGACGGCCCACCACGGGACGTTGCGCCCGCCGAGGGCGAAGTCGTGGAGCGATTTCTCCCGGCGGCCCATGTAGAGGCCGATCCAGATGATCGCGACGAAGTAGAGGACGATGATCAGGCCGTCGACGAGTAACGCCATCCGTGGGCTCTCCCGCGCGAGTTTTGCGCGCGGGCGTCACGATATGCGATTGGGGGAATGAGTCCAGATGGGGGAGGTGAGGAGATGAGGGGCAGGGGAGCAGGGGAGCAGGGGAGTGGGGGAGTGGGTCAAACGAAGCACCCACCGCGCAGGCGCGGTGGGTGCGTTGTGGTCAGTGGTTAAGCCGCGAGCGGCGGATTCTCGGACGGGTGCGGGTTACTTGATGCCCTTGGCGTATTTTTCGGGGTTCTTGTTGAACTCGTCGATGCAGTCGCGGCAGCAGAAGGCGATGGTCTTGGCCTGGTAGACGGTGGTGACCTTGGGGTCGATCTCGTGGTCGCCGCCCTCGACGGGGCAGATCTTGTTGACGGGCTTGGGGTCGACGGCGGCGGGCTTGGTGGCCGAGGGCTTGGTGGTGGGGCCCTTGGGCTTGGGGGCGTCGGCGGCGAAGGCGAGGGAGGCGGCGCCGACGAGGGCGGAGGCGACGGCGACGAACAGGGCGGTGCGGGTCATGGTCTTGGGGCTCCTGTGAGAGGTGCGAGTGGACGGCGGATTATACCCATCGGGGGGCGCGGGCGTTCGAAGTAGCCGCAAAGACGCAAAGAGCGCAAAGAAGACAAGGCGGAGAGGGGCGTGGTGCGCCGGGTGGATTCCACTTTCTCTTTGTCTGTCTGCTTTGCGCCTTTGCGCTCTTTGCGGCAAATTTGATCTCCGCGGGTTACTTCTTTTCCTTGTAGTAGAGCGCGTTGCGCTCGATGAAGTTGTTCCACTCGGCGGGGAGGTCGTCCTGGGGGAAGATGGCCTTGACGGGGCACTCGTCGACGCAGAGGCCGCAGTCGATGCAGGTGTCGTTGTCGATGTACAGCATGTCCTGGGTGCCGAAGTCGGCCTCGTCCTTGGTCGGGTGGATGCAGTCGACCGGGCAGACGGCGACGCAAGCGGTGTCTTTCACGTTGACGCAGGGCTCGGCGATGATGTGGGCCATGGGGAGTACCGTAAAACGTAACGATTAATGCTTAACTGGTTCCCCCTTAGGCATTAACCGTTAATCGTTACTTGACTGGTCCGGGCGGATGACGCATCCGTCGATCGGACGACCAGAAAGATATGGGGTGCCGAGATAGAAGTCTAATACATCCTTTTCATGTCTGGTATAACTAGAGGTTATGCCTCTGAACTTTGGACATTTAGAGATCTTCCACGCGGTCGCCGAGGCGGGGAGCGTGAGTCGGGCGGCGGAGCGGCTGATGGTGAGTCAGCCGGGGGTGTCGAAGCAGCTCAAACAACTCGAGGAGAGTTTGCAGACGGTGTTGGTGGACCGGTTGCCGCGCGGGATCCGGCTGACGGCCGCGGGTGAGGCGCTGGCGGACTACGCGCGGCGGATCTTCTCGCTGGCGGGGGAGGCCGAGCGCGTGATGGGGGAGATGGCGGGGCTGCGGCGCGGGCGGCTGGCGGTCGCGGCGACGACGACGATCGGGGTGTACCTGCTGCCGCCAATTTTGGTGAGGTACCGGCGCGCGTACCCGGGGGTGGAGATGCGGATGGAGGTGCAGCCGACGGGGAGCATTCAGCGGATCATGAAGATGGGGCGGATCGACGTGGGGCTGGCGGAGAGCGTGGTGGAGGACGAGGCGATCGAGTCGCGCGTGTTCATGAGAGACCGGTTGTTCCCGATCGCGCCGCCGGGGCATCGGCTGGCCAAGAAGGGGGAGATCAGCGCGGAGGAGTTGTGCGCCGAGCCGTTCGTGGTGCGGGAGGTGGGGTCGGGCGGGCGGTCGCTGGTGGAGGAGGCGCTGGGGGCGCGGGGGCTCGGGGTGGAGGTGGCGATGAGCCTGGGGAGCACGGAGGCGATCAAGCACGCGGTGATGGAGGGGGTGGGGGTGGCGATCGTGAGCGGGCTGGCGATCGCGGCGGACGTGCGGATCGGGCGGCTGGCGCGGCTGAAGGTGAAGGACCTGGTGGTGGAGCGGCCGTGGTACGTGCTGACGCCGCGCGGGGCGCATGTGAGCGCGGCGGCGCGGGCGTTTATCGAGATGGTGGGTGGGTTGGGGCGCGTCGAGGGGAGGAAGCGGGCGAGGTGAGGGGATGAGGGGATGACGAGTCTCATTCCGGTCGCTTGCGCGGGCCGAACCGGTCTTCGATCTTTTTGTTCCATGGAACGGCGATCTCGACCTGTCGCTGGACGATGGTGGCGTAGGCGGGGCGGCCGAGGGCGGTGTAAGCGGCGATCAGGATCGGGCCGAGTTCTTCGGGAACGCCGGTAACGCCCCAATGGTTCGTCCAGACGTCGCGTGCGAGCGCGAGGGCGGTGCCGGGCAGGCCTGCGCGGAGGGCGTCGCGGGCGGCGGCCATCGGCGCGGCGAGTGGGGTGGGGCGGCGGTACCCGGGGTGCGGCTTGCGGGCGAACGCGTCGGCCGGCGCGAGGGCGCCGACGCCATCGAGGGTAGGGACGTGACGCCAGCCCGCAGGGAGCTTTGGGCGGAAGGGTCGCCCGCGCGGGATGCGTCGCCGTTCGATGGTGAGGCCGAGCGTGGTCGCCAGTTCTCGCGCAACCTCGATCGCGCGCGCGGGTTGCGGGTCGGCCGGGTTCTCGAGGTTCCACTGGAGGCGCTGCGCGAGCAGGAGCTCGAACGCGGGGCGGGTGGTGGGGGCGCGGGCGAGGAATCCCTCGTGGTCGATCGCGACAAAGATCCCGACGGGGTAGTCGTCGGCAGGACACTCGGGCGCGTGGACGAGGTAGCCGTAGACGCCGCCGTCGGCACCGATGCGGCCGAAGATGCGGACCTCGGGTGGGACGTTGGGCCCGCCGTGCGCCTCGGGGGGAATGCTCGGAAAGAGCGTGAAGACGTAGTAGGCGAGGGGTTCGAACTTCTCTGGGGAGACCAGGGCGCGGTAGGCTGACCAGATGCGGCAGAAGTCGTCGGGGATGAGGACACCGAGCCGCGCGGCGAGGACGTTCTGGGAGAGGAGTTGTCCGTCGGGGGCAAGAAACATAGCGCGATGAGGCGGGGCTCGGGAGGCGGGCGCGTCGGCAGGGCGTTGCCCTGCAGCTATCTCGCGGGGACGCGGAAATCGCGTGTATTGGTCTGTAAAACAAAGAAACCTTCCGCCGTGGCAGGGAAGGTTCCTGGGTGTTTCGTGGGCCGAGATTTTGGAGCCAGGCCCGGAAACTTTAGTGGTGACTGTTGATCAGACCATGAAGGACGTCGGGGCCAGTTTGGTTGGAGCCACGGATCCCGACGCGGCGAAGCTCGGTGAGGAGCTTACTTCTTCTTGGTCGTCTTCTTGGACGACTTCTTGGTCGTCTTCTTAGCGGCTTTCTTCATTGCCATGGCGCTTAGTCACCTCCTTTCTAGCGCGCGAGTTTACGAATCGGAAAAAATACAGTCAATCCTTTTTTGCGAGGGTTGCGAAATTTTCGGCGGCGCGCATCGGGGACGAGACTGTTTCACCGCAGGGACGCGGCGGTCGCAGAGGGGAGAATTTTTTGAAGGGGGCTGTTGATTGTGTGTGCGATTGATGTCATACAAGGTGGGTTTGCGCGCGGGGTGGACGAATGGCGCGCGCGCGCGGGCGGGCGGGCGCGGCGAGCGCGGTCGTCGGTCACGTGCACCTTCGGTGCGACCGCTGAGTACGGGCGCGACGTTCTGGCGGGGCTCGCGCGAGGGGGCGGGGCGCGCTTGTGGGCGCGCGCGGCAGTCGTAAGATGCGCGGGATATGAAGCCGTCTAAGCGTCCGCTCGTGATCGTCGTCCGGGATGGGTGGGGGAAGAATCCGGATTCGAAATGGAACTCGTCGAACGCCGTCTACCTGGCGAAGCACCCGGTGGCAGACCGGCTGATGGCGGAGTATCCGAACACGCTGATCCAGACGAGCGGGTTCGACGTGGGGCTGCCGGAGGGGACGATGGGGAACAGCGAGGTGGGGCACCAGAACATCGGGGCGGGGCGCGTGGTCGACCAGGAGTCGGTGGCGATCACCAAGCAGTGCCGGAACGGGCAGATCGAGCAGAACGCCGTATTGGCGGGGGCCGTGGAGAACGCGCTGAAGACCGGCGGGGCGCTGCACCTCTTCGGGATCGCGTCCGACGCGGGGGTGCACGGGCTGCTCGAGCATTTGTACGCGCTGCTGCTGATGGCCAAGCGCAAGGGGCTGGGGCGGGTGTTTTTGCACGCGTTTACCGATGGTCGGGACACGTCACCGAACTCGGGGCTGGAGTTCATCCGGCAGATCGAGGGGCAGATGCGCCAGATTGGCGTGGGGCGAATCGCGAGCGTGACGGGGCGGTACTGGGCGATGGACCGCGACCACCGGTGGGACCGGGTGGAAAAGGCGTACCTGGCGCTGACGGCGGGGGCGGGCGCGAAGCACGCGTCGGCGGAGGCGGCGATCCGGGCCTACTACGAGCACCCGGTGTCGTCGAACATGTCGGGCGACGAGTTCATCGCGCCGTCGGTGGTGGTGGACGCGCAGGGGGCGCCGCTGGCGATCGTGAAGCCGGGCGACTCGGTGATTTTCTACAACTACCGGGGGGACCGGCCGCGCGAGCTGACCAAGGCGTTCGTGTACGACACGTTTCCGTACCAGGAGAAGGCGCGGGTCAAGGACCACAACGGGAACGAGATCGAGGGGGAGGTGAGCCAGGGGTTCGACCGGGGGCCGAAGATCCCGTTGTACTTCGCGACGATGACGGCGTACGAGAAGGGGCTGCCGGTGCACGTGGCGTTTCCGAAGCCGCCGAAGATGGTGAACACGCTGGGCGAGTACGTGTCGAACCTGGGGCTGTCGCAGTTCCGGTGTGCGGAGACGGAAAAGTTCCCGCACGTGACGTTCTTCTTCAACGACTACCGGGAGACGCCGTTCCCTGGGGAGGAGCGGCAGATCGTGCCGAGCGCGAAGTTCCTACCCGATGGCAAGCCGCTGGCGACGTACGACCAAATGCCGGAGATGAGCGCGTACGGGATCTGCGACGAGGTGGTGAAGCGGATCGACGCGAACGCGACGGACCTGATTGTGGTGAACTTCGCGAACGGGGACATGGTGGGGCACACGGGGTCGCTGCCGGCGGCGGTGCGGGCGGTGGAGCACGTCGACATCTGCGTGGGGCGGATCCTGGAGGCGCTGCGGCGACAGGACGGCGTGGCGATCGTGACGGCGGACCACGGGAACTGCGAGCAGATGATCGACCCGTCGACCGGCG
>DASPKW010000432.1:0-15519 GCA_035627895.1 Tepidisphaeraceae bacterium | reverse complement strand
GGGTATCGCCCTGCGGGCGGTACCCAGGCCACGAAAACCACTCTGGGTAGTTAGTGTTCGTTTACCGCGCCGTTGAAATCCCCGCCACCCCGGTCACAGCGCCATTCGGTAAATCTCGGCGAGTTCCGCCGCCCCGACTTTTCGTGGGTTGAACGTCGCGGTCCACTGCTTGGCGGCCATCTCGGCGAGGCCCGGGATTGCGGCTTCGGTCACGCCGGCGTCGCGCAGGCGGCGCGGGAGGTTGCCCGCGACCAGGAGCGCGTCGAGGCGCGCGGCGAGCGCGTCGGGGGAGAGGCCCAGGTCGCCGTAGGGGTGGTCCGCGCCGGCCGAGTTGTACCGGACGACGTGGGGCATCATGCACCCGACGGCGAGACCGTGGACCATGTCGAACTTGGCGGTGAGCGGGTTGGCGCAGGCGTGGGCGGCGCCGAGCATGGAGTTTTCGATGGCGCACCCGGCGAGGTGGGCGCCGAGCAGCATGTCCTCGCGGGCGGCGTCGTCCGGCGCACTCCCGATCGCTCGCTCGAACGCGCCCGAGAGCAGTCCCCACGCGCGGGCGGAGAAGCGGACGGATACGGGCGTGCGCTTGGTGCTGGCGGCGGACTCGACGGCGTGGGTGACGGCGTCGATGCCCGTCGCGGCGGCCACGCGCTTGGGCTGGGTGCGCGTGAGCTCGGGGTCGAGGATGGCGACGCGCGCCGCGGCCTTCTCGTCCCAGCAGGCCATCTTCACGTGCGTGTCGGGGTCGCTAATGAGCGCGGCCGACTGCGCCTCAGAGCCGGTCCCGGCGGTCGTCGGGATGGCGATCAGCGGGAGCAGGGGCTTGGTGGCCTTGTTGACGCCCCAGTAGTCGGCGATTTGCCCGCCGTTGGTCAGGAGGAAGTTGATCCCCTTGGCGCAGTCCATCGACGACCCGCCGCCCAGGCCGATGATGAAGTCGACCTCGAACTTCCTGGCGATCGCCAGCCCGCGGTGGACGTGCGTCGTCGTCGGGTTCTCGGCGACGCCGTCGTACAGGCGGGTGACGATGCCGGTCTTGTAGAGCGACCGCATGGCCGTCTCGACGTGGCCGGCGTCGACGATGCCCTGGTCGGAGACGAGGAGGGCGCGGGTCGCGCCTTCCGCCTGTGCGATCGGGCCGATCTCCCGAAGGGCACCGGGATGAAAGACCACGCGCACGCGCGACCCGGGGATCACGTGCGGCGCGAGCGAACGGTGGATGACGAGGTCGGCGTCGTGGGGCATCGGTCGGTGAGGCGCGAGGACGAGCGGTGTGATTTCGACGGAGTTTCGTGCCTCACTGAAGTGAGCACGCCGGCGGGCGCGTCACGGCATCACGCCCGTGGCGACCTCTTCCTGCGCCACGCCCTCGGCCTGGAACGCGCGCTGGCGGTACAGGTGCTCGAACAAGTTGCCCTCGTGGGGCTGGTCCCACGACAGCTTGAACGTGGGCACGGGTCCGAGGTTCAGGCGGTCGATGTGCCGGCAGGCCATGAACTTCCGCTGGAGCTTTCTGTCGTCCGTGATCACCGTGCCGACCAGCGTGTCGCCGATCGCTTCGGGAATCTCCTCCATCGGCGACTCGATCACCGTCGCGAACGGGAAGAGGAACTCCTTGCCCGCCAGGGCGTGGTCGCGCTCGGCCCGCAGGATCGTCGGCAGCAGCCAGGTGCACCGGCCCTGCTTGACCAGCCGCGGGGTGCCGCGGATCTCCTGGGTCAGGTCTCGCGCGCCGGGCAGGTTCGCGTCGATCATCATGTTGATCCGCTCGGGCATGGCCGGGTTGGCGAACAGCGCGAGCTTGGCGTCGGGGTGGTCGGCGGGCAGGGCCTGCCAAGTCGCGAGGCGCTCGGCCACCGCTTTGGCGATCTTGTCGGCATTCTTCGGCGTCCATACGGCGCTGGCGTTGATGCAACTGCGCCCGCCGTTGGCGCTGATCGACTGGGTGATGACGTCGACGTACTTCTCCCAGTTGTCGGCCGCGTCCGGGCCGAGGATCACCTTGGAATAGCCCGGCCCGTGGAGCTCGACGCGCGGGTCGTGGGCGTAGCGCTTGGTGGTGCCGGCGTCGCCGAAGAGCATGGAGCGGTCGACTTCGCGGAGCAGTTCGCCGGCCCCGCCGTGGTCGGTCGGGTAGAAGCCAAACGCCTCCTTGGGCAATCCCGCGGCGATGAACGCCTGGATGATCCGGAACGGGCTCCACGGCTCCTCGCGGCCGGGCTTGAGGGCGATCGGGGCCTTGAGGGTCACGGCCGGGATCCACAGCGAGTGCACGCCGGGCGAGTTGCTCGGGAGGACGGCCCCGAAGATGCGCCCCTCGCGGAAGTAGCTCAGCGTCCGCCCCTCGTCGTCGCCCCACCCGCGGTCGAGGATCGTCAGGTCGAACCCGCGCGTGAGGCCGGCGACGACCACGTCGATCTCGTCGAAGATGCGGAAGATCTTGCCCGCGTTGCCCCGGCACAGGCTCTGGGGCATGCCGGTCGTCGCGCTCAGCTGCTTGACGTAGTCGTCGAACGTCTGCGTCGCGTCGCCCAGCGGCAGGGCGGACTCCATGAAGTGCTTGCCGGCCTTCCGCGTGAAGTCCATCAGTTGCTTCACGGTGAACTGTTCGAGGACGCCGTCGTCCATGCGGCGGATGTCGCGGCCGACGAGGCCGGCGTTGGCCATGGAGACCTTGGCGACGGGCTCACCGGTCGCGTGGTGGAGGAGCTCGATCTGCTCGACGGATTCGTAGGGGACGCCGTGACGGAGGATGGGGATGTGGAGCATGGGAAAATCAGTTGTTCGAGGAATCAGGCGCGCGGCCGCCAAAGCGTGGCGAGGGGGATCGCAAGACCATCGAATGGCGGCAGGTGAACGACATCGTTACCGGTGCCGTGGCCGCTGCGGACGTATACGTCGTCGACCAACTTGTATGCCTCGAGCGTGCGTTCCATCGGGTCGACGATCCAGTAGTGGGGGACACCGGCGGCTTGATAGGTATCAAACTTTTCGGTGCGGTCGTAGCCCGGATTGGACGGGGAAAGCACCTCCACGCACAGGTCGGGAGGGGCGTGGGGTTTCTGATCCCCCGCAAGCAGGTGGAGCCGATCCGGCGCGAAGTACAGGAGGTCGGGGCGCCGCACGTCGTCGGGGCCGAAGTAGCAATCCAGGTCGGAGTAGAGTTGACCCAGCTTCTCCGCCGCCGCGTACCCGACGAGTAGGTACGCCAGCCGTATGATCGCGTAACCGTGGTCGTAGCTGGGGCTCGGGCTCATGACGACCACCTCCCCGCGAACCAATTCGCTCCGCACGTTGTCGGGCGGCAGCGCGAGAAACTCCGCCGCCGTCATGCGCTGTTGAGTGCTGATCGTCATAAACGTCTCCGGGACGATTGTAGCCGGCACAGAGAGGACGCGGTCAACGACTCGCTGAGTGGCAGCTAGCGGGACCGCTCAATACACCCCCTCCACCACGCTCATCCCCATCCCCTGGAACGGCGACACGTTCCCCGCCCCGTCCCACGGGTACGGGTCGCACGGCGGGCGGCGGATCGCCTGGTCGCGCTCCAGGAATCGCGGGATGAACGTCTCCTTCGTCAGCGTCGTCAGCATCACCCGCCCGACGCTCCCGTACGGCACCTTTTCCTCGGCGTTTTTCGGGTTCACGATCTCGACGACGGCGCGGGGCATTGGCGGGTGGTAGATGATCTCGTAGTTGTCCGCCGGGTCGAACGGCTTGTGCGTCGCCAGGCCCATCAGCGTGTTGCCGTAGGTCGGGACGAAGTCGATCCCCGGCACCAGCTCCTCCCGCGCGAACCGGTGGAACTGGCTGGTCATCTCGGTCCCGCCACAGAACACGCCCGTGATCCCGTAGCGCACCAAATCGATCTTCTCGCACAGCGCCTCGAGCAGCTTGGGCGTGGTGAACATGCACTTGATGTTCGGGTTGGCCCGCAAGATCGTCAGCGCCTGGTCGACCGCGTGCAGCTTGTAGAGGTTGGCCTCCTCGATCTCGCCGCGCTTGATCAGCTTGATCACCCAGCGCGGGTCGAGGTCGACGCTGAACGCGATCCCGCCGCGGTGTTGAGCCAAATGTTCGATCGCCAGGCGCAGCCGCCGCGGGCCCGAGGGGCCGAGCATCAGCCAGTCGCTCCCCTTGGGGAACCACTTGTCCGAGAGCGTGGTGCTGAACGTCTCGTAGTCGATCTTCCAGTCGTCGATCTGCAGGCGGCTCTTCGGGACGCCGGTCGACCCGCCGGTCTCGAACACGTACATGCCGCGGCCCTCGAGCCCCTTGGGCAGCCACCGCCGGGCCGGCCCGCCGCGCAGCCAGTCGTCCTCGAAGTGGCCGAAGATCTTCAGGTCGTCGAACCCCTTGACCTGCTTGCGCGGCTCGAGCCCCTTCTCCTTGGCGAAGTTGAGCCAGAACGGGCACCCGGTCTCCGGGTTGAAGTGCCACTCGACCATGTCGCGCGTGTGCGCGTCGAGCTTCTCGCGGGCGGCCTTGACCTTCGATTCGTTGACGGTGGACATAGGGGGGTTCGGTGAGTGTGTTCGCTTCGTTCCGGACGGACGCGCAAAGTGCGGAAAGCTCGAAGGTCGAAACTCGAATCAATGACGAAATCCGAACGTCGAATGACGAAACGGCGGCGTCACGTCGGGCACACGTTTCGTCATTCGGGCTTCGTCATTCGGACTTGATTCGGATTTCCGGCTTCGACGTTCGTCATTCGCTTACTTCTTTTCCTCGATCGCGTACAGCTTATCGCGCGTCATCAGGTACAGCACGCCCTTCGTGAACACCGGCGAGCAGTAACTCGCGCTGCCCATCTCGATCTTGATCACGTCGTCCTTCGGGTCCTTCTTCCCGACCGGGAAGATGTTCACGTCGCCGTTCTCGTTGGTCAGAAACACCTTCCCGTCGGCGATCATCGGGCTGCTCCACATCGCCGACTCGGTGTCGTACACCCAGTGCCGCTCGCCGGTCTTGGCGTCGAAGCAGTGCATGTACCCGCTGAAGTCCGGGGCATACACCAGGCCCTCGTGCACCGCGACCGTAGAGATCGTGCGGTTCATCCGCTCCTTCGACTCGATCTTCCCGTTCTTGTTGAAGTCCTGCCCGCGGAAGTGCCAGACGACGGCCGAATTGGGGTTCGGCCGGCCCTTCATGCCCTTCGCCTCGCCCTGCGGTTTGACCAGCTCCTCGCCCGGCTTCGCGTTCGCCCCCTCCGGCGCCAGTTCCAGGCTCACGTCGCCCTTCTTCGTGATGTCTACGCACCAGATGTGCCCCGGGCCCTCGCCGTGTTCCGGGTCCTGCCCGTTGGGCAGGTACATCAGGTTGCCGACGACCACCGGCGTCGAGATCAGCTCGTTCCGCGTGGTCGGGTAGGTCGTCTCCTTCAGGTTCGCGTCGAAGCTCCAGACGATCTTGCCGTCCCGGCAGTCGTACGCGTACACCCACCCGTTTCCGAGCGGGCAGATGCAGAGCGGGACCCCGTTCGCCTCGGCGAACGCCGGGCTCGAGTACTGGCCGTGCAGGATGCCCTTGCCCGGCGAGTTATCGCTCCACACCTTTTTGCCGGTCTTCTTGTCGAACGCGATCACGCTGGGCGCTTCCGGGGCCGGCAGGTTCTTGTGCGTCTCGTCCACCCCGTTGCCGGTGATGAAGAACACCCAGTCCTGGTACACGAAGGTCGAGCACGCCGTCATGTTGTGCGGGAACACGCCGTCGCTCTTCATCATGTCATAGACCCACAGCTCCTTCGGCGGGGCCTTGTCCTTCTTGGTCGGGCCGATGTCCAGGCAGACGACCTCGCAGTTCGGCGTCGCGTACCACAGGATGTCGCCCTCGACGCACACGGTCGAGCACACGCCCTGGTACGGCCAGTCGATCACGCGCCCGGCCGGGTGCTTCGGGGTCACGCGCTGCCAGAGGAAGCTGCCCGTGTTCGCGTCGAAGATCATCAGGCACGATGCGTCGCCCTGGATCTTCGGGTCCTTGTGGCTCTCGTTGTTTGTCCCGACGATGACAAGTCCGCCGGTCACGATCGGGTTGCCGTAGCTCTGCGACCCGAGCGCCGCCACCCACTTGATGTTCTTGGCGGGCGTGACGACGACTTCCTTCCCGTCCTTCTCCTCCTTGACCTCGACCTGCCACTCGGTCGGCACGCCCTTCTCGTCGGTCACCATGTTCCGCTGTGGGGTCTTGCCCCACATGGTCCACTCGCCCGGCTTCGACGCGGCCGCCACGCCGTCCGCCGCCATGATCGGCCGCGCGACCACGTCGTCGCCCTTCGCCGCCTGCTGCGCCGGCGCGGGCCCGCGCTCGCACCCGCCGAGCATGGCCGCCACCGCGATACCCGTTGCCGCCGCCAACCGAGTCCATTTCGTCATCGCAACCTCATCGTGCTCTGGTTAAGTGCGA
The DNA here is from genome assembly GCA_035627895.1 of Tepidisphaeraceae bacterium. GTDB lineage: Bacteria > Planctomycetota > Phycisphaerae > Tepidisphaerales > Tepidisphaeraceae > DASPKW01. Next base: position 9,114 of record DASPKW010000432.1, on the reverse strand, counting down.
CCCGGTAGGCCGCCGCTCCGACTGCTCTGCGCCTCTGCGACTCTGCGGTGAACTCGTGCGCCTCACGGCGCCGCCGGGCTCACCACGACGTTGTCATAGTAGATCTCGCTCTTGATCGGCGTCACCAGCGACTCCCCGTACAGGCCGGGGCTGCCCTCGGTGTTCGGCTGGTCGTCGACGAGCTCGATCATCCACTTGTCCGGCTCGCTCTCGCCGCGCGGCCAGACCTTCCCGCGGATCTGTGCCTTCCCGTCGGTCGTCAGTACGCTCAGCTTCAGCCGGTACCACTTCTCCGGGACCCACGCGTACGGGATCGCCCTGTACAGCGCCGCCCCGGCCTGCCCCTCCTTCGGCAGGGCCCCGGTCCACGGCGTAATCACGAGCTGCTGGTGGTTCCCCATCAGGTGCAGACCGTACTTGTTCGCCACCACGCCCACGTCCGGGATGTTCTTCCGCCCGCCGGCTTCCTTGAACCCGGTCATCACGTCCGCCTCGATCGTGTAGTCCGACCGGTGCGTGTCGCCGAAGAACGTCCGGGCCGCGTGGTACAGGTCGATGTCGAGCGTCTTGACCAGCACCTTGTTCGGCTTGCCGTCCTCGCCGGGTTGCTCGATCACCTTGAACTTCCCGCCCGCGTTCAGCCACGTCAGCGGCGGCTTGTCCGTCGGGGCCGCCTCGAAGTCGAACTTCCACGGCAGCGCCGGCACCACGCGCACGCGCGCCTTGCCGGTCACCTTCGTCCCGCCCGCGTCCACCGTCGCCACCACGGCCCCGCCCTGCGGCGGACCGTTCTCCGACGTGAACTCCCCGCCCTCCACCTTCCCCTTCAAGTTTCCGGCCTTCACCACCTGCGGCGGCGCCGCCGGGGGGGGCGTCCCCGGCCGCGCCGGGGGCGGCGGGATCACCAGTTGGTCGATCGCCCATTCCGCCTTCACGTTCTCCGCCAGCAGCCGGCCCTTGTCGTCGAACGTCCGAACCTTGAACGTCGCCTTCTCGCCCGCCCGCACCAGCGCGTCCGCCGGCACCACCTGCACGACCGCCGGCGCCGCGCCCTTGTCCGCCGGCTCTTCCTTCGCCAGCTCGGCCGGCTTCACGTCCTGCTTGACGACCTCCTTCGGGCCGATGCAGTACGTCCCGCCCGCCGTCTGAAGGTACAGCCGCCCGTCGCTAATCGCCGGCGACCCGAAGATGTAGTATTCCCGCCCCAGCGTCTGCGCGTCCGCCTCGAGCTCCACCTTCGACAGCACCTTGGCCCGCTTCTTCCCCGCCTCCGGCGGCTCGATGATCGCGAACGTCTTCGCGTCCGCCGCGTACAGCTTGCCGTCCCCGTACACCAGCGACGCCTTGGCCATCGTCCCGACCTTCTGGTCCCACTGCTTCTTGCCGGTCTTGACGTCCAGCGCGTGCACCTTGCCCGAGTTGTCCATGACGAACACGCTCTTGCCGTCCGTCGTCGGCGACGGGAACCCGGCCTCCAGCGCGTCGAGCCGCCAGACCTCCTTGATCGTCTTCTTGGCCGGATCGATTTGCGTCAGGTCCAGGCACGCGACCCGCCCCATCGTCGACGTGTCGGAGCTCTCCTCCGAGCTGCAGGCGATCACGCGGTCGCCGACGACGAGGGGCGTCGAGTTCGTCCCGCGCTTCGACAGCTGATATCCCCACAACTTCTCGCCCGTGCGGGCCTTGAAGCCGTACACGCCCCCGTCGCCCGCGCAGATGATCGCGGTCCGCACGCCGTTCACGACGGTGACCACCGGCGTGCCGTAGGGCGCGTCGACCGGGCGGCCGCCCGTGTTGCTCGTCCACCGCAGCTCGCCCGTCGCCTTGTCGAACGCGAACAGCCGGTGCTGGCCCTGCGCGTTGTCGCCCCACCCGAACGCGACGCCGCCGAACAGGAGTTGGTCCTCGTCGACCGTCGGCGACTGCGTCCGCCCGCCGAACGTCGAGATCTGCCCGAACTCCTCGAGCATCTGGCGGTACCAGACGCGCTTACCCGTCTGCCCGTCGAGGCAGACCAGGTGCCCCTGCGTGCCGTACCCGTACACCCGCCCGGTTTGCGGGTCGGCGACCACGTTCCCCCACCCGAGGCGGTGGAACGGGACGTCCGTCTGGGACATGTTGACCTTGTACTCCCAAACGATCTTGCCGGTGGCGATGTCGACGGCGACCAGCGCCTCGGCCGTCTTGGGCCCGACGACGATCGTGGCCCGGTCCCCCTCACCGAACTTCTCCTCGCCCACGCGCGTCCAGGTGTAGAGCTTGCCATTCATTACGACCGGGCTGGACATGCCGGTGACCTTGTCGTTCCGCCAGGCGAGGTTTTCCCCGGAGAACGGGTCCCACGTGGCCGGCAGGTTCTGCTCGCGGCTGACCCCGTTCTGCTCGGGGCCGCGCCAGTTCGCCCAGTCGCCGGCGAGGGCGGGGGCGCAGGCGGCGCCCAAGACCAGTCCGAGCATTCCGCGGGTCAGGTTCCGTTTCATGTTCATGGAGAGTTCCTCGTCGATGCGATTCCGCGCGGGGCGTGGCGGTCGAGGCGCTGAGTCCGCCGGCGCCACGGCCCCTCCCACATACCATTGCACCCGCAAACAGTTGTTCCAACAAGTGTCCGGCCGAAAACAAACCCGGGTGGCGTCGCCCGGGAGTCTTCATCTTACCCACGCCGACCCCGGTTGTGGCAAGTGTTCCGGGGCAGATTCATTCCGGACGGGCGACTCGAATCCGCGCGTGCGTCAGCCCGCTAACCCGCAAGCGGGTGTGCTGCGCACACGGTGGGTCGCGCGAGATGATGACGTGCAGTCAACGCTGCGCGCGACCCGCCGGTAACCGCAACGGTGATTAGGGGAAGGCGTTTCACGAGGATTGCGATGACTCCCGAGCCCGCCGTGTCGCCGACGCGTCGTCAACTGCTGGGTGGACTGCTCGCCGCGGGCGCGGTCGTTTCGGGGTCACAATTCACGGACGGGGCGGACGCGCCGCCGTCGCCCGTCGCCGCGCCCGGGCAGGTCGTGGATAGCCCGCCGGTGTTGCAGAATCCTTCCTCGACGGGCGTGACCGTCGTCTGGGCCGTTTCGGCGCCGTCGACGGGGTGGGTTGAGTACGGCGCGACTGCGGACAAGCTGGACCGCCGGGCGGTCGCACCGGCGTTCGGGCTGCTGCCGTTTTCGGAACGTTTCATTTCCGCCCGGCTCGATGGGCTCGAGCCGGGCAAGACGATTCACTACCGGGCCGTCACGCGGCCGGTGACCTTCCGCGGCGCCTACAAGATCGAGCCGGGCGAGGCGGTCGCGGGGCCGGTGTACACGTTCACGCCGCCCGACCCGGCGGCCGTGCGGGCGTCGTTCGCGGTGATCAACGATACACACGAACAGACGCCGACGCTCAAGGAACTAACGGCGAAGCTCGCGGCCGACCCGGCGGACTTCACCATCTGGAACGGCGACGTCTTCAACGACATCCGCACCGACGACCAGGTCGTCGCGCAGGTGCTGCGGCCGGCGGGGGCGGCGTACGCGGCGAATCGGCCGGTGCTGTTCACGTCCGGCAATCACGACGTGCGCGGGGTGGCGGCGCGCGGGTTGTCGCGGGCGATTTCCCCGTGGGCGGAGCATGGGGCGCTGGGGCGGTCGTTCACGGTGCGGCACGGGCCGCTGGCGGTCGTGGGGTTGGACACGGGGGAGGACAAGCCGGACCACCACCCGGCGTGGGGCGGGCTGGCGGCGTTCGAGCCGTACCGTGTGGCGCAGGCGGCGTGGCTGGCGGCGGCGCTGAAGCGGCCGGAGATCGCGTCGGCGCCGTTCGTCGTGGTGTTCTGCCACATCCCGCTCTGGGGCCTGCCGGGCGACAACCCGGGCGACACGCTGGAGGGATACGCGAGCTACTGCCGCCACGCCCAAACTCTGTGGCACCCGGCGCTGGCGGCGGCGAACGTCCAACTGCTGGTCTGCGGGCACACGCACAAGCACCGGTACGATGCGCCGGCGGAGGGGCGGCCATACGGGCAACTCGTGGGCGGGGGGCCGAAGCTCGACCGGGCGACGCTGATCCGGGGTGTGGCGACGGGGGAGAAGCTGACGGTGACGGCGAGTGATCTGGCGGGGAAGGAATTGGGGGCGTGGACGTTCGACGCGCGGAAGGTGTAGTCGCCCCCGACCCCACGCCGACCCCTGTGGAATCGGATTCGCACCGCAGGTGCCAGTCTTCGGGTGCCCTGCCCACACCCACCGCTTACGGCGCTCATTGGCGAAGCAGCGCTCATCGGCGGGGATGAGCATGCGGGGCGCTCGATCGCCGCTCGGCCTTCCGCATGCTCATCCGGCCGTTTCATGCACTCGCCCGAGGGTCGCGTCTGACGGCCGGTCTGAGCATGGCACCCGAGGATCCCGCTGGCGCGGGAATCCGACCCCACAGGAGTCGGCGTGAGCCCGTCCGCGACCGCGCGCCTCACTCCCTCACAAACCTCTTCGCCTTCATCTCGAACCGGGGCAGCGTCCCGCGCGGCACCGCCGTCACGTCCGCCCGGAACGACAGTGAGTCCTGCAGCATCCGCGAGACTCGCCCCGCCAGCTCGGCCGCACTCGCCGCCGCCGATTCGGTCGGCTCCAGCTCCACTTTTACTTCGCCCAGCGACCCCGTCCCGATCACGCGCACGCGGAACTCCTCGACCTCCGGGAACCGCCGGACGATCGCCTCGACCGCCGTCGGGAAGACGTTGTTCCCGCGCACGGTGATCATGTCGTCGAAGCGGCCGAGGATGCCGCCTTCCATGCGGGCGAACGAGCGGCCGCAGGCGCATTTGTTTCGGGCGATGCGGACGCGGTCGTTGGTCCGGTAGCGGATCAGTGGGCTGCCCCACCGCCCCAGGTTTGTCAGCACGAGCTCGCCCGGCTCGCCGTCGGGCACGGGATGGCCCGTCGTCGGGTCGATGGCTTCCGCGATACATTCGCTCTCCACCAGATGCACGCTGCCCGGCGCCTGCTCGCACTCGAACCCCAGCGCGCCGATCTCCGTCATTCCGGTGTGATCGAACACCCGCGCGCCCCACTCCCGCTGGATTCGCTCGCGCACCTCCGGGATGCTCCCGCCCGGCTCGCCCGCGACGATCAACTTCCGCACGGCGCTCCCGGACAGGTCGATCCGTTCCTCCCGCGCCACCTCCGCCATCCGCAGCGCGTACGTTGGCGTGCAACAGACGACGGCCGCCCCGTTGTCGAGCATCATCTTGAGCCGCGCCGTCGTCGTCAGCCCGCCCGCCGGGACCGCCAGATTCCCCAGCGCCGCCGCCCCCTCGAACGCCGCCCAGAACCCCACGAACGGCCCGAAGCTGAACGGGAAGAAGACTCGGTCCCCCGGCCCCACCCCCGCCGCCCGGAAGATGATCCCCCACAGCTTCTTGAACCAGTTCCAACTCTCGGCCGTGTCCAGCCACCGCATCGGCCGCCCACCGCTGCCCGAGGTCTGGTGGTATCGGCAATACCGCTCGACCGGGTACGTCAGGTTCGTGCCGTAAGGTGGCCGGGCGACCTGCCCCGCCTCGAGCTCCGCGCGCGTCGTGAACGGCAGCGCGTGGATCGGGTCGCGCGCCGCGTCGAAGTTCAAACCCGCGTACTTCGCCCGGTAAAACTCGTTGGACTTCAGCACCTCACCGAGCATCGCCCCCAGCTTCGCCCGCTGCAGCCGCGCCAGGCCGGCGCGGTCGAGCGTCTCCTCCTCCGGCACGTGGTACGTCGGTGCGGTCATCGGATCAGTTGTACACGATGGGGCATGAGAGAGCCCAGCGGCTTGTCGCGGGACGGGGTCGAACGGCGTTCGATCGCATATGGGAGGGCGAGGCTCTGACCGAGCCGCGGGGGCACCCCGCGCCGAGGCAAACGGCTCGGACGGAGCCTCGCCCTTCCGAGCCGTCTCCTATGCGTTTGCGATGGTTCGAACGGCGTTCGATCTCGCCATCCGGGTGCCATGGAGCCCGGGAAGTGCCGCCCGGTATTCGCGCCCTACGCATCCGCGCCGCCTTTCCCTATCATACCCCGCCATGTCCGACCCGAGCTCGAACCCGTCCGCCGTCGCCGGGGGATCGCCCGCGCCGGGCGGGCCTGTTGTGGTGACGCCCGCCGCCGCCCCCGCTAAGCCCGAGGCGCCTAAGGCGTGGTGGCAACCGCTCACCGTCCCCGCGTTCCGCGCGCTGTGGGTCGCGTATTCCATTTCGCTCATCGGCACGTGGGCGCGCGAGGCCGGGGGGCCCAAGCTGATGGAGAACCTGACCGCGGGCCGGCCCGATTCGCCGTTCTGGGTTTCACTCATCCAGACCGCTGGGAATCTGCCGATCGCGCTGCTGTCGATCGCCGCCGGGGTGCTGGCCGACATCTTCGACCGGCGGAAGCTGCTGCTGTGGACGAGCGTGTGGATGCTCGTCTGGTCGGCGCTGCTGGCGACCGCGACGCTCACGGGGTTCATCAATAAGGAGGCAGTCCTCGTCTTCACGCTGCTCCTGGGCGTGGGCGCGGCGATGGCCGGGCCGGCGTTCCAGTACATGATCCCCGAGCTCGTCCCGCCTAAGGACATGCCGCTCGCGGTCGCGCTCAACTCGGTCGCGCTCAACGTCGCCCGCGCCGTCGGCCCGGCGCTCGCGGGCGGGGTCATCGCGCTGGTCGTCTACTACCAGTCGGGCAGCCTGGCGCCAGGACAAAGCCTCGACCTCGGCTCGCGGCTCCGCGCCACCGGCACGTCGTTCGTCCTCAACGCGGTCGCGTTCGTCGGCGTCGTCTGGGTCCTCGCCCGCTGGGACCGCGCCCCGCAGAAGCCGCCCGTCCACCGCGAGACGCTCTGGGGCGCGACGGTCACGGCGTTCCGCTACACGGCCCACTCGCCGGCGCTCCGCGCGATCCTGGTGCGCGTCGCCGCGTTCATTTTGTGCGCCGTCATCGTCTGGGCCCAGCTGATCATCATCGCCAAGCGCCAACTTGCGACCGGCGCGACTCCCGAGCTCAAGAACGCGAACGGCGAGAATCTCTATTACATCCTGATGGCCTGCGTCGGCGCGGGCGCGGTCGCCGGCGTGATGTTCATGCCCCGCATGGACAAGCGGTTCTCGACCGAGGGCATGGTCAAGCTGTGCACGGCGGTGTTCGGGCTGGCGCTCATCGGTTTGTCGCAGTGCCAGGACCGGTTCGCGTCGATCTGGCTCGCCGCCCCGCTGGCGATCGTGATCGGGTTCAACTGGGTCATCGTCCCGACGAACTTCAACATCGCCACGCAGAAGTCCGTGCCGAACTGGGTGAAAGGCCGGGCGATCGCGATGTACATGACGGTGCTGTTCGGGAGCTTCGCGGTCGGGAGTCCGATCTGGGGGCGCGTGGCGTCGGAGGTCGGGATCTCGAATGCGTCGCTGATCGCTGGGTCGCTCATCATCGTCGGCCTGCTCCTGGTCAAGCCGTTCCCCCTCACCCGCGCGGCCGGACAGGACTTCGCCCCCGCTAACCGCCCGGCCCCGCCCGACCTCGCCGGTGATGATGCCGCGCTCGCCAGGGCGCCGCTCGAGGCGGTGATCGAGTACCGCGTGCCGGTGGGGCGGGCCGAGGAGTTCGTCCGCCTGATGCGCAGAGACGTTCGCCTCGCGCGCCGCCGCAACGGTGCGACGCGCTGGCGGCTCGAGCGCCGCCGCGCCGCCGCCGGGGAGCCCGAAGTTCTCTTCCGCGAGACGTTCGTGTTCGCGTCCTGGGCCGACCGCCTCCGCCACCACGCCCGCACGACCAAGGCCGACGCCGCGATCGAGGACCGCGCCCTGGCCCAATGTGTCGACGGCACCGGCGCGCGGACGACCTACCGCGGCGCGGCCGAACCCGTGCACGTCGAGGTCGCGCTCCGACGGTGGCTCAAGGCCCGCCTGGCCGACCCATTCCGCACGAGGCCCGCGGCGAGCGAGTGGGTCCCCGCCCACCCGTCCGACGGCACCGCCCGCGGGCGACTCGCGTTCGAGCGCGACGCCTTCCTCGACCGGCTGCGGACGCCATGGCAGAAGGACAGGAGGTAAACGCTGGCGCGCGGCGCGAATGACTTTCGTTCCTTACCGGTATACTCGACCCGTGCGAACCCCCACCCGCCCGTTCCTTGTTGCGGCGATCCTCGCGATCACCACGATCGCCCTGACCCGCCCGGCGCTCACCGATACGCCCAAGCCCGCCGGGACGACCGCGGCCACCACGAAGCCCGCGACGACCAAGGTCGCCGCGACCAAGCCCACGTCCCGCCCCGTCGTCGCCAAGTGGGCGATGCGGCCACTGCCCGCCGGCGAGGTGAACCTGATCGCCATGGGCGACTGGGGCGGCAGTTCGAAGCAGCAGAAAACGGTCGCCGAGGCGCTGGCGGGGTACGCGGGCGGGTACCCGGCGCAGTTCGCCGGCCTGCTCTCCGTCGGCGACAACTTCTACACGAAAATGCAGTGGGGCGAAGACGACTACGAGTGGCAGTCCGTCTTCGAAGACATGTACGACGCCCGGCGGATCAACTTCCCGTTTTACGCGGCGCTGGGCAACCACGACTTCGAAGGCACGAAGATGCAGGCCGAACTGGCGTACGCCCGGAAGCACCCCCAGTCGCGGTGGAAGATGCCAGCGCGTTATTACCGGCTGGACTTCCCGGACGCGGACAAGCCGCTGGTGACCGTGCTCGTGCTGGACTCCAACAAGCCCAAGATGTCGGCCGACGAGTGGCTGAAGGAAATGGAGTGGATCGACGCGCAGTTAGCGGACCGGCGTGGTGCGAAGTGGACACTCGCTTGTGCCCACCACCCGCTGTTCTCGAACGGCGCGCACGGCGACAACGGGGTGCTCCAGACCCATTGGGGCCCGATCTTCAAGAAGCACAAGCTCGACTTCTACGTCTGCGGCCACGACCACGACTTGCAGCACCTCCAGATCCCCAACTGGGATATCACGTTCATGCTCACCGGCGGGGGCGGCAGGGGGGTGACGAAGATGCGACGAGATCTTCGCGGCCCGTTCTCGCGGAGTTTGAACGGGTTTGCGCATTTGCGGTTTATGCGGGACAAGGTGGAAGTGCGCTACGTGAACGGGGCGGACGGGAGGACCGTGCACGCGTTCGAGCGGCTGCCGGCCAGCC
>DASPKW010000431.1:0-7750 GCA_035627895.1 Tepidisphaeraceae bacterium | reverse complement strand
CGATCGGCACCATGTACCGCGGCTTGATCCGCGTCCCCCACTGCAGCCAGATCGCCGCGAAGTAGAGCGCCGGCCCCATCAGCCACCAGTGCCCGCGGCGGAGCAGCACGACGAGCCCGGCCACCGACAGCGCGAACGCGACGAACCCCACGGCCTTGCCGACCGACGCGATCGCCTGCATCTTCGACTCGAACACCGCGACCGACGGCATCGCCAGGCCTTCGGTGATCCACCGCCCGGCGAGCAGCGGCGGCTCGGTCGTCAGGTGCCACGCGTCGCGCTTCACGCCGTACAGCCACTTGGCCTTGTACCGGCCCTCGGACGTGGCCGTGTCGTCATCGCCCTCGCCGGTCGAGATGGCGGCGACCGCCGGGGCTTGGTCGACGGCCGGCAGCGTCGACGGGTTCGTGCCCGCGGGCGCCGTGGCCGCGAGCTGCCGCGTCACGACCGGTCGCGCGAGGAACGACGGCGGGTAGCGGTAAACGCCCAGCCACGCGGCCAGCAGCGCGACGACGACGGCGATCTGGCCGAACGTCTCGACCCGCTGGGCCGGTAGGCGGAGCTTGTCGAACGCGCGCGTCACCAGGTCGCGGCGCTTCCCGAGTAGCACGGCCAGCCCGACGGCGACCGGGACCAGCGCCGCGTACGCGTAGGCCTCGTTCCCGAGCGTCCCGCGCATCGCCTTGTACGGGAGCATCACGCCGACCGTGATCAGGGCGACGATCGCGCCGCCGATCACCAGCACGAACGCCGGGCGGAGGGCCCCGGGCAGGAGCAGGAGGAAGCCGGGGAGCAGGACGATCACCGCGTCGCGCGTGGCGGCGGCGGCGACGAACAGCGCTGCGGTGGCGGCGACCTTCACGCGGCGCCGGGTCGCGTCCTCGCCCGCCCGGGTGGTCGTCAGCGCCCAGACCCCGGCCCACATCGCCGCGACCGCGGGCGGCTCGGACATGACCGTGAACGCGTTGGCGTAGACCCAGTAGGAGCACGCCGCCGCGACGGTGGCGCCCAGCGCCAGGCGCTCGTCGAAGATGCGGCGGAGCGCGCAGAAGCAGAACGCGTGGCCCGCCAGCATCAGGCCGATCATGACCGCCTGGATCGTCCCGACCCCGCCCCCCAGCTTCATCACGAGCGCGATCACGTACGGCGCGAACGGGGGGGTGAGCAGGACGGACTCGCCCATCATCGTGATCCCGCGGCCCTCGGCGATCGACCGGGCGACCGACAGGTAAAGCGAGCTGTCGCTCAGCGGGTACCAGTCGCTCGTCCAGAGCAGCGCGTACGCGGCGGTGACGAACAGCGCCCAGAACAAGAGCCATCCGCGCCCGACGCGCGCGGGCAACTCGGGGGCCAGGGTGACGGGCAACTCGGCGGCGCTGTACGGCAGGGTACTCATTACTTCGCGATCCAAGCGTTCGAACGACGAGGACGTACTGAGCGGTCGCACCGAAGGTGCACTTTGGTCATGGATGGACGGTGGCGCCCGGCTGGGGGACAGGCGGTTCGCAATCGGGAGGGCGGGGCTCCGTCCGAGCCGCGGGGGCACCCCGCGCGGCATCCGCGAACGGCTCGGACGGAGCCCCGCCCTCCCGGGAAGCGGCGCGCTTCGACAACCAGTGCGCGATCATTGGTCCCGTGGTGAACACCACCGCGATCGCGACCAGCCGAAACAACGCCGACGCCGCCAGCCCGAGCGCCGGGCTGATCCCCAGCGTCGCCGCGCACGCCATCGCCGCGACCTGCTCGACGCCCAGCACGTTGACGACCGCGGCGACCATGGAGATCAGCCCGAGCATGAGGGCCGTGGCCCACGTCACGCTGGCGCCGCCGGGGAGTGCGCGGGCGGACAGGAACAAGCCGGTGGCGGTGACGGCGATCAGCGCCAGTTGCAAAACGACGATCTTCGCCAGCACGCGGTGCGCCCGAAGCGTCGCCAGCCCCTCCGAGAATCGCGCCAGCTTCTTCGGCAGCGGGACGTGCCGGCCGATCGGCGTGAACATCAGCAAACTGCCCGAGAGCCCCGCGAACGCGACCCACAACTGCCACGGGGCAGGGTGGCCGGTCAGGTGCAGCGCCAGCAACCCCGCGAGCCCCGCCAGGCCGGTCAGCGCGAGCGACGACACGTACGTAACGACCACGGTCGCCGCGTACGTCGTGTACGCCAACCCGTGGACGCGCTTGAGGTAGACGCCGCGGGCCATCGCCCCGGCCTGCGGCACCGGCATGTAGTTGCCCAGCGCGTTCACCGTCGACAGCGCGTACGCCTCGAACTGCCCCAGCCGCACGCCGAACTCCGCGACCAGGTCCCGCGAGATCTGCGCGTTGATCCAGAGGGACGCGAGCGGGACGGCGACCATCAGCGGAAGGAGCGGCCAAAAGACGGCCGGGTCGATCTGCGACAGGATCGCCCGAAACTCGCCCCGCGCGCGCCAGACGTACCACGCCAGGGCGGCGAGGACGAGGACGAGCAAAAGCGGGCGGGCGAAACGCTTCATGCGAAAACTTCAACCACGAAATACACGAGAGGCACGAAGCAGAGAGGAGACGATCAATCGTCCCTTGGGGGTTCGCGCTCGACAAAATACCGGACAAACAGGGCCCCGGCGATCACGTTGAGCACGGCCCAGATCAGCACCTGTATCCCGGTGCTAGTCGATAGCGACCGGGCAGTCCAGGCGAACGCGGCTTGTGCGAGCGAGAACCAAAGCACATCGAAGAAGGTGATCTGCATCGCGGCACCTCCCACAATCGCCTTTTCGTGTCCTTCGTGCCCTTCGTGGTTCATCTCTTGCGAGCCAGCATCGCCACCCGGTACACGCCCAGCGTCCCGAGCCACGGGACGAAGCTCCACACCTTCTCGAACCAGTTGAACACCGGGATCATCGACGGCGGGCGGAAGTCCTTGACCACCTCGAACCCCGCCTGCTCGAGCGCCGCTTTGATCGGCGCCGCCGGCCGCAACCCCGTGTGCGTCGGGTCCTGCTTGAGGATGAAGTTCCAGTCCTTGAGGCGCTCGATCCAGTGCCGCGGGTTGGGCGTGTACACGAAGAACGGCCCGCCGGGCTTCAGGAGGCGGTTGGCCTCCTTGAAGATGTCAAGCATGACGTCGGCCCCGCAGTGCTCGATCACGTCGACGCACACGGCCTTGTCGAAGCTGGCGTCCGCCAGGTCCGGGTTGTTCGACGCGTCGCCCACCTTGAACGTGCCGCGGCCCCCGAACTCGGCGTTGATCTTGCGGGCGGCATTGATCCCCTCCTCCGCCAGGTCTACGCCGTGCACGCTCGCGCCCTTCCGGAGCATGTAATAGTCGGCCAGGCCCGCCCCGCACCCCAGGTCCACGATGCGGTCGCCGGGCTTGGGGGCGATCGTCTTCTCGAGGTACTTGAGCCGCCACAGGTGGCTGCGCGACTTCTGGTGGTGCAGCAGCCCGTTGTAGTACTCGGGCGTGTACGCCCCGTAGGCGTAGTCCTTGTCGAACCGCTGCCCGTCGGCGACGGCCTGTCCGGGCGACGGGGCGGGGGGAGTCTGCGGGGTGGACATGGGATCGGTCATCCTTGAACAAACGGACCGGGCATCCAGAGGCAGTGGCACTTCAGTGCCACCGACAGGCCCGGAAAACGAGACGCAGCCCCTGTGCGCTGCGTTACAAATCGGGCGCGCCCCCTGCGGCTAAACCTACAGGGGATTGGGCAAAATACCACGGGGAAGGAATGAAAAGTAGGCGCAGGGGATGACCGGCACAGCTGCAGCGCGACGCGTTGCTGACGCGTCCGGTGACTCGAACTGCGTACCGATATCTGCGGAGTTGACCAACAGGTCAGATACGGTTCAGTAGCCCGTTCGCCCAGTCCGACAGTTCCGCCCCGAGCGGCGGCTCGCAAGGGCGGCGGTAATCGGTGCGGTCGTACCGTCCGCCACGGTAGACCTCGTCCACCGCCGCCTGAAGATCGAGGACGGTGTCGGGGTCTCCCTCGCGCAGGGGCACGGGGATTCGGGGGAGCCGATCCCGGATGCCCAACGGGTAGAGCTCGACCCGCCGGCGCGGGTGGACGCGCCAACCGACGACGCGGTATTCCGACTCCGCATGACGGGGGGCCACGAATGGGCGGAGCAAGTCGCGCCAGGCGCCGACGCGGAGCAGGTCGATTTCCACGACGTTGACGCCGGCCCGCCAGAGTTCGTCGCGCTTGCGCTTGAAGTCGTCGCGGTCGCGGCCGGGCAGCTTGTTCGTCGGGCTCAGGTACTCGACGACCGTCACGAGCCGCCCGCCATTGGCCTCGACGATCTGAATAAAGGTCTCGGTGTGCTCTTCGACCTCGAGTTCGAGGACGATCGGCCGGGCGACGCCCGGCTCGCCGCCGGGAGCCGGCCCGGAGCCGGCCGGGCCGTTCGGGTCCTCGTACACCCGGACGTCCGGAAAGATCGCGCGCTGCCGGTCGGCCGAGGTGTCGTCGATCACGACGCGCTCTTCCATCCGGGCCACCAGGTCGGCGGGCAGGTGCTCGTTCAGCGTCCGGCGCGTGACGGCGACCAGGTCGGAGTGGACGTCGCGCCAGTGGCGCTCGAGGTACGGGTCCATGCCGGGGAACGGGCTGGGCATGTCCGCATTATAGCGGAGATTAGCGGTCAACTCCGAGCACTTCCCGGTACACCCCCGCCACTTGCCCCGCCAGCGCTGGCCAGGTGAACCGCTCCCGCGCGATCTCGCGGGCTCGGAGAGACATCCGGCGGCGCGTCGCCGGATCATCGATCAGTTGTCCGACGGCCGCCGCCAGCGCCTTGGCGTCCCCCGGCGGCACCAGCACGCCCGTCTCGCCGTCGAAGATCGTCTCCGTGATCCCCCCGACCCGGCTCCCCACCACCGGCAGCCCGCTCGCCATCGCCTCAAGGGTCGTGATGCCCAGGCCCTCGGCCCGGCCGCGGCTGTCTACGACCCCAGGGTTCACGAACAAATCCGCGTCCGCGTGCAGCCGCGCGACCTGCGCGCGAGGCAGCGCGCCGGGCAGGTGGATCCGCGATTGGAACGGACTGGCGTCGACGATCGCCTGGATACGTTTCCGCTCGGGGCCGTCGCCGGCGATCACCAGGTGCGCCGTCGGCCGGCTCCGCAGGATCGTGTTGGCCGCCTCGGCGAGCACGTGCAGGCCCTTCACCTCGATCATCCGGCCCAGCGCGACGACCAGCGGCGCGTCGTCCGGAACGCCCAGCGCGCGCCGCGCCGCACCGGTCCGCGGCTGTGGGCCGAAGAGCGCTTCGTCGTAGCCTTGGTACACGACCTGCGCGCGGCACGCGTACCCTTTCTCGCGGGCCTGGCCGAGCGTGTAGTTGCTGTTGAACAGCACGCGGTCGGCCCGCCGCAGCGTCCACGCGTGTAGCCGGCTCCGCTTGGGCTTGAGCGAGTGCACCGAGATCACGACCGGCCGCCGCCGGCCCGTCGCCAGCATCGACAAAAACGCCGGCTCGACCCAGTGCGCGTGCACCAGGTCCACGTCCGGCACGTTCCGCCACACGGCCGCCGCCATCGCCGCGAAGAACCCGGGAAGCTGGTACTTCGCCCGCGGGAAGTTTCGCAGATTGTCCGGGATGCCCCCGCCGTACGCGACGCACTGCTTGGCCGGGTCCGGCGCGTAGTCGAACCGCTCGACCTCGACGCCGTTGACGGTCTCGCGCGCCGGCGCCGTCGGGTGCCCGGGCGCGATCACCTTCACGTCGCACCCGTGGTGCCGCACCAGCGCCTGCGCACAATCCGCCACGAACGCCGGGATCGCGTCGCCCGGCGCCAGCGGGTAAGTCGTCGTAACAAACAGGATGCGCGGCACGCAAGGTGGGATAGCGGAAAGCGCCCCGAACGACAACCGGCGGCCCCCTCTCTCGGACGCGCCAATCACGTCGGCCCGCGATCCGACGCGGCCGCGTCTGGGAGAGGGCGGGGGTGAGGGCATGCAGCACGCGCCGGCACAGTCCGGGCGCTCTCGAGTACCCGAGCGCATCGCCTGGGAAGTACCAAACAAAAACGCCCGGGAATTCCCGGGCGTCTCTCTCGAATCTCAATGTCGAACGAACCTCACGCCACTTCCGCCTCGTCGGCGACGATCCGCTTCGGCGCCCCGCTCGTCCCGCGCGGCGCCAGCTTGGTCGCCTGGGCCTCGAGTTCGGCGACGACCCGCTGCACCGGGGTCGCGGCCGGCCGGTCCACGTTCTCCTCGTCCGCCCCGTGCGGGATCTCCCGGATCACGGGGAGCGTCGTCCACGAGTCGTGCAAACTCAGGGCCGCCATCGCGGTCGCCTCGTCGTGCACCGGCGGCAAACTCACGCGCACCGTCCGCTTGCTCGAGTACACCCGCCGGCGGGCCAGGTACAGCATCTCCTCGCTGATCTTGCGGTGCCGGCCCATCATGTCCGCCAGCAGGGCCAGCGCGCCCATCAGGAACGACAGCGTCACCAGCACGCCCGCGATCGGGATGAAGCTGGTGAACGGCGTCGTCTTGTGGATCTTGATCCCGTTGACGTGCTCGATGTTGTACAAATACCAGACCCCGACGAACCCGCCGAGCACCACGCCCATCAGTAGCAGCATCATCGCGATCCCGCCGAAGAACTTGAGCGGCTGGATGTCGCGCATCGCCCGGAGGATGATCGGGAACGAGTTCGTCGCGTACTTGAGGATGCTCGACGCGACCCGGCTCTTGCCGAACTCGCGCACGCCCCGCACCTTCAGCGGCACCTCCGCCATCCGAACGCCCTTGGAGACCAGGTCGATGAACGTCTCCTGCGTGTACGTGTACTTGCCGAACAGCGTCAGGCGGTACGCGGCCTCGCGGTTGAACGCGCGGAACCCGCACGACACGTCGGTGAACTTCTTGCCGCCGCAGATGTAGTTGATCATCCGCGTCACGGTCTGGTTGCCCCAGTACTTGACGACCGGCATCTTCGGCTTCAGGGCCGGGTCGGCGAACCGCGTGCACGTGACGAAGTCGGTCTTGTCTTCCAAAATCGGCTTGATCAGCGTCGGGATGTCGCCGGGGTTGAACTGCCCGTCCCCGTCGATGTTGCAGATAACGTCGGCCCCGCGGCGCATCGCCCGCTCGAGCCCCGTCTTGAACACGTGCCCCAGCCCCTGCTTCCCCGGCAGGTTCACCACGATCGCCCCCGCCCGCCGCGCCTCGTCCGCCGTCGAGTCGGTCGACCCGTCGTTGAGCACCAGCACCTCCACCTCGGTGATGCCCGGGATGTTGCGCGGGACGCCCTTGACCACCTGGTAGATGGTCTTCTCTTCGTTGAGCGCAGGGATCGTGACGACTAGCTTCATCGAGGGCTCGTCCTGTAGTTCAGATGGAGCGAGTTGGATGGTTGGGAAACGGGGCATGGTAGCAGGTCCGAAAATGCGCTACAAGCCCTGAGAAAAGCGGGGCCGCAGCACCGAGCTGGGCCGTAACAGGGCCGAAATGAGGGGACGCCGGACGCGCACTCGCCGGCGATCGGACCGAAGAGTTATCGGTCGTTGTATCACGCGAAGATGAAAACACACGATCGGCCGTCCGTTGTGAACTCGATCGCGCCGTCGCACAATCCTTTTCGCGCCCGCGCGTGTCTGCCCGGGCAGGGATGCTCTCTCCACGCACGCGCGTCGGGGATATGCGGACAACGGGGACACTTCTCGGGAGGCTCACATGTCGGGACAAATGACCACGGCGGGCGGGCGCATTGCCGGGCGAAAAAATTTTCGCGGCCGGCGGTTCGGGCGTAAGGT
>DASPKW010000430.1:0-6351 GCA_035627895.1 Tepidisphaeraceae bacterium | reverse complement strand
CGGAGATGCGGGCGCTCTGCGGCGGCGAGGCGCTTCCGGCGGAGCTCGCGTCGGCGGTGCGGAGCCGGGTCGGCGGGCTCTGGAACGTGTACGGGCCCACGGAGACCACCATCTGGTCGACGTCCGAGGCGGTCCGCGCCGATTCCGCCGGCGTCGGCGCCAACGTGCCGATCGGGCGGCCGGTGGCGAACACGCGCGTCTACGTCCTGGACGCGGCGGGCGAGCCGGTGCCGGTGGGAGTGGCGGGCGAGCTGTACATCGGGGGCGCGGGGGAGAGGGCGATGGGGCAGAATGACGAATGTCGAAACCCGAAGCTCGAACGAATGACGAATGTCGGAATTCGAATGGCGAATCAAATCCGAAGGACGAAGGTCGAATGACGAAAGGGGCGGCAGATGCGCGTGCGTTTCGTCATTCGACCTTTGTCATTCGTCATTGATTCGAGCTTCGGGTTTCGACATTCGTCATTCGAGAGTAACGACAAGACCGCGCGACTTGCGTCGCGCGGTCTTGAGGGTTCGGTGCTCGGTCGTCCGGCTTAGGCGGACTTGCGGGCCTTGGCGGTGAGGCCGGCGGCCTTGGCGAGGGCGTCGGCCTTGTCGGTCTTTTCCCAAGAGAAGGCGCCGTCGCTGCCCGGCGTGCGGCCGAAGTGGCCGTGGCGGGCGGTCTGCTTGTAGATCGGGCGGAGCAGGTTCAGGCTCTTGATGATGCCGCGCGGCGTCAGCGAGAAGTGCTCGCGGACCAGCTCGGCGATCTGGTCCTCGGGGAGGACGGCGGTGCCTTCGGTCGAAACGGTGACCGAGACGGGGTTGGCGACGCCGATCGCGTAGGCGAGCTGGACCTCGGCGACGCGGGCGAGGCCGGCGGCGACGATGTTCTTGGCGATGTAGCGGCCCATGTAGCAGGCCGAGCGGTCGACCTTCGTCGGGTCCTTACCGGAGAAGGCGCCACCGCCGTGGCGGCCGCGCCCGCCGTAGGTGTCGACGATGATTTTGCGGCCGGTGAGGCCGGTGTCCCCGTGCGGGCCGCCGACGATGAAGCGGCCGGTCGGGTTGATGTGGTAGATGATGTCTTTGTTGAAGTACTTGGCGGGGATGCAAGGCTTGATCACGTCCTCGATGATGATCTTCTTGGCCTTGGCGGAGAACTCGCCGTTCTTGTCGAGGACGGACTCGTCGTGCTGGGTGGAGACGACGACGGTGTGGACGCCGGTCGCGCGCTCGTTCTCGTAGGAGACGGTGACCTGGCTCTTGGCGTCGGGGCGGAGCCACTTGTACTTGCCCTTGAGGCGGACGTCGGCCATGCGCTCGACGATGCGGTGCGACAGGTGGATCGGCAGCGGCATGAGCGCGGCGGTCTCGTCGCAGGCGAAGCCGAACATCAGGCCCTGGTCGCCGGCTCCGGTGTTGTCATCGCCCTCGGCGTCGGCGGCTTGCGTGACGCCGCGGCTGATGTCCTCGGACTGGCCGTGGAGCGTCTTAACGACGGCGCACGAGCGGTAGTCGAAGCCGATGGCGGGGTCGTTGTAGCCGATCTCGGCGATCGTCTCGCGGGCGGTCTCTTCGGCGCGGGCGAGGGCGGCGGCGGCCTTCTCGTTGTGCACGGTCACTTCGCCGGCCAGGACGACCAGGCCGGTGGTGACGAGCGTCTCACAGGCGAAGCGGGCCTTGGGGTCGTGGGCGATGACCGAGTCGAGGATGGCGTCGGAGATCTGGTCCGCCACCTTGTCCGGGTGGCCCATGGACACGGACTCGCTGGTGAACAGGTGCGACGAGCGGCGGAAATCGAAAGCGGACAAGCGGACCTCCGAGAGGGTTAAAAGGGAGACGTTCTATCGTTTATCGGACGCTGGGCCGGTGATATGCCGTTCAAATGGGGCGTTCCGGGTAACCCGGGTAAACCTACCGGCCGACAGGGCGTAGAACCATACACCCAGCCCCCCTGCCATGCAAACATGCGGAAAAAACGGTCTGTTTAGACCGGCTCCAGACTCCGTATCGGAAAAATCGGGCGGGGAATGCAAAAAAGCGGCGATCGAGTCGCGAATCTTAAGTTCCGCGACGCCGGCGATGGGGGAGGAGGGTGACGAGCGGTTGGTCGCCGCCGAAGAGTTGGCCGGGGGTGAGGCCGGCGGCGGTGATCTCGGCGCGGATGGCGTCGAGGAAGGCGGGTTCTTCGGCGGGGGTAAAGGGGGACTCGGTGATGTAGTGGCCGGAGCGGGCGTTGGCGTGGGTGGTGCCGTCGGCGGTGATGAGGATGTTGCCGGCGGCGCGGACGGGTTGGCCGGGCGGCACGAGTGACGTGTGCTGGATCGCGGTCTCGACGTCGACGCCGACCCAGAGGTGGCCGGCGGCGTCGACGACGAACTTATAGAGGCCGGGCGGGGTCGCGCGGGAGAGGGGTTGGCGAGTGCGGAGCGCGGCGCCGGCGACGCCGGGGGGGTCGGGCGATTGGGCGAGACGGAGGGGGAAGGTGGACCAGTGGTGAGGTGGTTCTCCTTCGGGCATCACGAGGAATACTAACACGCCGTCGTGCAAACGAGCGCCGCTAGGCGCGCCCCGCAAGCGGGGTGGCTACAAGGGAAATCGATGGGGATTACTCGATTCGCAGGCCTCTCGGCAACGACTCGCCGAAGACGGTCTTTTGTTCTTCGGCGGCGAGGGTGCCGCCTTCGCGGACGAGGTCGACGTAATGGGCGGGGGCGTTGTTTGAGGTGAGCCAATTCAGCACGGCGGTTCGCGTGTCGTCGGGGACGTCTCGGTAGCGGTCGTGGGTTTTACGGGCGAGTTGGACGGCGGCGAAGAGGGCGGTGGGGTGGGTGTGTTTGAGTTGGGTGAGGCGGGTGGCGTAGGTGGCGGCGTCTTCGGGGGGGAGCATGGCGTTGAGGGGGCCGTAGACGGGGGCGCGGGCGGCGAGGCGGCCGAGGGCGAAGAGGGCGGCCTCGTGGATTTCCTTGGGGCGGTCTTTGGCGAGGACGTCGAGCAGCATGCTGGCGAGCTCGCGCTTGGTTTCGGGCGGGAGCAGTTCCATGGAGC
The DNA here is from genome assembly GCA_035627895.1 of Tepidisphaeraceae bacterium. Taxonomy (GTDB): domain Bacteria; phylum Planctomycetota; class Phycisphaerae; order Tepidisphaerales; family Tepidisphaeraceae; genus DASPKW01. Next base: position 3,316 of record DASPKW010000430.1, on the reverse strand, counting down.
CGAGGCAGCGGTAGACCTCGGCGGTTTCGTGGGGCCCGAACTGGTAGGCGGGCTCGCGGTTTCGGCCGCCCGAGCCGGGCATGCGGATGCGGTCGCGGAGGGCGCCGAGGAGGGGCTGGGCGAGGGTCTGTTGTTGGCCGGCGGTCAGGCCGCCGGCGAGGCGGCGCCAGAGGATCCACCACTCGGCGCGGACGAGCTCGTTCTTGGCGTGGGCGACGCGCTGGGGGTAGATGCGCCAGGTCTGGGCGACGCGCCAGTCGTCGACGGCCAGGCCGTAGCCGGGGCGGAGGCAGAAGCCGGTGAGGTTGAGCCAGCGGGCCTCGTGGGCGTCGGAGAGGCGGCGGCCCGGTTCGGCTTCGAGGAGCGCTTCCCAGAGGGCGCGCATGAAGGTGGAGGGCCAGTCGGCGCGGGGCAGTTCCGTGATCGATTCGAGGTGCTTGACGAGGGAGGCGGGGGGAGTTGCGAGTTGCGAGTTGCGCGTTGCGGGCGAGGTCTTGGTGAAAGTTGATTTGATCGCGTCGATCGATGCGGTGACGAGTTGCTGGTCGATGACGCCTTGGGTTTCGGCGCCTCCGGTCGCGTGGGCGGTGAAGTCGGATCGCTGGGTCGCGCGGACGTCGAAGGCGAGGCGCCAGGTGCGGTCGCCGGCGACCTCGGCGAGCCAGAGCTCAAGGGTGCCGATCTCGGTGAGGCGGGCGTGGAGCTGGACGCGGACGGTGTCGGCGGCGGACTTTCGGCCCGACTGGAGGACGGTGCGGATCGGCGGGAGGTCGCGCATCTGCTCGGGGTCGACGCCGACGATCGCACCGGCGGGGTCGGTGGTGCGGAGGCTCGAGTAGTAGAGGGGGAACTCGACGGGCTGGCGGATGAGGAGCTCGAAGGTGCGGGCGGGGACGGTGACGTCGAGGCCTTCTTCGGTGCCGGCGGGGAGGATGGAAATCGCGTGCCGCGAGTCCATTGTCAATTGTCCATTGTCAATTGTTGAAGCGGACGTGCGCGGTTGGTGTTTCTCCGGTTGTGTGTCGACCCCGAGGTAGTAGGTCCGCGCGAGTCCTCCGGAGATGCGGACGCCGTGGCCGCGGCGGACCATGCCGTAGTAGGCGGCGCCGCGGGCGACGGCGAGGTCGAGGCGGTCGTTTTCGAGGAGGGTGGGGCGCCAGGGGTGGGCGGGATCGGCGGAGAACCAATCGCCGATCGTGGCGATCAGGCGGTCGCGGAGGATGGGGGATTCGAAGAGGCCGCCGTTGAAGAGGAGGAGGTCGGGGCGGGCGGGGTCGGTGGAGGAAGAGGAGGATGGAGGATGGAGGACGGAAGATGGCGCGGGGTCGGGGGTGTCGCCGGCGTGGCGGTGGGCGGTGAGGAAGGCGGCGAGGTACTTGGTGATGGCGGGGTCGGGGGCGTAGGGGAGGCCGAACTCGCCGAAGCCGGATCGGCGGGTGGCGGGTTTATCGGTGATCGCGACCTTCGGCAGGAAGCCTTCGACGAGGGTTTGTTCGACTTCGGCGCGGGTGACTTCGACCTGGAGTGCGCCGCCGATGAGTTTGGAGCCGCCGCCGGCGACGCTGATGGTGAGTTTGTCGGGCGGGTGGTCGCCGAGGAGGGTTTCCTTGAGGGCGCGGCAGGTGCGGACGAGGGGGCCCCATTGGCGGGGGTCGAGCTTGCCGTCGGGGCCTTTGAGGCGGCGCTCGACGTGGTGGGCGAGGGCGAGGTCGAGGTTGTCGCCGCCGAGGATGAGGTGTTCGCCGACGGCGACGCGGATGAATTGGAGGGCGGGAGTACCCGCGTCAGTTGTCAATTGTCCATTGTCAATTGTGGGGGCGGTGGTGTGCGGGGAGGCGGATTGGTGTTCGGGGGTAACGGTCGCGGACTGGGGGGCGAATTGGTGTGCGGGGGCGTCAGCGACGCGTTGCGTTGCAGCTGACTTGCGGACGCGGATCAACGAGAAGTCGGTGGTGCCGCCGCCGACGTCGCAGACGAGGATTTTCTGGCCTTCGCGGACCTGGGATTCCCAGGCGGGGCCTTGTTTGTGGATCCAGGCGTAGAAGGCGGCTTGGGGTTCTTCGAGCAATGTGACCCGCGCGATGCCGGCGGATTTGGCGGCGTCGACGGTCAGTTCGCGGGCGACTTCGTCGAAGCTGGCGGGGACGGTGAGGACGACGTCCTGCGTCGCCATAGGGTGGGCGGGATGGGCGGCGTCCCAGGCCTGGCGCATGTGGAGCAGGTACCGGCGGCTGGCCTCGACGGGGGAGATCTTGGTGACGCCGTCGGCGGGGCGCCAGGGGAGGAGGTCGGCGGTGCGGTCGACGCCGGCGTGGGAGAGCCAGGATTTGGCGGAGACGACGAGGCGGCCGGGGACGGCGGCGCCGTGCTCGCGGGCGAAGGAACCTACGAGGTAGGGGGCGGGGGTGGACGACGACGCGGACGCGCTCGCCTTCGGACTCGCTTTCAGCTCGCCCTTCGGGTCGCGGCTAAACGGGGTGGACGGGGTGGACGGGAGTTCGCCCGGGGCGGGCTCGTAGTGAAAGGAGGGGAGGACGTCGCGGGATTCGACGTCGGTGGGGCTGACGTGCTGGGGGATGGGGAAGTCGCGGACGCGCCAGGATTTCTCGTCGGTGTCGACGTAGGCGACGGCGCTGTTGGTCGTGCCGAGGTCGATGCCGATGACGTAGCGCGGCTTGGGTTGGTCGTCGGGGGCTCCCATCTCGCGTGGGAAGTTACACGAGGGGGGCGGGTCGTGCGAACGGAGTTTTGGGGTAGGCGGCGGATCCGGGGCGGCGCTTCGGGCAAAGCCCGTGCACTATGCCCTGGCTTGTTATGGATCGCGGCGGACCCCGGACTTACCGGTTCACGTCGACGAGCAGTTCGTTGCCCGGGCGCTTGGCGAGCGTCTCGGTGCGCTCGCCGGAGTCGGCGACGTACTGGGCGGCCCAGCGGCGGACCTCGGCGATGTGGACGTTGCGGCCGGGGCAGTCGGTGGCCTTGGTGTCGCCGTGGGCGATGACGTTCGTCGCCGAGACCTTGTAGGTCCGCATGAGGTAGCCGACGAGGCGGCCGAGGGCTTGGCGCTGGGCGGCGCTGAGGCGGTCGTTGTCGAAGTTGCCGACGAGGCAGATGCCGATGCCGAACTTGTTGAACTCGTTGTCGGGGGTCTTGGCGTGGGCGCCGTGCTTCTGCTTGGGCCAGCGGGTGCCGACCTCGACGGCGCCGTCGCGGGTGTCGGTGCCGTTGCCGATGACGAAGTGGTAGCCCAACTCGTCCCAGCCCTTGGCCCGGTGTTCCTTGTTGAACAGTGCGGCGCCGCCGGTGGTGGTGGCGC
>DASPKW010000429.1:0-13542 GCA_035627895.1 Tepidisphaeraceae bacterium | reverse complement strand
TAGGGCGTCTGGGCGTCGACGGCGAAGAAGGAGACGTCGATCTCGCCGGCCTTGAGCTTGGCGGCGGACTTGGGGCCGGACTCGTCGACAATGGTGGTGCCGGGCGCGTCGAGGACGCCGTGGGCGCGGAGGAGGGGCTCGGCGACGGCGCGGGTGCCGCCGGCCTTGCTGCCGATCGCGAGGCGGCGGCCGGCCAGGTCGTTGATGGTCGTCGGGTCGGCCAGGACGGGGCCGATCGGGTCGTCGACGTGGCGGTAGCAGATGAAGAGGGGTTCGACGGAGACGGTGCAGACGCCCTCGACGTTCTTGCGGAGGTGGGCGGGCGGGGCGGTGCCGCCCTGGACGAGCGCGACGTCGACGCCGGAGTCCGGGTCGTTGAGGAGCGCGTAATTCTGTGCGGCCCCGCTGGTCTCGCGGACCTCGAGCTCGACGCCGTGGGCGGCGAAGTAGTCCTGGTACTTGCGGGCGTAGTCGTTATAGGTCGACCCGGCGGGGCCGGTGGCGATGACGACCTTGCCCGGCGGGGCGGGCTCGACGTACTGCCAGGCGACGATCAGGACGACCGCGGACGCGACGACCACGGGGGCCCAGAAGCGGAGGAACTCCCGCCAGGAGGGGGGGACGATCTTGGAGTCGGCGGCGGCAGGGGCGGCGGGCATGGGAGGGGAGTGTACCGGCGGGGCGGAATTGGAGCGCCGTTCGTTCACAAGCCCACGCCAGAGCGTCGTCCCGGTCCGTTCCGCGCTTCCGCGCGCTCGCGCTTAAGCCGGCTCGACGTTCTGTCGCAGCCACTCGGCGAACGCGTCCTGGGAGATGCTCTTGTCCGCCAAGCCGAGCACCATAAGGACGACTTCCTCCTCGGCCGCGATGACGCGGAAGCCGTTGCACTCGAGGAAGAGGGCGGCGGCGACGAACGCCGTGCGCTTGTTGCCGTCGAGGAAGGGGTGGTTGTTGGCAATGCCGTGCGCGTACGCGGCGGCCCAGTCGATCACGTCGCCTTGGCCGTACGCCGCGAGGTGCTGGGGGCGGCCGAGCGCGGATTCGAGCAGGCCCGGGTCGCGAACGCCGGCGGTCCCGCCGTGCGCCGCGAGCACCTGCTCGTGGACGGCGAGGATCTCCTCCTTGGTGAGCCATTCGATGTGGGCGCTCATTTGGCGAGCTCCCGCAGGGCGTTGCGATAGCGGCCCATGATCCCGGCGGCCTTCTCCATCTTCTTGGCGAAGTCCGAGTCGTACGCCGTCACGCGATAACCCTCGGGGCTTTCGGTGAGCGTGATCGAATCGCCCTCTTTCACCTTAAGCGCGTCGAGCGCTTCACGGGGAAGGATGACGCCGAGCGAGTTACCGATCTTGCGGACGGATAGGGTGATCATTGATTACTCCGACATGTATTATAACATCGGTTATAACGTCCGTCGACTTGCGATCTACACGTACTTATAGGTGATCGCCAGTAGCCCCATGACGGCCCAACTCGCCACGGCGACGCCGGCCCAGAGCCAATCGGTCCGGCGGCGCTGCTGCGCGTTCTCCCAGCGGAAGAGTTTGACGGCGGCGAGGGTGGAGGCGACGCCGATGACGGTCAGGGCGATGTAGTTGAACGGGCCGTAGAGGTGGGGGCTCTTCGTGATGGTGTAGACTGCGGGGTCGATGGCCTGGATGGCGTAGCGGAGCGGGAGGAAGGCGGTGGTGATCTGGGCCCACTCGGGGAGGGCGACGAGCGGTCGGCCGACGCCGGCGATCATGATCATCGGGAGGAAGAGGGATTGGCCGAGGGCTTGGACGGCCTGGACGGAGTTGGCGACCATGGCGATGACCATGCCGATCGCGAGGAACGCGAAGCTGACGAACAGCAACGCGAGCGCGAGCTGGGCGATGTCGCGCGGCCAGGGCATTTTGTAGACCCACATGGCCAGCGCGATCTGGAGGACGGCGGCGCCCAGCACGAGGATCAGGCGGGCGACGAGGGTGGACGCGACGAAGACGAGGGTGGGGACGGGCGTGAGTCGGTAGCGGCGCCACACGCCGCGCTCGCGCTCGGAGACGACGCCGATCGGCATGCCGAAGCAGGCGCCGCCGAGGACGGTGATGGTCAGGAGCTGCCCCATGTACGTCGAGAGCTGCTTGCCGGTAGTGGCGGTCAGGCTTTTCGGCAGGAAGAACCCGGCGTAGGCGAACAGGAAGAAGATCGGCACGCCGTACCCGAGGACGACGGCCTGGGGGTTGCGGAAGTTGAGCTTGAGGGTGATGGCGAGGTGGTGGAGGAAGGCGCGCATCGCGGGGGGAACGTATGGGGGTGGGGGGGAAAGGTAAAGAGGTGAGAGATGGGGAGCAGGGGAGCAGGGGAGTTGAGGGGTTGAGGGGCAGGTGGCTCACTGTGGCGGGTGGGGGCGGTATGATGACTGATATAAGGAGAAGCTGATGGCCCGTGCACTTTCGATTGCGTTGGTGGTGGTGTCGGTGGTCGCCGCGTCGGCGCGGGCGGCGGAGAATCCCGCGACGGGGACGTGGGAGTGGACGTACAACACGAAGGACCCGAACGACCCGAAGAAGGCGGTCGTGGCGACGGTGGCGGTGAAGCTCGTGCAGGACGGGGAAAAGCTGACGGGCGTGTTCGTCGAGCGCGGGGGCGGGGAGGCGCCGGTCACCGACGGGAAGATCGCGGCGGACGGGACGCTGTCGTTCACGGTCACGCGGCAGATCGCCGGCGAGCAGCGCGTGTTCAAGTACCGCGGGAAGCTCGAGAAGGACACGATCACCGGGAAGATCGATTTTATTAAGGGCGACAAGGTGAGTCCGCGGGACTGGGAGGCGAAGCGCCAGTAGGCGGCGTGTTTTTTTGGCGAACGCGCGACGTCGGAACGGTCCGGGGGCCGTATGTGACGGTGCGGACGTCGGTTGTGCGTTTTCGACGGGCGGGGGAGAGCGGTACGAAGCGGTACAAAGCGGTACCTTTCGGTACTTTTCGGTACTTTTCGGTACTTGAGTGGGCCTTAGCGGTACGGCTGTGACCGGCGACGGGGCGGGATTTCAAAGAGCGGTCGTTCCCTTAGACGGGGGGTGTCGCACGCGGGCGGTGACGGGCGCGCCCGGTTCGGGGGTAGCGGGGGTGGGAACGCGGACATTTTTTTCGGATTCGCTGTGAGCGGGGTAGCGCGCGGGTGGTGACCGTCGCGCACCCGGGAGGACGGGGCAATCGTGATCCGTGCGGGGGCCCGCGTGCGTTGTCCGGCGGCGCGTCCGCGGATTCGTCAGTCTCGCAACGTGCGGCCGGTCAGTTCGATGAAGACGTCTTCGAGAGAGGGCTTGTGGATCTGGAGGTCGATTAGCTCGTTGCCCGGGTCGGCGTCGAGGACTTTGACGAGGTCGATGATGGTTTGGGGAGGGGCGGATGTGGTGAGGGTGGCGGATGTGGTTGAGGGTTGGACTGAGGTGACGCCGGCGAGTTGGCGGAGGCGGACTTCGGGGACGGGGCGAGTACTCGTGAAGGCGACGCGCGGGAGGGCCTTGGCGCCGGCGACGAGCTGGGCGGGGGTGCCGCGGGCGATGACGCGGCCGCGGTCGATGACGGCGAGGCGGTCGCACAGGGCCTGGGCCTCCTCGATGTAGTGGGTGGTGAGGACGACGGTCTGGCCGGCGGCGCGGGCGGCTCGGATGACGTCGTGGAGCTCGCGGCGGGCCTGGGGGTCGAGGCCGGCGGTCGGCTCGTCGAGGAAGAGGACGGCGGGGCGGTTGATGACGGCGAGGGCGATGGCGACGCGCTGCTTCTGTCCGCCGGAGAGGGTCTCGAACTTGGCGTCGGCCTTTTCGGTCAGGGAGAAGCGGGCGATGAGATCGTCGGGTCTCTCGGGGTTGTCATAGAAGCTGGCGAAGAGGCGCAGGGCTTCGCGCGGGGTGATCTTGTCGGGGAGGGTGGTGGCTTGGAGGGTGACGCCGATGCGCTGTTTGATTTGGCGGGGGGATCGGCGCGCGTCGAGCCCGGCGAGGGAGATGGCGCCGGAGTCGGGCGTTCGAAGTCCGACGGTGCACTCGATGGTGGTTGTCTTGCCGGCGCCGTTGGGACCGAGGATGCCGAAGATCTCTCCGGGGAGGGCGTCGAAGGAGACGTCGTCGACGGCGGTGAGGGGGCCGTAGGACTTGAGGAGGGATTGGACGGAGACGGTGGGAGGCGGCATGTCGGATGAAGCGTATCGCACCGGTCGACTTCCGAACACTCCTCGCAGACCGACGAATGTCCACTCCCGCTCGCCCGCCCGGGAGTCGCTTGGCGGCGTCGCGGCGCACGGAGAAATGCGTTCGACGGTACACTCGTCCTCCATGTCGCGCGTCCCCCCACGTCGTGCGCCGGTGATCGCATACCACCTCATACTGAGCGGGTACGGACATTCGCTTCCCAACGACATCCGCGGGAGGGGCTCGAGCGAAGTACGTCGAGAGGCACTTGTGGACCTCGCGCCCACCCGGGACGGAAACGGATTCAACCTCCGCGGTCGGAATTGCGGGAGTTCCACCAGCACGCGGAAGCACGTCTAATTCTTCCGGTACTCTGGTTCGACGCACCGCAACGTGAGTTGATCGGACGGACGATCCGGACCTGCGTCAGTTCGGCACGGTACACCGTCTGGGCGTGCGCGGTGATGCCCGAGCACGTTCACCTGTGCGTCCGAATCCATCGCGATAAGTACGAGCAAATGTGGGAACGGGCGACCGTCGCGACGCGCGAGGCGATTCGCGCGGATCGGCCGCAACTGACCGGGCACCGGATCTGGGCGGAGCGCCCGTTCGCGGTTTACCTGACGAGTCCGGAGGACATTCGTCGGACCATTGGGTACGTCGAGGGGAATCCTGCGAAGCACGGGTTACCCGCGCAGACGTGGGACTTTGTGGTGTTGTACGGGGATAGAGTGGGGTGATCGATAGTACTTGGGGAGTTGCCGCGACGCCGCAAGCGACTGCTGCGCGGATTCGGCGAACGCGCGAGCGGGTCTGCGACGACGCGAAGCGACCGCGAGGCGCCCTTCTGAACGCGGGACGTCATCCGACTGCGGATACGATCTGCTTCACTCCCAACCCGCAGTACTCGAGGACCTCGGACGGTTCGCGCCCGGACTTGGGGATGCGGGTGACGTAGAGGGCTTTCAAGCGGACCTGCGCGCCGGTGGTCGCGATCGCCGTCGCGATTTCGGATTCGAGTCCGCCCGCGTAGTTGTCTTCGACGGTGACGATCGTTCCTCCGGATCGTTGCGCGATCTCGAGGATCGGGTTGCACTTCAGGGGCAGCGAGTAGGCGTCGATGACCGTTGCCTTTTTCCCGGATCTCGCGAGTTCGTCGGCGGCTTTGAGGCACTCGTGGGCCATGTAGCCCGCGGTGACGACGACGACGTCGTTTCCCTCGCGGAGGACCTTGTGGCCGCCGACCTCGAACGTGTCGGTCGGTTTGTACAGCAGGGGGGTCTCGGCGCGGAGGGTGCGCTGGTAACAGCAGCCGATGAGGTTGGCCATCAGCTCGGTGAGCTTGTAGCAACTGACGGCGTCGGCGGGGAAGAAGTAGCGGACGGCGGGGTCGCCGGCGTAGTTGGTGGTCTTGGTGAACGCGCGGAAGAAGGCGACGTCGGGGAGTGACATCTGGCTCGGGCCGTCGGCGGCGAGGGTGACGCCGGCGTGGCTGCCGGTGATCTTGAAGTTCGCGCCAGAGTTGATGGCCATCTCGACCTGGTCGTAGGCGCGGACGACGAACTTGGCGAACGTCGAGCAGAAGGGGATTTTTCCGGCGGCCGCGGCGCCGGCGGCGGCGCTGATCATGTTCTGCTCGGCGATCCGGCACTCGAGGAATTGTCCCGGGAACTTCTTGGCGAACCACTCGGCGTGGGTGGAGTTCTTGACGTCGGCGTCGAGCGCGATGACGCGCTTGTCGGCCGCGCCGAGGGCGACCAATGCCGCGCCGTACGCCTTGCGCGGGGCGATGGGTTTGTTCGCTTTGAGGTCCTTGTCGAGTCCGACCATCGCCAGACCTTCCTCGAAGGGAGCCATGCGGATCGGCCCCGCGGGCGCGACCGCGGGCTTGCCGGCAGGGGGGTTAATCTTCCGTTCCGCGCCGACCTTGTACCCGGCGACGCCGAGGCCCTTGGCCGTCTCGTCGAGCTCCTTGAACGTCGCGTCGAGCTTGTCCTTCTTCACCGCGGTGCCGTGGTGGCCCATGCCCTGTTCGGCGGGGCTGCCCCATCCCTTTATGGTGCGGGCGATGATGGCCAGCGGGCGATGGCCGTTGCGGATGACGTGGAGTTCGTTGAGTGCCTTGCCGATCTCGGCGGGGTCGTGGCCGTCGATCACGCGGGCGACGAAGCCGTACGCCTCGCACTTGGCGGCGATCGACTGGTAGCTCTGCTGCGGGCTGACCCAGTCGGACTGGGCGAGCTCGTTGCAGTTGAAGATCGGGACGCAGTTCGTCAGCGCGTGGTCGGCGATGAAGTCCATGGCCTCCCAGATCTGGCCCTCGCGCGATTCGCCGTCGCCGATCAGGCAGTAGATGACGCGGTCGAGGCGGTCCATCTTGGCGGCGGCGGCGAGGCCGGCGGCGACGGACAGCCCCTGGCCGAGGCTGCCGGTGGCGGCGTCGAAGAACGGGACGCCCAGGCCGGGGTTGGGGTGGCCGTCGATCGGCGAGTCGATCTTGCGGAGGTCGAGCGCGTCCGCGCGGGTCATCGGGCGGGCGTCGGCCTTGGATTTGCCGAGCGCGACGCCCAGGTCGGCCATGGCGGCGTAGACGATCGGGACGGCGTGGCCCTCGGACAGCACGAGGCGGTCGGCGGCGGGGTCCCACGGGTCCTTCGGATCGTACCGCATCTGGTGGTACATGAGCACCGTGACCAGGTGCGCGAGCGACAGCGCGGTGGACGGGTGGCCGCTGCCGGCGGCGGTGGTCATCTCGACCGAGAGCTTGCCGAGCTCGATGGCCTTGGCGTTGACGGCGTCGCGGAAGGACATGGGGGGCTCCTTGGTGGGCGCACGATAGGGGTGATCGGGTTGGGGGGACAATGGGGAAACGTTGCGGGACGCTCCTGAGGACATGCCTCACTGAAGTGAGCATGCCGGTGGGCACCGACCTTGCCTCGGTGCGATTCACTCCATACCCTTTCCGATCCTATGTCCTCCTGGCCCGGCGCAGTGTTGTTTGATTTCGACGGCGTGATCGTGAACAGCGAGCCGCTGCACTTCTGGGCGTTCCACGAGGTGCTCAAGGGCGAGCGGATCGAGATCACGGAGGCCGAGTACTACAACGAGCTGATCGGGTTCGACGACAAGGGGGCGTTCAAGCACGTGTTCGAGAAGCACGAGCGCGAGCTGAGCCCGGCGACGTTCCTGCGCATCATGACGACCAAGAGCGAGGTCATGATGGACCTGATCCGGGCGCGCAAGTACGCGGCCCTGCCCGGCGTCGAGGAATTCGTGCGCGGGCTGTGGTGGCACTACCCGCTGGCGATCTGCTCGGGGGCGCTGCGGGAGGAGATCGAGGCGATGCTCGAGGGGATCGGGCTGCGGGACTGCTTCAAGGTGATCGTGGCGGCCGAGGACGTGACGGTCGGCAAGCCCGACCCGAGCGGGTACCTGATGTGCACCGAGCAACTCGGCAAGAAGGTCAAGAAGAAACTGACGCCGGCGGACTGTTTGATCGTCGAAGACGCGCCGTCGGTGATCAAGAACGTGCGGGCGGTCGGGTTCCAGGTGCTGGGGGTGGCGACGAGCTATCCGGCGGAGAAGCTGGGCGACGCGAACTACGTGGTGAAGGACCTTAAGCCGGCGACGGTGACGGGGGTGATTCCGGGGTTGAAGGTGCAGCCGGGGTGAGGGGGAGGGGAATGACGAATGACCAAATTCGAATGACGAATCAATGACGAAGGTCGAATGACGGAATTCGGAACGGTTGGTTGGCGACGGGGCTGAGACGTCCGACGAGGATGTTATGAAGTTCTTCTGCTGGGCGATTCTCGTTCTCGCACCCGGGCTCGCTCTTGCGGCGCCGGGAGGGGAGCGCCCGCGCGAGCGGAGGCCGGCGCCGCCACCCCCCGCACCGGTCGTACGGGAGGACCCGGGCGGCCCGCGCCCGGTGGAACCGGCGAAGTGGCCGGGGCGGTTGTTGCTGGGGATCGGGGCGGTGTTCGTTGCGGCGGCGGTGATCGGGCCGCTGTACCGGGCGGCGCACCCGGAGGACGAGTTTCTGCAGCACGCGCACGACGAGCCGCCGGGGGCGAGTCACCTGTACGGGGATTCGGGGACGTGGGAGCGGGACGCGCCGGAGCGGAAGCTGTAGAGACATGCCGCACCTTCTTTTAGCCGCTGGGCTTGCCCGGCGCGTCCAGTGGCGCGCTGGATCGTGGTCATCGCAGAGACCCAGAGGGCGCAGGGGGAGTGCGGAGACGGCGGGATTGGAGGATGGGAGACCCGTCGCGCGATCGAGCGCCGCTAAACGCGCCGGGCAAGCCCGGCGGCTAAAAGGATCTGATCGGATCGCGATGTGAAATGCGACGTGCCCGCGCGACGGTCGTCGCGCGGGCACGTGTGTTGATCGAAAACGAAACGGCGAGGACGGAGCCTCGCCCTCCCGTTAGTCCCGCGGCATCGCCGCGTTACCCGGCGTCGTTCCGGGCTGCGCCGGCGTGCCGGGCGTGCCGGCCGCGGGCTTTTTCCCGCCCAAACCGACCTTGCTCCAGTCGACCTCGGGGATCGGTCCCTTGGGCATCAGCGGCTTGTTCAACTCGTCCTTGGCCAGCAGGCTCGGACCGGGGACGACGCCCAGCCGCTTGAGGGCTTCCGACACCTCGGCGTCGCGCCCGTTGATCGCGTACGCCTGGCGGAGCGACTGCTCGGCCTTGGCCTGCTGCTGGAGCTGCTCGGCGTAGAGGCCGTACTCCTTCAGGTAGCCGAAGTTCCGATTGTCCGACAGGCAGGCGCGGTTGTAATAGTCCAGGGCCATGTCGGGCAGGCCGCGGTAGCGGTAGACCTTGGCGAGGACGATGTACTCGCGGCCGGCTTGGGTGCCCTTGGCGTTGCGGGCGGCCTGCTCGATCTTGTTGACCTCGAGGTCCTGCTCGTCGGCCTTGACGATCGCCTGGGCGAGCCCGTCCAGGGCCTTGGCGGCGGTGGCGTCGTCCTCCTGCCCGGCGAGCGTGACCATCCGCGTGTCGAGGCAGGCGCGGAAGTTGACCATCGCCTGCTGGTACGCCCCGAGCTTAAGGTTCGACAGGCCCAGATAGTAGTGGGACTGGTAGTCGCGCGGGTCCTGTTTGAGGGCGGCGCGGAACGCGCCGGCGGCGTCCGGGTAGCGGGCCTCGGCGTACGCCTTCAGGCCGGCGTCGCGCGCGTCGCCCGCGAACGTGATCATGTCCGAACACCCCCCGGACATCAGGGCCACCAGCCCGACCAGAACCCCCGCCATCGCCATCCGCGACCGACTCATAGCAGCCTCCGTGCGCTCTCCCGCCGCGGGTTACGGGCGGGGGTACCGGTTCGCACGCGTCCACGCGCGCGAATCGGTCCGATCCATCGTGTCGGGGGCTAAACTAGCCCGGTGCGACTTATTTGCAACATGGGGGAGCGCAGATCTTGCCGGAAAATCGCGGGGGACGGGGGTCGTCCGGAGCCGCGTGGGATCTTGCACGCCGTTAGAATTGTCGCAAAGGACGCAAAGGCGCAAAGTACACAGAGAAGAGGAGGACGGTCGGTCGGTCGAGGCTATGCGTCCCCCGCAGATCTAGTCCAACTCTCTTCCTCTCCTTTGACTTCTTTGCGCCTCTGCGTCTTTGCGACCTCGGCGGATCGATCCGAGTGCGCGATCCGCAGGACGGCTCGGACGGAACCTCGCCCTACGAGCGCGAAGGACGATTGACAATTGCCCACCGACAACTGACAACGCGTCCCATGCCCGCCGTCCGGTTAATCGAGAAGGTCGGTCGCGACGCCCAGAACACGATCGCGGCGTTCGGGGACTTCTGCGTGTTCGTCGGGCGCACGTTCCGCTACCTCGGCACCGCGTTCAAATGGAAGAACGCGCGGGCGATCATCCCGCAGATGTATGAGGTCGGGTTCCGGTCGGTCCCGGTCATCGCGATCACCGGCGGGTTCATCGGCATGGTGCTGGCGATCGAGTCGTACTTCCAGTTCAAGGCGATCGGCCAGGAACACCGCATCGGCGGGATCATCTCCGTCTCGGTCGTCAAGCAGATCGGGCCGGTGCTGGCCGCGGTCATGCTCGCGGGCCGCGTGGGCGGCGCGCTGACGGCCGAGCTGGGCACGATGAACGTGACCGAGCAGCTGGATGCGCTGCGCGTGATGGGCGCGGACCCGATCCGCGTGCTGGTCGTGCCGCGGTTCCTCGCGTGCATCATCCTGCTGCCGGTGCTGACGATCTTCTCGGACGCGCTGGGGGTGCTGGGCGGGTATTTGGTGTCGGTCAAATCGTTCGACGTCCCTACCGTGCCGTACTGGCACGCGGCGGCGATCGCGGTCGACAACTGGCAGATCTTCGAGGGCCTGGTCAAGGCGATGTTCTTCGGCGGGCCGATCGGCCTGATCTCGTGCTACAAGGGGTTCACGTGCGGGGCCGGCGCGCAGGGCGTCGGGCGCGCGTGCACCGAATCGTTCGTCATGTCGTTCATCGCGATCATCGTGCTCAACTTCTTCTTCGCGAAACTGGCGAAGGACTGGTACACGGCGATCTACGGGCTGCGAGGGTTGTGGTGACGAGTGGCGCGCGCGGGGATACGATGGGCGCCGGGGACGGTAACGATTAATGCTTAATGCTTAAACGTGCCGGTTTGCGGGCTCTTTAAGCATTAATCGTTAATCGTTACGCCTCCCATGCCGCTGATCGAACTCCGCAACGTCTCCAAGGCCTTCGGGCGACTAGTCGTCCTCGACGACCTCTCCCTCTCCATCGAGGCCGGGCACTCCGTCGTCATCATCGGCGCGTCCGGCACGGGCAAGTCGGTGCTCCTGAAGCACATCGTCGGCCTGCTCCGGCCGGACTCGGGCGAGGTCTACTTCGACGACCACCGGATCGACACGCTCCGCGAGTCGCAGTTGATGGACGTGCGGCAGCGGTTCGGGTTCCTGTTCCAGATGGGCGCGCTGTTCGACTCGAACACGGTCGGGGAGAACATCGCGTTCCCGCTGATCGAGCACACGCACAAGTCGCCGGACGAGGTGAAGCAGCTCGTGGCCGAGAAGCTGGCGATGGTCGGCCTGCCGGGGATCGAGTCGAAGATGCCGGCCCAGCTCTCGGGCGGGCAGCGGAAGCGCGTCGCGCTCGCCCGGGCGATCGCGCTGGGGCCCGAGGTCATCCTGTACGACGAGCCGACGACCGGCCTGGACCCGGTGCGGTCGGACGTGATCAACCAACTCATCCTCAAGCTCCAGAAGGAGCTCAAGGTGACGAGCATCACGGTCACCCACGACATGGCGAGCGCGTTCAAGATCGCCGACCGGATCGTGATGCTGCACGAGGGCACGATTAAGTTCGACGGCACGCCCGCCGAGATCCAGGCGTCGGCCGACCCGATCGTCAAGCAGTTCGTGTCCGGCGAGGCGGGCGAGGCGGAGCTCGCGGGGTTGCGCGCTTAACGGAATCTGCCCTTGCGACACGGCCCCGCGAGTTCTGCTGGCGCGAGTCGCGACCCATGTGGCGCTTCCTCTCCAACCTCCTCACGCTCCTCTCAACCGTCCTGCTGATCGCGACGGTCGCGCTCTGGGTGCGGACGCCGTACGCGACCGACTACGCCGAGTTCGTCGGGCTCGATTCGTACGTCACCGGCTCGACAATGCCCGGTCGAGTCCAGGGGAAGGTTCTGATCGACTACGGCTTGGTCAACTTCTTCGGGGATCGGCCCGGCCGCCCGTCATACAAATTCGACCACTCGGTGATCCCGTCGCCGACGGACTGGCGCACCCTGACGTCCTCGAACTTCGATACCGAAAGGCGGTGGGGGCCGTTCTGGCTGGCGACGTATTCGGCGCGCGGGATGGACGGGCGGACGATCCGCGGCGTCTACGTCTCGACGCCGCTGTGGTTCCCGGCCGCGGTGTTCGCGGTGTTGCCGACGTGGTGGGTGATCCGGCGGCGGCGGCGGAAGGCCGCGGCCGAGCACGCGTGCCCCGGGTGCGGATATGATCTGCGCGCGACGCCCGACCGCTGCCCGGAGTGCGGGCGGGTGTCGAAATCGAACTGAATCGCAAGATGCAGTCGAGGCTGTCCCGAGGCCCATCGACGTCCGTCCCGCGACAAGTCGCTGGGCTCCCTTTTTACTTCGTCACCACCCGCACCTCGACGCCCTCCACCCGTCCGTCCTTTACAGTCGGCCGGCCGACGATCGCCTTGCCGCCCTTGAGCGTCAACTGAATCACCGGCGTCCCGTCCTGCGCCCGCCCGAGCACGAACGCGTCGCCGCGCGACCGCATCTTCGCCGACTGGTTCACGCCCGCCTGGAACAAGGTCTGCGGGAGCCACTGGTCGGCGGGCGTCTTGACGTCGGTCGCGCGGACGAGCTCGTCGAACGAGGCGAACCGCTGCCCGCTCGCGTGGGCCCGCCCGGCGAAGCTGGCCAAAATCGCGACGGTCGCTCGGGCGTATCCCTCGTTCGTCGTCACCTCACCCTGGCCCGCCCACCACGCCCGGCACTTCTCCTCGAGCCCCGGGATCGCGCCCAGCGTGCGCGCGTAGACCGTGGCGACGTCGCCGCCCTTGCCGACGTCGGTCAGGAAGGTCGTGAACACCTTCTGGAACCGCCCGCCGTCCGCGTGGATCAGGAAGTGCACGATCGCCCACGCCTGGTCGTAGTTGGGCATCGCGATCTGCTTGTTCCACGCCGCCCGGTCGATCGCGACGAACTCGGCGAGCGGGCGGAACGCGCCGGCCGCCCCCGCGGGCGTGCCCGCCAACTTCCGCACGCGCGCCAGTCTCGCGACCGGGACGAGCCCGACCTCGAACCCGTCGCCGGTGAACAGCGCCTCGCCGAAGTACTCGCCCAGCCCCTCGTTGGCCCACATCGGGATCTCCCCGCCCTTGCCCCCGCCGCCGATCACCGCGTCGGCGAACTGGTGGAACCCCTCGTGCTGGACGACGTGCCAGGTCGCCAGCGAGATCGTCCGGTCGTCCGGGCGGCGCAGGGCGACGGCCATCAGCTTCTCACCGTCGTACCGCCCGGCCGAGTTCGGCAGGCCGCCGGCCGCGACGTAGTCCTCGAGCTTCGAATAAAGGTAGAGCGGCAAGCGCTTGTCGCCGATCGTGCCCGCGAAACCGCCGGTCCGCCGGGCGTACTCGTTGACCATCGCCGTCACGCGCACGCCGGCCTCGCGGGCCTCGATGTCGGGGAGGTCGGTGTGGATCGTGTAGTACTTGGTCTCGACCGTGCGGAGGGCGGGCGTAGCGCCGGCCGATACCGCGAACATCATTGACAGCACGACCCAACACCGCATCGCGTGCGACCTCCGTTGCTGCGCAATCATATCCGACGCCGGTCTTCGGAAGGGGGGGAGCCTCCGCGCGCCGCTT
>DASPKW010000428.1:0-3067 GCA_035627895.1 Tepidisphaeraceae bacterium | reverse complement strand
GGCCCGACCACGCAGAACGGCCCGACCTCGACATCGTCGGCGATGTCGGCCCGGGGGTCCACGGAGGCTAGGTTGGAGATTTGCGGCATGCGTGAGGGGATCGGGAGGTTCGTCCGGTACGTGGGTGTGGTGATCACTATTCCTTCTTGGTTCAGGACGCGGCCCGTGGTCACAACCCACCCCCCCGCGGCCGCCTGCTGCCTTCTCCTGTCTACTGACTACTGACTACTTCAATCACAACGGTTCGGAATCGACCAACATGAACTTGATGTCCGCCTCCGCCGCGAGCTTCTCGCCGACGAAGGCTTTGCACCGGACGTGGCCGGTCCGGCTCTTCACGCGGACGGTCACGGCCTCGAGGATCAGCTGGTCGCCCGGGACGACCGGGTGGCGGATCTTGACCTTGTCCATTGACAGCAGCACGGCCAGCTTGCCCGTGTGCTCGAGCTTCTGCGAGACGAGGATCCCGCCGAGCTGGGCGAGCGCCTCGACGATCAGCACGCCGGGAAAGATCGGCTGATTCGGGAAATGCCCGAGAAAGACGATGTCGTTGATCGTGATGTTCTTGACGCCGACCGCGCGCTGGTCGCCCTCGAGCTTCAGGACGCGGTCGACCAGGAGCATCGGGTAGCGGTGCGGCAGGATCCGCTGGATCCGCCGGATGTCCATCACCGCTTCGCGCGTGACCAGTGCCGCCCGGTCGCTGGCGGTCTCCTGTTCGAGGAGACGCTTGGCGAGCAGGTGGTTCAGGCTGTGACCGGACTTGTGGGCGAAGATGCGCCCGCGAATCGGGCGGCCGACCAGGAAGAGGTCGCCGATCAGGTCTAGCACCTTGTGCCGAGCGCACTCGTCGGCGAACCGGAAGGCGTTGTCGATCGGGCCGTTCTCGGCGATGACCAGCAGGTCCTTCGGCGACAAATGCGAGCCGAGCCCGCGCGCCCGCAACTCGTCGGCCTCGTGCTTGAAGACGAATGTTCGGGCCGGCGCGAGCTGGCTGATGAAGTCGTCCGGGCCGGTGCCGCCGTCCATCAACTGGAACTTGAAGACCTGCCGCCCGACCGGGGCGGGGGCCTCGAAGTCGTAGATGACCTCGAGCCGGTCTTCCGGGCCGGGCAGGGCGGCGATCGTGGCATCGCCGGAATTGACTTGGATCGGCCGCTTGATGATCAGCGGGCGCTGTTCTTTGTCGAGGTCGACGAGGCCGGCTTCCTGGATGACGCGGACGAACGGCTCGCTGGAGCCGTCGCCGCCCGGGACTTCGCCGACCACGCCGCCGGAAACTTTG
The DNA here is from genome assembly GCA_035627895.1 of Tepidisphaeraceae bacterium. Lineage (GTDB taxonomy): Bacteria > Planctomycetota > Phycisphaerae > Tepidisphaerales > Tepidisphaeraceae > DASPKW01. The sequence continues at coordinate 1,782 of DASPKW010000428.1, read as the reverse complement.
ACGACCGCGTTGTCGACCCCCATGCCGACCAGGGCGGCCATAAAGTGTTCGATGGTCTGCACGGACAGCGTGCCGTTCTTGAGGCACGTCCGCCGGGGCTGCTTTTGAACGTTGTCGACCAGCGCGGCGATGTGGGCGACCTTGTCGCCCTGCTCGCGGACGAACGTGATGCCCTGGTCGGGCCCGGCGGGCACGATCGTCACGGTCGCCGGTTCGCCGGAGAAAAGTCCGGGACCGACGAAGGAGGCTTCCTTGGAGATGGTTCGCTGGCGACGCTTCAAATGACCTTACGCCCGATAATCGGCCAAAAAGTGAAGCGGGGATTATAGCGAATGCCGGAATCGGCGAAAGCAAGCGCGGCGGGACGGGTGGACGAGGGTTCAGAAGGCCCGGGGGTGGGCCGGGGCGCTCGGGGCCAAAGGCCCGCTAAAGCGGCCCGACCGTGAGGGGTCACTGTGCCCGCGTGCGCGAGGTCGCATCGCGGAACGTCCGATAACCCTCGTGAATGTCAATTTGGGTAAATTCTTCTAAGGATGCGGTCTGATCCGCTCGATGGGAGTAACGGAACCGCGACGGGTCGGCGCGTTTAACGCGTCGTATCCGCTCGGCCGCGAGGTGTCTGAAACGGCTCGGCGGTTTGCATTCTCCCTGCTGTGGCTTAAAGTTAGCCGCGGCCGGGGAGAACATGCGTCACGCCACGGGACCGCCCACAGCGGAGCCCGGGCGGACACCGCTCGCGCAGGGAAACGCCCCGCGGGCGGGCTCGGAGGAGCATTTGTGACGAGGCACGCCGGCCAAGCTCGCCGCCGTTCTCAACTTACATCCCATCGTGGACCTTGAAAGGAGCGCGTTGTGCGACTCGGAATTCTGACTTCTCGTCTGCGCCGGGCGGCGGCGCCCGCGGCAGCCCTCATGTTGGGCTTGGCCGGTGTGACCGGCTGTGAAACCAAAGGCCTGGGCGACCCGGGCGAGATGATGCGGACGACCAAGCACACGCTGACCGTGCCGGTCCTGTCGTCGCTCGCCAACGGGGTGGACGAGGTCGAGCGCGAGTACACCAGCGCCCGCGAGGTCCGCCAGGCCGACCTGAAGGTCGACGCGACCGACTACGTGATCGGGCGCAACGACCTGATTTCGATCGCGATCAACGAGGTCGCCGGGCAGGGGGTCGAGACGGTCAAGACCGCCCGCGTGAGCGAGAGCGGCAACGTCAGCCTCCCGCTGATCGGCACCGTCAAGGCGTCTGGCCTGACCGAGGCCGAGCTCGAGCGGGTCATCGCGCAGACCTATAAAGATAAGAACATCATCCAAGCCGCCCAAGTGGCGGTGACGGTGATCGAGGCTCGCCAGCGCACCTTCAGCATCCTCGGTGCGGTGGGTCGGCCCGGGCAGTACCAGATCGTTCAGAGCGAGTTCAAACTGCTGGACGCGCTGACGCTCGCGGGCGACGTGCAGATCCAAGGGATCGATCACGTCTACGTGATTCGCAAACTGGGAGGGAACCCGGATCGCCCGGGGAACAGGCCGCCGGTGGGTCCCGGCGGGACGACGACGCCCCCGCCCGGTGGGGCGACGACGCCGGACGCCCCGAAGACGCCGCCGGTGGACCCGCTCCGCGGGCCGCAGGGCCGGGCGACGTCGCGTGGGCCGGTGCTGTTGGCGCTGCTCGACGATAAGGATGAGGCCGGTGGGCGGAAGGTGATGATCGACGGCAAGTGGGTGCCCGTGAAGGGCGCCGCCGGCGAGGCCCCGAAGGCCGTGCCGGCCGGGACCGTCAACGTC
>DASPKW010000427.1:0-14152 GCA_035627895.1 Tepidisphaeraceae bacterium | reverse complement strand
CTTCGGGGTCGAAGTCCATGACGGCGGTGCCCTCGTGCACCTCGCCGACCTTGTGGATGCGGCCCGTGTAGTACAGGAACCGCTCCGACGTCGTCGTCTTGCCCGCGTCGATGTGGGCGGCGATCCCGATGTTCCGAATCTTGGTCAAGTCGCGTGACATAGCTTCCTCGTTCGTGCGCCGGTGCTGCTGCTCTGGGTGTGTGTGCGGGGCGTGGTCACCTCGTGTGCCCGCGCCCCGCGAAGGGGAAAACGTTGAGGGGGAAGGATCGGACACCCCGACCCCGGCCCATTGCTCAAACCGAAACGGTCTTGTATTCCGAGCCCGTCGCCACGCGATCCCACCCCCGCGATCCCGCGACGCCCGACTCGGCTTGACGGTCCCCTTGAACTGCCGCCCGGCCCGGTCCCGCCGATCCCCCCGGGACAACCGGCCACACGGCCCCTGCGACTGATCCCACCCGCTTTTGGCCGCGCCCGCGGTCCGGGGCTCATCGGCCCGGCCGCACGGTCACCCCGGCGCGTCGACTGCCGCGGTCTGACCACTCATGCGGACCCTGCAGGGCGTCGGTCGGCATGAGGCTAGTGATTCGGTCCGGTCTTCATCGCGGCTCCCTGTTCCTGTCCCCGGCGTGTCTCAGTCACGTGGGTTGTGGCGCGAGTGTCCCGCGCGATCGCGCCGGCACTCCGAATTGGAACTACGTCTGCCCCGCGTCCGAAGTTTGGACGATCACCGGGGCGCACCGTCTCCGGTGAGAGCGGGGCGGAGTACTCTACTGGCCAGCACCATCCCGTCAAGATCAACAGTCGCGCGGCGCGGATCTGACACGAGAATTTCCAGCCTCGATACGCACAGCTGAGGGCAGACGACTAAGGTCGGCGGCTTCTCCAGAGCCCCAAGCCCTAGGAGTTGCCCTTTCTAAAATCTCCCGAACGTTAGAAGAACTACCTACGCTTGGGCCCGTACTAACTTGTGTGGGCTCGACCTTACAGTTCGACCCCGTCAACCCGCCCTGAATGCCCCCCGTTCAGTGCCGCATTCGCCATTCGCAAAGTGCTGTCTGTACCACCTTTGTCGAATTTCTGGTGTTTGCCGGCCTTTTTCCTCAGTCCGCTCGCGGACAATTCCGATACTCCTAGGGTAGCCGCTCTCAGCGAACGGTTATGCCGACCTGTTACACCCGGAAATCGTAACGTTCCACCACCCTCTTCGGGGCACGCGCCGCAAGCGGCCTGTGCCTCGAACACTTCTCGGGTGGGTCGGAGCGCGTTGCTCCCGGGCCGGTCAGACGATGCGGGAGCGTCCCGCACTGGCCAATCGCTGGCGATCGATCCGCCAGCGCGACTCGTCGGCCCGACAACCCACCCCCGGGATCCCCCGCCGGAGTCGTACGGGCAGACGTTGGGTCTGTCGGACGTCGGGAGGTGGCCGGGCACGGGCTCACCGCCGCGGACGTCGGCCTTTCCAAGCGGGCCGACGACCGCCAGACGAAGGAGTCGCATGCGTCAAGCGGCCAACAGCTTGCTCCTGATCCTGATCCCCACCCTGGGGACGTGGATCTCCCCGGCGCACGCCGCCGACGGGCCCGCCGCTCCGGCGGCAGGCGGGAGTTCGGTCGCGTTCACGCTCGACCGCCCCACACCGTCCAAGTCGGTCCCGTCCGCCACGGCCACCCGGTTCCCCTACAAGCAGGTGCGCGGCGCCGCCGGGTTCTGGCGCGTCGCCCAGACGCACGCCGGCGTGTGGTGGTTCGTGTCCCCCGCCGACCAGACCGAGTTCCTCAACACCGTCACCACCGTTCAGCCGTACCAGGTCGGGCGCGACAAGGACGGCCCGGCGTTCATCTCCGGCGACTACGACGGCGGCCTGGCCCAGAACGGCAACCTCGACGCCTGGGCAGAGAAGACGCTCGTCCGCGTTCGCGAGACCGGGTTCAAGGGGCTGGGCGCGTGGAGCCACCCGGTGTTCCACAAGTCGGCCGTGCCGATGTCGCGCGACCTCAACGTCTACTCGTGGATGCACGGGGCGGCGCGGCGGTTCTACTCGCCCGAGTTCGCCCAGATCGCCGAGCAGGCGATCAAGTCGCAGGTCGAGCCGCTGAGGGACAACACGGCGCTGGTCGGGTACTTCATCGACAACGAGCTCGACTGGGGCGATTTGTCCGCCGGCCCGGGCGTGTTCTTCGACTACCTCGCCCCCGCCGACCCGAACCGCGCGGAAGTGATCCGCGTGATCCGGTCGGTCTGGAAGGACCTGGACGCGTTCAACCGCGACTGGCAGACGAAGGTCGGCGACTGGGCCGAGCTCGAGAAGTGGAACACGCTCCCGCGGCAGCCGCTGCCCGCCTACGCCCGCCTGTTCAGCGCGTGGATCGGGCACTACGCCGCCGACTACTTCAAGCTGACGACGGACCTGATCCGCAAGTACGACCCGAACCACCTGATCCTGGGCGTGCGGTACAAGGCGTACGCGCTCCGCGAGGTCGTCAAGGCGTCGGCCCCGCACACGGACGTGCAGTCGATCAACTACTACAGCGGCGACGGCCGGCTCGACGCCGAGCAGTTCCGCATGCTCCACGAGTTGTCCGGGCAGCCGGTCCTCGTGAGTGAGTACTCGTTCCACGCGCTCGACGGGCGCAGCGGCAACCGCAACACGGTCGGCTTCGCCGCCCAGGTGCTGGACCAGAAGGCCCGGGCCGACGGGTACGAGCTGATGACGACGCGCATGGCGCGGGTGCCGTACATCGTCGGGGCGGACTGGTTCCAGTGGGCCGACGAGCCCCCGTCCGGCCGCTCGGGCGACGGGGAGGACGCGAACTTCGGGGTGGTCGATATCGACGACAAGCCGTACGACCCGCTCGTCGACGCGGTGAAGCGCACCGGCCCGAAGCTCAACGGTCTGCACGGCAAGTCGCACAAGGACGAGCACGTGGACGTGTGGCGCGAGTCGTTCGCCGACAAGCCGGTCGCCCGCGTCCCGTACCTCGACAAGCCGTTGCGGGTGAACGGCGAGCTGTCCGACTGGCCGGCGGCCGCGAAGGTCGAAGGCATCCGGCACGCGCAGACGATCGGCCTCGAGCGGTCGAAGATCCCGCTGCCCAACGTGTACCTCGGGTGGCGCGACGACGGCCTGTACGTCGCGGCCGAGGTGTTCGACGACGACATCCAGGGCGCCCCCGCCCAGGGGTGGTGGTGGACGCGGGACACGGTCGAGTTCTGGGTGTCGACCAAGCCGGTCGCGTCGGACCAGACGGCGTACGACAAGCACTCGCACCAGTTCTTCTTCGTGCCGAACAACTTCCCCGCCGAGGACGGCATCGCCGGGACGGTCGGCCGGTACAAGCGGGACGGCGACGGGCTCAAGGAGAGCCTGATCCCGCACCGGGACGTGCGGCAGGTCACGCGGATCTTCCCGAACCGGTACGTGATCGAGATGTTCATCCCGGCGAAGGCGATGACCGGGTGGGAGCCGCGGAAGCAGCCGGCGATGGCGTTCAACATCCACGTGCGGAACTTCCAGCACGCGCTGGACTATTTCTGGAGCGCCCCGAAGGAAGTCTTCACGCAGCTGCGGCCGAACACGTGGGGGCCGATGTACATGGAGCAGCCGGGCCAGAAGGCGACCGAGGCCGAGGTCCGCCGGGGCAACCCGACGCCGGTGCGCGTGGTCGCCAAGCCGGCGGCGGTGACGGAGACGGCGGCGGTGGAGTAGCACCCCGGCAGAGATGGGGAGCTGAGGGGATGGGGCGGTGGGGGGAGGGTGCTTCGATCGCCGTTCGACGCGCCCGGCAAGCGGGCCGGCGCCTTGACGGCGGACGATCGCTCGGGCAAATCCTCGCCGGTCATGCGCTACGAGCTTCATTCGGGCACCGACGTCGCGATGCACACGTTGTTCGACCCGGCCGGGGTCGGCGCCGTCCCGCACGATGACGATTACGCGCACCTCGACGCGCTCGAGCGCGACGGGCGGGCGCTCACGTGGGAGACGGGAGCGGACGGCACCGAGGAAATCACGGTGCTGGTCGACGAGGGGTTTTCGGACGAGCGCCGGCACACCCGCCGGACGTGGCTGACCGGGGGGGTGTTGCGCGTGACCTCGGGGACGCTCGTGTTCACCGGGGCGGAGTACGTCGGCCGGCCGGCGGAGCGGGCGAAACTCGGGGCGTACATGAAGTCGGAGGCGGCCGTCCCGCCGGGCGTTTACGCGGTCGACGTCTTCAACGTCCTGTACCAGCCGTCCGGGCGCGAGTTCGTGCCCGTCGCCGACGCCGACCGCGCGTACGCCCAGCGGGTCAACGGGTACACGGGGATGGGCGGGTTCTTCGTGTTCGCGGCGGTCGTGGGCGCGATCGCGGTGGCGGTGCGGTCGCGCCCGTGGGCGTGGAAGTGGCCGCGCCTCGGGGTGGCGGTCGGGGCGATCGTCGCGATCGGCGGGTGGCTGTGGTGGATGCACCGCGACGCGCGAATGCGGCGGTGGAAGCAGGGGGTTGACGAGGACGAGCAGGAGACGAAAGTGGTGGTCGAACTGCGGCGGCTCGCGGCGGCGCCGGCGGCGTTCGCGCGGGGGCGGTTCGGGGGGACGGAGGAGATCGGGTAGCCAGCGTGTGCGGGCGCCGGTGGTCGCCGACGGCGTTGGTCGGTGGACCGGGACTGCGGCGCCTCCCGCGAGCGGATCGGCCGCGCGTCGGTCAGTACTGCTGTTCGAGGAGGAACAGCGGCCGGGGGTACTTGGCCTTGAGGTTGGCGACGTTGAACACCGCCTGGGTGTCGGGCTGGTCTTTGGTGCCCAGGCCGCCGGGGAGGTCGGCGGTCGGGATCGACTCGACGTGGGCGTCGAAGAAGACGATGTTGGTCAGCTTTCGTCCCCCGTGCCGGGCGGCGATCCGGTTCCCGTTCATGTTGGTGTAATGGTAGATCATGCCGTCGAAGAAGAAGACCATGTCGCTCGGGCGGCGGACCCAGGACATCTTCGAGCGGCGGTCGGTGGTCGACCCGGGATTGAGGCGCCGGGCGGGCGTCCCCTTCTGCATGCCGGTGCCCTCGTCGGCGTTCATGCCGTACCAGACGTGGGTCCACTCGTTCGACGTGGACGACTTGTGGGGGTAGGCCATGTGGGCGCGGTCGTCGTTGGCCCGGTTCGACGGGACGGTCTTGTTGCTGTTGAGGTCGATCGAGACGACGTCGCTGTTCCCGGACGGGCAGAAGAAGATGCTCCCGGTCTCCGGGGCGCTCGAGTAGCCGCCGTTGGTCGCAGTCTTCGCGCCGGTGATGTACTGGGCGTTGAGCATGATCCAGGACCAGTGGTCCTGGAGCTCGTTCTGGTAGGGGATGACGACGCCCTTGTTGTCGCCGGCGTAGAGCTCGGCGGCCTGGGCGATCTGCCGCAAGTTCGACAGGCACTTGGTCGTGTTGGCCGACTCCCGGGCTTTGGACAGGGCCGGGAGGAGGATCGAGATCAGCAGCGCGATGATGCCGATCACGACGAGCAGTTCGACGAGCGTAAAGGCGCGGGGATCACGGCTGCGGGGCATCGGTCCACTCCGGGTTGGGGCGCGGTGCCGGACGTCGACGTTAGTACTGCTGGTCGAGCAGCCAAAGCGGGCCGCGGGGATAGTTGGCCCGCAAATTCGCGATCGAGAACGCGGCGACGGTCGCGGCCTTATCCGCCAGTTTCATCCCGCCGGGCAGGTCGGCGGTAGGGTACGTCTCGGCGTGTCCGTCGAAGAACGCGAGGTTGGTCATCGTCTTGCTCTTGTGACGGGCGGAGACCCGGTTCCCGTTGACCTCCTGTTGGTGGTAGACCAGCCCGTCGTAGAACATCACCATCTCCGAACCCCGCTTGACGGCGCTCATGGGCATCAATTTGTGAGTGGCATAGTCCTCGATCCGCCGGCCGGGCGGGCCCTTGATCGTGCTCGTGCCCTGGCTGGCGTTCATCCCGTACCAGACGTGGACGAGCGTGCCGGTCTTGGGCGAGGTGTGCGCGGTCGCCATGCAGTTGCGGCCGTCGGCCCGGCTGGAGGGGATCTTGTCGTCGTTGGTCAGGTTGGGCGGGAATAATTCGAGGTCGCCGGACGGGCAGTAAAAGATGCTGTCGGAACCCGGCGTGGACGCGTTCGCGTTCTTCGGCCCCGGGAGGAGGCCGGCGTCGACCAGGATGTTGCACCACCACCCGCCGGCCGGCGTGCCACACGGGAGCATGTAGCCCTTATTGTCCATCGAGTACATCTGCCCCGCCTGCACGAACTGCCGCATGTTGGACAGGCACTTGACCGTGCTGGCCTGCTCGCGGGCCTTGGACAGGGCCGGGAGGAGGATGCTGATCAGCAGCGCAATGATCCCGATGACCACCAGCAGTTCGACGAGCGTGAACGCGCGGGGTCGGCGGGGCATGGGCGGCTCTCCGGGCAGGGCGAAGTGCTCCCCTTTAAGACGTGACCGGCGGATTGTAGCAACTGTCCACCAGCGTTGCGACAACGATTCTCTCGGGGGATTTCGAACCTCGGATTGCGAATTTTCGGATCGGAACCGGGCCCTCCCTCGATCCGCGATCCGAAATCCGCGATCCGAGACGCCCCCGCCATTGCCCCTGATCCCAGTTGCCACTAACTTAGCCCGCTCGACTTCCCAAGGAGAATCCCATGGCATTGCTGGACGGTAAGAAGGGGCTGGTACTGAACATCGCCAACGACCGGAGCATCGGCGCGCACATCGGCGGGAACGCCGCCAAGCAGGGGGCGACGGTCGGGTTCGGCTTCCTCCCGATGGACAACCGGGAGAAGAACGAGAAGCGCGCCCGCAAGGCCGCCGACGAGCACGGCGTGAAGGACGCCTGGCTGCACCCGTGCGACGTGGGCCGGGACGAGGACATCGAGGCGTTTTTCGCCGCCGCCAAGGAGAAGTTCGGGACGATCGACTTCCTCGTGCACTCGCTGGCGTTCGCCAACCCGACGTTTTTGAAGAAGGACGAGGGGAACTTCACGTCGACCCCGCGGGACGCGTTCAAGCAGGCGCTGGACATCAGCGCGTACAGCCTGATCGCCCTGGCGCGGGCGGCGGCGCCCTTGATGCCCGACGGCGGGTCGATCATCGGCCTGACGTACTACGGGGCCAACAAGGTCATTCCGGGCTACAACGTGATGGGCGTCGCCAAGGCGGCGCTCGAGGCGTCGGCCCGGTACCTGGCGTTCGACTTGGGCAACAAGAAGATCCGCGTCAATACGATTTCGGCCGGGCCGGTGAAGACGCTGAGCGCAATGGGCGTGGGCGGGATCGACGAGATGTTCGCCCACACCGAGCGCAAGGCCCCGCTGCACCGCAACATCGACGCCGACGAGGTCGGGAAGACGGCGGTCTACCTGTTATCGGACCTGTCGAGCGGCGTGACCGGCGAAAACATCTTCGTCGACAGCGGGTTCAACACGGTCGGGCTATAGTCGGAGAACTGAATGACGAAGGTCGAAACCCGAAGCTCGAATCAATGACGAAGCTCCGAAGGTCGAATGGCGAAACGCCCGGCCGGCCGGTGTCCTTTTGGTCATTGGTCCTTCGAGTTTCGGATTTGATTCGGATTTCAGGTTTCGACGTTCGTCATTATCGCCCTTGGGAGGTGCCATGCGTCATCGTCGATTCCCCGTTTTTCCGACGTCCGCGTTCGCGCTGACCGTTTTGCTGGCGACGCTCGGGGCGCGGGGGGACGTGCCGACGAACCCGGCGGAGCTGAAGGTGGCGATCGAGGGTCACAAGCTCGTGATCAACGGCAAGACGATCGCGGTGCCGTGCGAGCGGGCCGAGCTCGAGGCGGCGCTGGGCAAGCCGGACCGCGAGTCGGACCTGGCGAACCTGATCCTGACTTGGGACCACTTCGGCGTGATCGCGTACGTGCGGAAGGACAAGGGAGTCGTCCGGCAGGTGACGGTCGTCTTGGACAAGGACGCGCCCAAGTTCTGGCCGGCCAAGACGTTCACCGGCACGCTGACGCTGGACGGGGCCCCGGTGACGGCCAAGAGCACGGCCGAGGAGATCAACGCGGCGAAGACCGGCGAGAAGCTCCGGGCGGACAAGACGATGGCGACGTGGCAGGTGATCAACTACCCGGACGCGATCGTGACCGTGCAGTCGCCGGGCGAGAAGGGCAGTAAGGACGCGAAGGTGGGGAGCGTGACGGTCGACACGCGGTACGTGAAGCCGAAGGCCGCTGGGAAGTGACAGGGGCACTGAAGTGCCACTGCCCGCTGGTTATCGGACTCAGGGAAAATCCGCATTGTAGAGCACCCCACAGTTTCGACCGATCTGTTTATCAGGATCGGTTGTGCCCGCTGTAGGAACTCTCCGTATGCGCGTGATGTTGGTCGATGACGATTCGCGGATGCGCCAGGTGCTGGCCAGGCTACTCCTGTCGGCGGGGCTGACGGTGTCGCACGAGGCGGGGGACGGGGCGGAGGCGCTGGCGGCGCTGGCCAGCGGCGACGGCGTGGATTTGATCGTGACCGATTGCCGGATGCCGCGGATGGACGGGATCGCGTTCGTGACGGCGCTGCGGGCGCGGGGGGATCGGACGCCGGTGATCATGCTGAGCGGCGAGCACGACCCGCACCTGATCGTCCGGGCGGTGAAGGCGGGGGTGAGCAACTACGTCCCCAAGCCGCTGAACCCGGCGGCGTTCTTCGAGAAGATCTGGCAGACGATGGCGGTGGGGCGGGCGGTGGCGGTGTGAGGGGGCTGCAGAAATAACGAATGTCGAAATTCGGATGACGAATCAATGACGAATGACCAAGGACGAATGACGAAACGGGAGGGGGCGGTCTCGGTGGCGGTGGCGGTGGCAGGGACGAGGGGCGGGGCGTTTGGTCATTGGTCATTCGACCTTTGTCATTGATTCGTCATTCGAATTTCGTCATTCGTCATTTCACCTCCGCGCCTTCGGCCGCGATTTGACCCCCACTCGCTTCCCCTTTACGATCCCGCGTCCGCGCGACCCAAGGCGCGCGGTGCGCGCCTATGTTTGCGATCGTCAGTGACATCCACGGCAACATCGAAGCCTTGACGGCGGTCTTCGCGGAGATCGACCGGCGCGCGGTGCAGCACGTGGTGTGTCTGGGGGACATCGTGGGGTACGGGCCCAACCCGATGGAGTGCCTGGACCTGGTCGCGCAGCGGTGCCGGGCGGCGATCATGGGGAACCACGACTTCGCGGTGTTGTACGAGCCGTACAACTTTAACAGCGGGGCCGAGGCGGCCTGCTTCTGGACGCGCAAGTGCTTCGAGAACGACCCGGACCAAGCCCGGCGGGCGGCGCGGTGGAAGTTCCTGGGCAATTTGCCGGTGCGGATCAAGACGCCGGACTTCGTGGCGGTGCACGCGAGCCCGCGGCGGCCGATCAACGAGTACATCTTCCCGGACGACATCTACACGAATCCGGGGAAGTTCGTGAGCATCTTCGAGCGGTTCGAGCGGCTGTGCTTCGTGGGGCACACGCACGTGCCGGGGGTCTTTCTAGAAGGGCCGGACTTTTATAGCCCCGACGAGCTTGACTACAAGTTCGAATTGACGGACGAGAAGGCGATCATCAACGTGGGGAGCGTCGGGCAGCCGCGGGACCGGGACCCGCGGGCGAGCTTCGTGGTCGTGACGGACACGGCGATCGAGTTCGTGCGGGTGCCGTACGACGTGGACGGGACGATCCGGAAGGTGAAGAACACGCCGGACCTGGACCCGTTTTTGGGGAGCCGGTTGCTGGACGGGCGGTGAGCGGTCGTTGAGCCGTCATCCTGAGGTACTCCGAAGGATCTTGCATCGAACTGCCGGGCCCGTCCGACGTTGGCGGGACGGCCTCGAAGTTCGAGGCGAGGTCCTTCGCTTCGCTCAGGATGACGGGTGGACGGGTCGGTACGGAACTGAAAATCGAGAGCTGCTGTAATCCATGAAGAGTGATACCAAGCGATTGATCGTCGGGATGCTGGTCGCGTTCGGCGTCCTGATGGGGTGGAACTTGTTCATGAAGTGGCAGTGGCCCGAGTGGTACGCCAAGGAGCACGGGCCCAAGCAGGAGCAGCCGCAGCAGCCGGTGGCGCCGGCACCGACGACTGCGACGAGCCGGGGCACGCCCGCGACGACCGGCACGACGGGCGGCGGTCAGGCCACGCCGGGCACGACGGGCACGCCTGGGACGGTGACGGCGGCGGGGTGGGTGGCGCGGGGCGTGGCGGCGGGGCACGCGCCGCCGGCGGCGCGTGTGCTCGGGAAGGAAGTGGCCAACGACCCGACGTACGCGATGGGCGTCCGCGTCGTGCCGCGCGGGGCGGCGGTGGACCGGGTCGTGCTCAACTCGTTCGACAAGTCGGCGGACGACCGCAAGGCGCGGTTCACGTTCGAAGAGCCGTTCGGCGCGGGCACGGGCAACCCGGTTGCCGAGACGCGGACGCTGATGAGCCGGACGGTCTCGATCGCGGGGCAGCGGGTCGACCTCGGGGCCGTCGACTGGCGTGAGGAGCGGGCGGACGACAAGTCGGTCGTGTACGCGGTGGACGTGTTCGACGGCGCGGGGGACAAGGCGGCGAAGGTCGCGACGGTCTACAAGACGTTCGCGTTGACGGCGCGGGCCGACGCGAGCCAGGGCTACATCCTGAACGTGACGCAGCGGGTGGAGAATCTGCAGGCGGACAAGGCGGTCAACGTGTGGGCGGTGGTGAACGGGGTGGGGACGCCGCCGCGCGAGCTCGAGCAGCGGCCGGACCAGGCGGTGATCGGCGCGTTCCACGTCGAGGGCGGGACGGCCAAGCTGCACCAGTGGCTGATCTCAAGCGACTTCGGGCCCAACGGGTTCACGTCCAAGGCGTGGACGCAGGAGGACGAGAAGAACACGACGGCGGAGAAGCGCCGCCCGGCGCTGTGGATCGGGCAGCAGAGCTCGTACTTCAACTCGATCGTCCGGCCGATCCCGGCCGACAACGCGCCGCGCGACGCCGACTGGGTGCAGCACTTCGGCGGGGACCTGATCAACCCGACGGCGATCCCGGACCACTTCTGGGTCATGACCAACGTCATGACGAAGGACCTGCCGGTCGCGGGCGGGCAGGCGCGGGAGTTCGCGTTCGAGGCGTACTTCGGCCCCAAGGGCCGGAAGGTGCTCAAGAATGACTTCTACGCGGCGGCCCCGCGGTTCTACGACCAGACGCTGGTCATCTCGGGCGGGCTGTGCGCGGTGTGCACGTGGTCGTGGCTGATCAACGGGCTGGTGTGGCTGCTGGGGATCTTCGAGTGGGCGACCAAGGACTGGGGGGTGGCGATCATCCTGCTGGTCGTCCTGGTGCGGGCGCTGTTGCACCCGATCACCAAGAAGAGCCAGGTCCACATGATGAAGATGCAGAAGATGGGCCCGGAGCTCGAGAAGCTCAAGAAGCGGTTCGCCGACGACAAGGAGGCGCTGGCCAAGGCGCAGATGCAGTTCTACAAGGAGCAGGGGATGGGCCCGATCCTCGGGTGTTTGCCGATGTTCCTGCAGATGCCGATCTGGATCGCGCTGTGGAACGCGCTGCAGAGCACGTTCGAGCTGCGGGCCGAGCCGTTCTTGTACGGGCTGACGTGGATCAAGGACCTGGCGCAGCCGGACAAGCTGATCCGGTTCGACCAGCCGGTGAACTTGTTCTTCTTCCAGCTCAACGCGCTGAACATCTTGCCGCTGCTGCTGGGCGTGGTGTTCTACCTGCAGAGCAAGCTGCAGCCCAAGCCGCCGACGATGAGCAAGGAGCAGGAGTCGCAGCAGAAGATGATGATCTGGATGAGCACGTTGCTCTTCCCGCTGTTCCTGTACACGGGCCCGAGCGGGTTGAACTTGTACATCCTGACGAGCACGGCGTTCGGCATTGTCGAGAGCAAGGTGATCCGCAAGCACATCAAGGAGCGCGAGGCGGCCGAGGCGGCGCGCGGGCCGGTAATCGTGGACGGACCGCCGGACGAGATGGGCGGCGGCGTGCGGCGCGTGGGCGGGCCGAAGGGCGGCAAGGGCGGGGGCGCGGCGGAGCCGGGGAAGAAGAAGGGGTGGTTGCAGCGGCTGCAGGAGAAGGCGGAGGAACTGCAGAAGCAGCAACAGCAGCAAAAGCGGAAAGGGAAGTAGGGGGGGAAGCGACGGAGCGACGGAGCGACGAAGGGGGGAGCCGCGGAGCGGCGTAAGATTAGAGCCCACGGCGCGAGCCGGGGGTCGTGGCAGACGCAATGACATCGGATAGCCCCGGAGGGGCGTAAGACGGGTCGCAGTCGCGCGAGGCCCGCGGTCCTACGCCCCTCCAAGGCTTGTCCGCACTCGAGCGCGGTAAGCCGCGCGATCGCGTGTCCCACGGCTCGCGCCGTGGGCTTTAGTCTTACGCCCCTCCGGGGCTAAGGTAAGGACGGTCGGTGGCGAATCGGCGGGTCATCGCGGCCGTCGCGCACAACGTCCTGGCGACGCTGGTGAGCCGGTACTCGGACTACCAGGGCTATTGGCTGTTCGGGTTCCTCGTCGGCGAGCTCGATCGGCTGGAGCTGGACCTGCTGGACGGGACGCCGCGCGACGGCGATTCGGCGGCGGCCGCGTTCGCGCGCGAGCTGGCGGCGCGGCGGTTCGACGAGCAGGTGGCGAAGGCGCGCGTAGACCGGTCGTGGGTGCGCGAGGGGCGGGTGACGTTCGAATCGGTGCCGGGGGCGATCGAGCGGCTCGTGGGGCTGCACATGCGGGTGGGGTCGGACGTGCGCGTGAGGATCCGGGTCGTGACGGACCGGGGGCGGGGGCACGAGTTCGCGCGGCAGGTGTACGTGGCGCGTCACCCGGTCTGAGAAGGGGCCGGGGCCCGTGCTATCGGACCCGCCATCTGCCGGCGCGGGTTGCCGCAGTAGAGCGACGCACCGTCGGCGTATGCCGACGCACTCTCGGCGTATGCCGACGAACCGTCGGCGTATCGTTTCGCACCGTCGGCGTATGCCGACGCATCGTCGGCGTATTGCGACGCACCGTCAGAGCATTGCGACGCCCGCTCGCGGCAGCGCGAGGCCCGATAACCGGCCTGCCGGGCCCTCGGGTACACTCGGCCGCATGGCACGGCGGTGGGCGCGACGGGTCAGGAGGGTCGGGCGGTGGCTCCTCAACGCCGCGACGGCGGGGTCGCTGCTGCTCTGTCTGGCGGTGGGGGCGGTGTGGGTGCGGAGCTACTGGTACATCACGTCGCTCGATCACGTCGCGCGGCCGGGCGTCGTTCACAGCTACGCCGCCTTCCGCGGGTACCTGGTCCGATCCGAATGCAATTACTTCCGTAACGACTACGCACTCGGGTGGCACCTCACTGACGTCGCCGACAATCTGCCGGCGATCCCGGACCGGTGGCTCTCAAGGTTCCCCGGGACCCGGTACGGCGGCAAGCCGGGCGTCTCGGCGTACGTCGGGATCTCGCTCGCGTATCCGACGGCGGCGCTCGCCGCGCTCCCGATGGGTCGCGAGTTCCTCTTCTGGCGCCGCCGCCGCCGCCGAGTTCCCGCCGGCTGCTGCCCGGCGTGCCGGTACGACCTCCGCGCCACGCCCGGGCGGTGCCCGGAGTGCGGGCGGGGGTCTGCGGCGCGCGAGCGGAGCGACGGCGGATGAACGGTGCGGCGGGCCTGGTCGGCGTCCGTGCGGCCGAGGTGACTCGCGGGCGGGTCGCCCACGCCACGGCGCGTCGCGCTCGGCCCGTGCGTCGTCCACCGGAACGACGCCGCCGCACGCCGGGGAGGAATGTTCGAACGGCCGACCGGCGCACCCGGCGTGCGGCGGGGGCGGCCGTAGGTGTTGCGCTCGACGATCCTATCTCATGAACCTTCGGCGTGGAGCGGCGCGGGGGTGTAGGCGCGCGCATCCGCTCGCCCTTACACACTGAAGCGTGAACTCCGAGCGTCGCGGACGACCGCACCTTGTCGTTCGCTCCGCACGCTGAAGCGTGCCCTACGCGTGAACTCCCGAACCAGAACCGAGCGCCCTCTCGCCTCCGTCCCGCGACAAGTCGCTGGGCTCCCTCAGATTGAACAGCTCGGGCGGCGCTGTCGCTTGCCCTTCGGGTCGCGGCTAAACGAGAATGTGCGAGATGGACGCGGGTGAGACGATTGTCGCGATTGCCAGTGCCGCGGGGGAGGGGGCGGCGCGGGTGGTGGTGCG
>DASPKW010000426.1:0-13825 GCA_035627895.1 Tepidisphaeraceae bacterium | reverse complement strand
TCGATCAGGATCACCTTGACCTTGATCTCGTCGCCCATGTTGACGACATCGGTCACCCGGTTGATGTACCGGTTCGACAGCTCGGACACGTGGCAGAGCCCGTCGGTCTCCGGGGCGATCTCGACGAACGCGCCAAAGTCCTTGATGGAGACGACCCGGCCCGTGTAGATCCGGCCGACCTGCACGTTGGCGCCCATCGCCTCGACGATCCCGCGGCAGCGCTCGGCGGCCTCGGAATCGGTCGACGAGATGTACACCGTGCCGTCGTCCTCGATGTCGATGTTGCAGCCGGTCTCTTCCTGGATCCGCTTGATGTTCTTCCCGCCCGGGCCGATCAGTTTGCCGATCTTCTCGGGGTCGATCTTGACGGTCAGCAGGCGCGGGGCCCACTTGCTGATCTCGGGGCGGTGCGTCGGGATGACCTTGGCCATCTGGTCGAGGATGACGCCGCGGGCCTGCTTGGCCTGCTTGAGCGAGCCGCGGATGACCTCGTACGAGATGCCCTCGGTCTTGATGTCGAGCTGGATCGCGGTGATCCCGTCGCGCGTGCCGCAGACCTTGAAGTCCATGTCGCCGAAGTGGTCTTCCTCGCCGAGGATGTCGGTCAGGAGGACGAACTTGTCGCCTTCCTGGACGAGGCCGACCGAGATGCCGGCGACCGGCTTGGTGATCGGGACGCCGGCGTCCATGAGGGCGAGGCACCCGCCGCACGACGATGCCATCGAGCTCGAGCCGTTGGACTCGAGGATGTCGGAGATGATGCGGACGGTGTAGGGGAACTTGTCGACGGTGGGGAGGACGGGGATCAGCGATCGCTCGGCCAGCGCCCCGTGCCCGATCTCGCGCCGCCCGGGGCCGCGGATCGGCTTGACTTCACCGACCGAGTAGGACGGGAAGTTGTAGTGCAGCATGAACTTCTGCTTGTACTCGTCTTCAAGCCCGTCGACGACCTGCTCGTCCGAGCTCGTGCCGAGGGTGACGGTGCACATGGCCTGCGTCTCGCCGCGGCTGAACACGGCCGAGCCGTGCACGCGGGGGAGCACGCCGACCTCGATGCCCAGCGGGCGGATGTCGGTGTACGACCGGCCGTCCGGGCGGACGCCGGCGAGGATGGCCTCGCGCGTCACCTGCTCCTCGACCTCGACGAAGACGTTGCGGATCTGCTTCTGCTTGGCCTTGTTCTGGAGGATCGCGTTGTACGACGCGTTCGGGTCGGTAATGTCCGGGGCCATCTCGGCCAGCAGGTCGGCGAGGATCTTCTTGACCGCGTCGCTCCGCTCCTGCTTGCCCGGCTTGCCCTTGACCTCGCGGATCTTGTCGGTCACGCGGGCGCGGATGGCGTCGACGAAGCCGGCCTCGGGCTTCTTCACGTCGCCGACCTTCGGCTCGCCGGCCTTCTTCTGCAGTTCCTCGATCATGCCGACGATCTCGACGACGGCCTTGTGGCCGAGCTCGATCGCGGCGGCGCAGTCGTCCTCGGAGATCTCGCGGGCGCCCACTTCGATCATGTTCACGAAGTGCTTGGTGCCGGCGACGACGACGTCGAGGTCGCCGCCGTTCACCTGCTCGTCGGTCGGCATGACGACGGGCTTGCCGTCGGCGTCACGGCCGACGCGGACGTGGCCGATCGGCGTGAGGAACGGGATGTTCGAGATCGCGACCGCGGCGCTGGCGGCGATGCCGGCGAGGATGTCCGGGTTGTTCTCGTGGTCGTACGCCAGCACGTTCAGGTGCACCTGCACCTCGTCCATGAACCCCTTGGGGAACAGCGGCCGCAGCGGGCGGTCGATCAGGCGCGCCGTCAGGATTTCCTTGGTCGTCGGCCGACCCTCGCGCTTCATGAACCCGCCGGGGAACTTACCGGCGGCGGCGCGGCGCTCGCGGTAGTCGACCTGCAGCGGGAAGAAGTCGATGCCCTCGCGCGGGTTCGCGCGGACGACGGCGCCGAAGACGACGGTGTCGCCGTACTGGACGGTCACGGACCCCGCGGCCAGCTTGGCGTACGACCCGGTCTCGATGGACAGCGTGCGCCCGCCGATCTGGCGCTCAACTCGAATAGACTGCATCTCGGAACGATCCTCTCGAGGCCCCCGGGATCAAGGACGGACGGTGGATGTGCCGGTCACAGATGGACAGATCCGGGCAGGGGGAGGAAGGATGAAGTAGGGAGGATGAAGGATGAAGGATGAAGCGGGGGATGACCCCGACTCATTCATCCTTCATCCTTCCGCCGTCATCCTTTTCTCTGCACGGGTGTGTGCATCTGCAAACCGACCACGAATCGCCCGCCTGTATTCGACGGAGGCCTCAAAAGATCGAGGGACGGGCGCTTCGTGTGCCGCGGCCCGCGCCCAACGACCCGGCGCGACCGCGTAACCAACAAATGACTTCTTCTCGCTCTTTGCGTCTTTGCGGCTGCTTCCCCGCAATCACCAAGAACGCTCGTTAAAACAGAATCGGGCACGGTGTTACCGTGCCCGATCGCAAACCGTTTACTTTCGCAGGCCGAGCTTTTGGATGATCGTCAGGTACCGCTGCCGATCCAGCCGCGTCAGGTACTTCAACAGCGAGTTCCGGCGGCTGACCATCTTGAGCAGCCCGCGGCGGCTCGAGTGGTCCTTCTTGTGAGCGTCGAAGTGTCCCCGGAGCTCGTTGATCCGCTTGGTCAGGATTGCGATCTGAACTTCGGGGCTCCCCGTGTCCTTTTCGTGAATCCGGTATTCGCCCACCAACTGCGTCTTCTCTTCCGACGTGATCGACATCGAACCAGCTCCAAAGTCACCAGTCCACCAGCCTCAGCGGGCCGACGAACGGTCGTGTATTAGAAACCCGAACCGGCACCGTGCCGGGGGAGTCGCGGAAGAATAGGGGAGGGGGGTCTGATTTGCAAGTTGCCGCCCCACGATGGCGCACCCGGCCTCCGACCGCCTCACAGCCCCTCCCGGCGCGCCAAACGCGCCTCATATAGCCCGCCACTTGTGGCGGGAAACCGTGAGGCCGGGTTATCGCTTTCATCTCGGTTTTGGCATCTCCGACCCGCACATCTCAGTGCGCTCCCGCCGCGGCAGGAATCGGCGGCGGCACCGCCCCCGGCGGCCTTTCGAAGCCCTGGCGCGCCAGCAACTCGTCCAGCGAATATTGCTTCCCGCATTCCGGACAGCGCGTGTCGAACAGTCCGACCATCCGGTACCCGCAGTCCGGGCAGCGTACGTCGACCTGCTTGTCGACGTGGTGGCGCATCGGCCGGCCCAGTCGGGCATTGCGGGCGACCTGCACCCAAACGAGCAAGGTCGCCGAGATGCCGAGCATCACGATTCCGCCGATCACGAGCTCCTGCTCCCCCCGGAGCGTATCGGCCCAGACGCCGAGCACCGTCGCGACCATCGCGATCCCGACCGTGATGAGGATCGGCCGGAGCATCACGCCGGTACGTACGGAACGGAAGAACAGCCATCCGACCGCGATCAGCCAGAGGACGATGGCGGCGACGACGCAGACGACCATCAGGCCGTCGTCGGGCGCGACCCCGCGCGCCGGGACGCCCCCGCCGCGCGGCGTCACGGGGCCGTAGTAGAAATACCGGTTCCACCGCGGCACCATGGCCGCCAGGGCGTAGGCGGCCATCAGCGCGACGCCGATCAGGAACACGGCCAGCGCGATCGCGACCATGACGCGGGTACCCCACCCGGCGGACCCGTCGGCGAGGTCACGGAAGAGCGATCTGCGCGGGGGAAGGTCGTCGGTGGTCATGACGACGCATCATACCGCGTGTCTCGGGGGGAGCCTATGTGCTTGCCGCGTCTCGCATTGACGCGAAAAACCCGCGGTGCGAACGGGGGTTCGCGCCGCGGGCTTAGAGGTTCAACTCGATGATCCGCGCCGCGTCGGGCTCCGTCCCGCGACAAGTCGCTGGGCTCCCCTCTGTTACGCGGTGGTGAGGAGCTTCTCGGCGGTCGCCATCAACTTGTCGAGTTTCACGGGCTTGGTGAAGTACTCGTTCGCCCCCAGCGTCTCGGCGTACATCTGGTGCCGCTTGCCCTGGTTCCCCGTGATCATGATCACGAACGGCTTGGTGTTCCGCGGCTTCTTGGCCTTGATCTTTTCGAGCACCAGGAAGCCCGACCGGCCGGGGAGCATCATGTCGAGGATGACCAGGTCCGGCGGATTGGCCTCGGCCATCTCGACGGCCTTGTTCCCGTTGTTGGCCGTCTCGATCGTGGCCCCGGTGGTCTCGAACGCCGCCTGGATCGTCGTAAGGATGTCCGCGTCGTCGTCGACGACGAGAATGCGCTTGTTCTCGAGACTGCCGGCCATGATGTCCTCCGTGGGGTGGGTCGAATCGGTGGTGTGAGATTCGATACTCATTCTAGGCCGGGGAAATGTCAAGAGTTATCGATCGGCGGTCCGATAACTCCGAGGCGCGTGTCGCCTCTTTCTCCCATCCTCGTCCTCGACAGTGGTTTAGGCGGTCTAACCGTCGCCCGCGCGATCCGCGCGGCCCTCCCTCACGAAGACCTGCTGTACTTCGGCGACACCGCCCGGGTGCCGTACGGAAACAAGTCGCCGGCGACGGTGACGATGTACGTCCGGCAGATCATCGCGTACGCCCGTCCGTACCAGCCCAAGCACGTCGTGATCGCCTGTAACACGGCGACCGCCCTGGCGCTGCCTGCGCTCCGCAAGGAGTTTGGCGATTTGTCGATCAGCGGCGTGATCGAGCCCGGCGCCCGCGCGGCGGCCGAGGCGGCCGGGAAGAAGGAATTCCCGACGATCGGGATTATCGCGACCGAGGCGACGATCAAATCGAAGGCGTACGAGGTGGCGATCTTGCGAAGGCGGGCGCGGGCGCGGTTGCTGACCAAGCCGACACCGCTGCTCGTGCCGATTATTGAAGAGGGGCGGCTCGGCGAGGACCCGCTCGTCAAGCTGGCACTGCGGCAGTACCTCGAGCCCATGAAGCAGCGGGGGATCGACGTGCTCGTGCTGGGGTGCACGCACTACCCGATTTTGCGGGATGCGATACAAGGGGTGCTCGGGCCTGACGTAGCGGTCGTTGACTCGGCCAAAGCGTGTGCGGAAGATGTCGCCCGCCGCCTGGAAGCAGGGGGGCTTTTGCGGGGCGACCGCGACGAGCAGGGCGACCTGGGCTGTTTCGCGACCGACAACGCGCCGCGGTTCGGCGCGCTGGCGTCGCGGTTTCTCGGGGCGAAGATCTCCGAGCCGACCTGGGTGCCGCCCGAAGATCTGTACCGCATGGAATTCGACGACGCGATGAGCGGGTCGGTGCGACTGGTCGACCCGGAACTGGAAGGAACCACGGAATGATTGGCAGCAGCAGGATCGCTCGAATCGGGTTCGCCGGAGTGCTGGCGACATTGCTCACGTTGGCCGGGGGGTGTGGCACGTTGCAGAGCCTCAATCCGTTCGCAAAGAAGCCGGCGCCGGAGCCGGAGCAACTGAGCCCGGCGCAGTGGGGCGCGCTCAAGCAGGAGAACGCCGCCCGACTGGCGGGCGAGGGCCTGCCGGGCCGGGCGCCGGCCAGGGCCAGCGGGAACCTGATCGAGCAGACGGGTGGATTCTTCGAGTTCGTGTTCTGGAACTTTCCGAAGCGCATTTACGACCAGGTCTTCGGCGGGCAGACGCCGGCGCGGTACGCGCGGTTGATGGAGGATGACGCGTCGGCGGACAACCGCCGGACGGGTGTGCTCAAGCTCGTCGCCGACTACGAGTTCGCCCGCGGCGAGCCGTACACCAATCGTTACTGGCAGGTGGCCCAAGGCGACCCGGACGCACTGGTGCGGGCGGCGGGGATCCGGGCGCTCAACCGGTCACGGGACCGGCGCGTGGTGCCGATCGCGATCAAGGGTCTGGACGACCCGAACCTGGTGATCCGGCTGGAGGCGGCCAAGGCGCTGGCGAACATCCCCGATCCCGCCGGGCTCGCCGTGCTGTCGCGACACCTGCCGGCGCAGTACGACGTCCGCGGCGCGGACGGCCGGCCCGAAGCGGTGACCGAGTCGCGCGACGTGCGGCTGGCGTGTGCGGACGCGCTGCGAAACTACCCGGACAAGGACGCGGCCGCCCGGCTCGTCGCGGTCCTGAACGACAAGGACTTCGAGGTCGCCTGGCAGGCGCGACAGAGCCTGCGTCTGCTGACCGGGCGGGATTTCCGCTACAACCAGGAGCGGTGGCGCGAATACCTGCTCACGAGCGCGACGCCGTTCGGTTAAACGGATACGAGCGATGTGAAAGCAATCTCCCACGTCATCCGACCGTGGGAGTTTTCGTTGGGCGACCTGCGACTTGGCTTTCCCGTGGCACAAAGGATTCGACACCGCCCCCGCTTTGTTATGATCGCCGTCGTCCCAACCGAAAGGCGAGCGCATGCGGAGTTGGCCTTGGATCATTCTAGTGGCGGCGTGGGGTGCGTGTGCGGTCGCCCCGGCGCGGGCCGAGGACGCGCCGCCGGCGAGGAGTCCGGGAAAGCTGTTGCCGGTGCCCACAGTGGAAGACCAGGCGAACGCGGAGAAACTGGTCAAGGAAGTGCTGGCGGCCGAGTATGCGCAGAAGACGCCGGCGGCACGGATCGCGCTGGCGCGGAAGCTGATGGAACTGTCGGCGGACACCTCGGGCGAACCGGCCGGGCGTTACGTGCTCTTCCGGGAGGCGCGGGACGCGTTCCACCAGGGGGGCGACTACGCGGGCATGGTCGGGGCGATCGACGGGATGTCGACCCTGTTCTCGATCGACGTGCGGGCCGAGAAATTGGCGGGGCTATCGAAGGCCGCGACCGGGCCCGGGCTGACGGCCGACGCGGCGAAATCGGTGGTCGAGGCGCTGTTGTCCCTGACCGCGGAGGCCCAGGCCGCCGAGGATCACGACGGCGCGGTGAAGGCGGCGACGCAGGCGGAGGCGATCGCCCGCCGGGGCGGCGACGCGGGGTTGCGCGTGCGGGCCACGGAGCGGCTGGCGGATGCGAAGCGGGGGGCGGCGGACCACGCGGCGTACCAGGCGGCGGTGGAGCGGTTGCGCGCCGAGCCGGGGAACGCGGCCGCGCGGCTCGCGGCGGGCAAGTACCTTTGCTTCAGCCGCCAGGATTGGGCTCGCGGCCTGCCGATGCTGGCCGAGGGGTCGGACGGCCGCCTCAAATCGCTGGCGGCGACGGAACTGGACCCGGCGGCAACGGTCGACGGACGACTCGAGACGGCGAACGGGTGGGCGAGTGTGGCGGAACAGCAATCGGGCGCGGCAAAGCTCGCGGTGCAGCGGCACGCGATCGAGTTGTACGCCCGCCTGGTTCCGGAACTGGTCGGCCTCCGCAAGTCGCTCGCCCAGCAGCGGCTGGCCGCGCTCACGGCCGCGGTCACGGGCGCGGGCAAGACGGCGCCAGCGGGCGGTGGCCCGGCGGCCGTCGTCCGCGGTGCGCCCGTCGATCCCAAGGCGCTGCGGCTCGTCGGCACGACAGCGCCGCAGAAGGGCGGGATCGTCGCGATCGCCCTGTCGGCGGACGGGTCGACCCTGCTCGTCGGCGACGAAAAGCAGATCCGGACGTACAACGCCCGGACCGGCGCGCCCAAGGCGACGATCGACGCGCACGGTGGGAAAGTCGTCTCGCTGGCGATCTCGCGGGACGGCAAACGCCTGGCGTCGGGCGGGGCGGACAAGGTCGTCAAGATCTGGAACCTCGACAGCGGCCGCGAGCACAAGGTGATGCCGGGGCATCCGGGCTCGCCGAATGCCTTGGCGTTCTCGGCGGACGGGCAGACCTTGGCGACCGCGGGCGACACGGTTCGGCTGATAGACCCGGCTGGGGGCACGGAGCGGTTCGCGTTCACCCTGCCCACGGCCGGCGGCGGGACGTTCGTCCGGGCGGTGGACGTCTCGGCGGACGGGAAACTCGTCGCCATGGCCGTGCGCGCCCCGCAGGGCGGGACGACCGTCAATTTGTACGACGCAGGTCAGAACGAGCCTAGGGTGAAGTGGCCCGGACACGACATCGTCCGTTTTTCACCCAGCGGGAAACACGTGGCGGCCGGGCCGGCGAAGAATAATGGGGCGGTGGGCGTCTACGATCTGGCGACGAAGGGCCTGGTGTTTGAAACGCCGGCGCACGGGGCGAAGGTGCGGTGCGCGGCGTTCTCGCCCGACGGCGGGGTGCTGGTGACGGGCGGGGAGGACAAGACGGTAAAACTCCTCGAAGGGGCGACCGGAAAGTTGGTCGCTACGCAGTCCGTGCCGGCGACCGTAGTGGCGGTCACGTTTTCGCAGGACGGGTCAGCGCTGGCGGTCGCACTGGACGATAAAACGGTGCAGGTTTACGCGAAGAAATAGGGCACAGCCTCGTGGAATATGTTGGCAGGGTGCCTGGGCCGACTCGGCGGCACCAACTGGCGCGGTCGAGCAGCCTTATGCAGAGCCCGGTAATGAGTGCCCCGGCAATTTTGTCTTGTCCGGGGGTTGACAGGGCGCGGTGGGTCGCTAAATTCTCCCCTCCACCTTTTCGGAGGTGGAAACGAAGTTTGTCCGCACGCGAACGGCCCGCCCGGACGGATTTGGCGGGCTAAGCTGATGGAAACGAGTGAGATATGACGGGTGATCGGATTCGAATTCGGATGGAAGCGTACGACCACCGCTCCCTGGACACCTCGGCGAAGGAAATCGTCGAGCACGCCAAGCGGACCAACGCGAAGGTGATGGGGCCGATCCCCATGCCGACGCGGGTCGAGCGTTACACCGTCCTCCGCAGCCCGCACATTGACAAGAAGTCCCGCGAGCAGTTCGAGATGCGCACGCACAAGCGCGTGATCGACATCTACGAGCCGACCGCCCGGACGATCGAGGCGTTGAACCGGCTGGTCGTTCCGGCCGGCGTCTTCGTCAAGATCAAGCAAGGCTAATTTCCCGCCGTGTAAACGACCCTGCCATAAGGGTTGTCGTCGAACGCCAGTCGCGCCGTGGGGCTCATCCAAGAGCCCATTTGTTCCCGGAGGATCGAAAGATCCGGAGGGAATCACGGGTCGCGGTGGCGGTGTTTTGTCAGGTCGCCGGAATTACTACTGAGGACGAGTTACGAGACGGATCTGCCCTGCGGATCTGACTCCTCTGCTCGGAACGCACATGACGCCTGCCGTGATCGGAAAGAAAGTCGGGATGACCCGGGTGTACGACGAGAAGGGCACGGTCGTGCCCGTGACGGTCGTCCTGGTCGAGCCGAACGTGGTCACGCAGGTGAAGGCGGCGGACGGCAAGGACGGGTACAACGCCGTGCAGCTCGGCGCGGTCGAGATCAAGCCGAAGTACAGCACGATGCCGTTGATCGGGCACACGGCCAAGGCCGGGATTGCCCCGCGGCGGTTCTTCGCCGAGAGCCGGTCGAAGGCGGCGGTCGACAAGAAGGTCGGCGACGTGGTGGGCGTCGGGATCTTCGAGGGGATCGCGTACGTCGACGTGATCGGCGTGTCGAAGGGCAAGGGGTTCGCCGGCGTCATGAAGCGGCACCACTTCGGCGGTCAGCCGGCCTCGCACGGCACCGAGCGTAAGCACCGGTCGCCGGGCTCGATCTGCTCGCGGGCGAGCAACCGTGGCTACACCGGTAAGCCCAAGAAGGGCCTGCGAATGGGCGGGCACATGGGCTCCGACCAGGTGACGACCCGGAACCATCCGCTAGTGCGGATCGACGCCGAGCGGAACCTGCTCCTGATCAAGGGCGCGCTGCCCGGGGCGAACGGGTCGACCCTGTACGTGCGGAAGAGCCTGACGGCGAAGGTGGCGAAGGCGGCGGAATAGTTGCTAGTTGTCGGCCGCTCCTTGCTAGCGGCCGGCCGGCAGTCCGATGGGGTTTCCAGCAACTACGAACTAGCAACTCACGCGAGACGACCATGATCGAAGTTCCCGTTTACAACCAGGCCGGCACGAAGGTCGACACGATCCAGGTGGACGAGGCCAAGTTCGGCGGCGAGGTCCGCCAGGCGCTGCTCAAGCAGGCGCTGGTGATGTACCACGCGAACCAGCGGCAGGGGACCGTCCGGACGCTCGCCCGCGGCGAGGTCGCCGGCTCGACCCGCAAGATGTTCAAGCAGAAGGGGACCGGCAACGCCCGCACCGGCGGCATCCGCAACCCGATCAAGAAGGGCGGCGGTCACGCCAAGCAGAAGCGGCCCAAGGACTGGCGCCAGGCGATGCCCCAGAAGGCCCGCCAGCTCGCGACCAAAAGCGCGCTGCTGCTGAAGTTCAAGGCGAGCGACGTCAAGGTCATCGACGACCTCAAACTCGACGCCCCGAAGACCAGGGTCGTGGCGGCGATGTACAAGGCGCTGGGGATCGACCGGTCGTGCCTGGTCGCCCTGTCCGAGCGGAACGAGTCGATCGAGAAGTCGGCCCGGAACATCGACCGGACGACCCTGACGACCGTCCGCCAGCTCAACGCGTGGGACCTGCTGCGTCACCGGACGCTGCTCATGACCCGGGCCGGGCTGGACCAGCTCCTGGCGTAATGATGACGAGTCGGACGACTCTCGCGAGACGAGCAACCGTTAACTAGTAACTGACTCCCATGAACAACACGCAAGTCATCATCCGCCCGCTGGTCACGGAGAAGAGCACGCACCAGCAGCAGACGCGGAACACGTACGCGTTCGAGGTCGCCAAGGGCGCGAACAAGCCGCAGATCAAGCACGCGGTCGAGGCCCTGTACGGCGTGAAGGTCGTCGAGGTGCGGACGGCGATCCGGAAGGGCAAGCCCCGCCGGAGCCGGCACACGACGATCACCACGTCGTCCTGGAAGCGGGCGATCGTCGAGCTCGACGAGAATTCGAAGATCGAGCTGTTCTAAGAACGGCGAGAGGTCAGAAGCCAGAAGTCAGAAGGACGACTGCCATGCCGATCAAGCTTTACAATCCGACGTCCGCGGGTCGCCGCAACGGGTCGGTCATCGACTACAAGAAGGTCCTGACCAAGTTCAAGCCCGAGAAGTCGCTGACCGAGGCCAAGACCAAGACGGGCGGCCGGAACCACCACGGGGTGATCACGGCCAAGCACCGCGGCGGCGGCAACAAGCAGATGTACCGCATCATCGACTTCAAGCGGAACTCGAAGGACGGGATGCCGGCCCGCGTGGAGTCGATCGAGTACGACCCGAACCGGTCGTGCTTCATCGCCCTGATCAAGTACGAGGACGGCGTGAAGACGTACATCCTCGCCCCGAACGGCCTGCGCGTCGGGACGACGGTGGTCAGCGGGCCGACCGCCCCGCCCGAGATCGGCAACGCGATGCCGCTGGCGAACGTGCCAGCCGGCCTCGAGCTGCACAACATCGAACTGAACCCCGGCCAAGGCGGGAAGCTCGTCCGGTCGGCCGGCGGGGTTGCCCGCCTGGGCGCCAAGGAAGGGGACTACTCGGTCATCATCCTGCCGTCGGGCGAAATGCGGCGGATCCGCTCGGCCTGCCGGGCGACGATCGGGCAGCTGTCGAACATCGACTGGATCAACGTCAGCCTCGGCAAGGCCGGCCGCAACCGGAACCGCGGCGTCCGCCCGCACACCCGTGCCAAGGCCATGAACCCGATCGACCACCCGCTGGGCGGTGGCGAAGGCCGGTCGAACGGCGGCCGTCACCCGGTCAGCCGGACGGGCGTGCCGGCGAAGGGTGGCATCACCCGCGACCCGAAGAAGCCGTCGGAGAAGTTGATCCTCCGCCGCCGCAAGTTCGGCAAGCACCAGCAGCGGCCGCAGACGGTGAATTCGTAAGGAAGTTGCGGGTTGCGGGTTGCGAGTGGAGACACTGGCAGCAGCGTAATCCGAGACGACTCGCAACTCGAAACTCGAAACTCGCAACGGGTATAGAACATGAGCAGAAGCGCGAAGAAAGGTCCGTTCGTCGACGAGCGGTTGTACGGGCGGGTGGCGGCGCTGAACGAGCGCCGGGCCAAGGTGACGCTGCGGACGTGGAAGCGGGCCTGCACGATCATCCCGGAGTTCGTCGGACACACGTTCGAAGTGCACAACGGGAACAAGTTCCACAAGGTCTTCGTGACCGAAGACATGGTCGGGCACAAGCTCGGCGAGTTCAGCCCGACGCGGACCTTCCGCGGTCACTCGGGCAAGAAGGTCTCCGGGCCGGGCGGGGCGTAACGATCCGCGGGGTCATCGAAGTGACCCTGCCTCAGGGGTGCGTACCCACGTGGGTGCGTACCGCGTGACGCTAGAGGCTCACGCGGCATGACGGAGTACCGGTACCCAGTCCGGGAACGACGAAAGGTGAAGACGAGATGGCATTCAAGGCAACACACCGGTTCGCCCGGATCACCCCGCGGAAGGCGCGGCTGATCCTGGACCTGATCCGCGGGCGGCAGGTGGACGACGCGCTGGCGCTGCTCAAGTTCTCGAAGAAGCGTGCCGCCGTGCTCGTCGAGAAGGTCGTGAAGTCGGCGGTCGCGAACGCGGGCGAGCAGGAGGCCGACACGGGCAGCCTGTTCGTCAAGGAGGCGTGGGCGGACCCGGGCCCGACGATCAAGCGGTTCCAGCCGAAGGACCGCGGCAAGGCGTACTCGATCATGAAGCGGACGAGTCACCTGGTGGTCACCCTGGACGAGCGGGCCTGAACTAGTAAACAGTCACCGACTGAATCGAGAGCACTATGGGTCAGAAGGTTAATCCAATCGGCTTCCGCGTCGGGATCACCGAGGACTGGTCGAGCAAGTGGTACGCCCCGAAGGCGGCGTACGGTGAGTTCCTGATCGAGGACCACAAGGTCCGGAAGTACATCGACAACAAGCTGAACCGGCGCCCGCCGTTCGCGGCCGTGAGCCGGATCGACATCGAGCGGACGCGCGAAGAGGTCACCGTGACCCTCCGCACCGCCCGCCCGGGCCTGGTGATCGGGCCCAAGGGGGCCGAGGTCGACAAGCTCCGCGAGGAGCTCGAGGACATGATCGGCCGCAAGGTCGCGCCGGTGAAGGTCGTCGAGATCAAGAACCCGGACCTGAACGCCCAGCTGGTGGCCGAGGCCGTCGGCGAGCAGCTGAAGAAGCGGGCGAGCTTCCGCCGGGTGCTGAAGCAGCGCACCGAGTCGAGCATGCAGGCCGGCGCGAAGGGGATCAAGATCATGGTCGCCGGCCGGCTCGGCGGGGCGGAAATCGCCCGCACGGAGCAGACGGTCGTCGGGTCGATCCCGCTGACGACGCTGCAGGCGAACGTGGACTACGGCGTGGCGTCGGCGTTCACGACGTACGGCGCGATCGGCGTGAAGGTGTGGATCTACCGCGGCCTGTACGGCGAAGAGATCCTGGACACCGACGTCCGCCCGGGCGGCCCGCTGCGTCGCGGCCGCCGGTAACGCAGCCGACTCGTTCAGGCACTCGCAACTCGCAACTCGAAACTCGCAACTCTGATTCGATAGGTGTCCCATGCCGAACATGCCGAAGCGCGTGAAGTTCCGTAAGAGCCAGCGCGGCAAGATCAAGGGGAACGCGACGCGCGGGAACACCGTGTCGTTCGGGGAGTACGGGCTGATGACGCTCGAGCCGCACTGGATCAGCGCCAAGCAGATCGAGGCCGGGCGCGTGGCCGCGAGCCACTTCCTGCGGCGCGAGGGCCGGCTGTTCATCCGGATCTTCCCGCACAAGCCGGTCTCCGGCAAGCCGCTGGAGACGCGGATGGGCAAGGGCAAGGGCGAGCCGGAGTACTGGGTCGCGATCGTCAAGCCGGGCACGGTGATGTTCGAGATCTCGGGCGTCGATGAGGCGACCGCCAAGAAGTGCCTGGCCCGTATTGCTCACAAGATGCCGGTGCATTGCCGATTCGTCGAACGCCGGCATGCGGTTGCGTA
>DASPKW010000425.1:0-20439 GCA_035627895.1 Tepidisphaeraceae bacterium | reverse complement strand
GGAGATGCGGCTGGCGCCCGAGGAACTGCTGGTCAGTTCCTCGTAGTCGCGCGCAACCGCCTAGGCGGTCGCCGTCTCTTCCGGCCGTTCCAAGCCGCTGCCCTCGTAGTCGATGGCGATCTTGTCCTGGAGGATCTCCTGGATGACGACCTCGAGGTCGGTCTGGCCGTCGCGCCGTTCGACGAGCGGGCGGGCGCCGTCCATCAGTTCGAGCATGCGCTTCTGGATCAGGGCGGTCAGCTTGAACCGGCCGCCGACCTTGTGAACGATCTCGTCGGACTTGAGGGCTTCGATCATGGGTAACCTCGGTAAGTTGCGTTTGGGTCTGAGCCCCGGAGGGGCGGAAGCTTGTAGCCCACGGCGCGAGCCGTGGGTCACAGGGGGAGTGAGTTAGGAAGCCCCGGAGGGGCGAAAGCAGCACGACATGTCATTCGTCGTCGTATTCGGATGATGGCTCGGTCTGTCGCCCCTCTGGGGCTGTATCGATCCCTCGTCGTTAACCCACGGCTCACGCCGTGGGCTACAGGCTTACGCCCCTCCGGGGCTGCTGCATGTTACAACCCACCGGTCCGCTCCAGCGTGATGATTCTAGTCAGTTCGTCGACGCAGTGGTTCAGGTCGTCGTTGAACACGAAGAAGTCGAACGCCCGGGCGCCCTTGGCCATCGCGATCTCGCGGCGGGCGATCCGAAACCGCTTCTGCATGTCGTCGGGCTCGTCGCGCCCGCGGTCGACCAGGCGCTGCATGAGCGTTTGGCCGTCGGGGGGCAGGATGAAGATCAGGAGCGCGTCCGGGTACTGATAGCGGATCTGCAGGGCGCCCTGCACGTCGATCTCGAAGAGGACGTCCTTGCCGTCGTACAGGTAGTCGAGGGCGGGGTGCATGGGGGTGCCGTAGTAGTGCCCGTGGACCTGCGCGTATTCCAGGAACTCGTCGTGGTCGAGGCGGCGGAAGAATTCGTCTTCGGTGATGTGGTCGTACGTCTTGCCGACCTCGTCGCCCGGGCGCTTCGGGCGGGTCGTCGCGCTGACGAGGTACGCGACGTCCAGCCGCTTGCGCAGCAAATTGGAGATCGTGCTCTTGCCGACCCCCGCGGGGCCGACGATCACGATCAGCAGGCCGTGTTGTTTCTGGTCTTTAGCCATCAGATCAGGGTATGGGGTATGGGGGTAGGGTATCGGGTGGACCGCGTTACGGCCTATACCCTATACCCGACACCCTAAACCCTACTCGACGTTCTGGACCTGCTCTTTCAATCGATCGATCGCCCCCTTGATCTCCACGATGTGCCGGGCGATCTGCGCGTCGTTCGCCTTGCTCGCGATCGTGTTCGCCTCGCGGAGCATTTCCTGGGTGACGAAGTCGAGCTTCCGGCCGGCGTGCTCGCCGCTCCGGCACGACTGCTCGAACAGCGCCAGGTGGGCCGTCAGCCGCTGGATCTCCTCGCTGATGTCCGCCCGCTCGGCGAACACCGCGACCTCCCGCAGCAGGTCCGGCTCGTTTACCTTCAGCTCGGCCTTGCTGATCAGCGTGTTCACCCGCTGCCCGAGCCGCTTGTGATATTCCTCGATCACGAACGGGGCGCGCTTGGCGATCTCGGCGAGGTTCGTCTCGATGATTTTGAGGTGCTTGAGCAGGTCGGCGAACAGGGCCTCGCCCTCGCGGAGGCGCATGGCCGTCAGCTTGGTGATCGCCTTCTTCGTCAGGTCGCGGACGGTCGCCCCGTGGCGCTCGATTTCGTCCGACTCGTCGCGCGGCTCCTGGCAGACGCCCGGCAATGCCAGCAGCGCCCCGAGCTCGATCTTCAGCTCGCCCGCCGCCACCGCCCGGAGCTTCCCGATCTGCTGCAGGTAGGCGTCGAGCGCCTGCGTGTTGATCAGGTACGCGGCCTCGGCCGACTCGGTCCGCATCTTCAGGATGTACGTGATCGAGCCGCGCCCGAGTTGCTCGCGGAGCTGGCCCTCGAGCTCGGGCTCGAGCCCCGAGACGTTGTCCGGGAGCTTGATGACGGCCTTGAAGAACCGGTTGTTGAGCGACCGGATCTCCACCGAATAGTGGGTCCCGTCGCGCTCGGCGGTCGCGTCACCAAAACCGGTCATGCTGACGATCATTCGGAACCGCCTCAGGAGATGCCGACCACACGAGAGAAATCTTCGCAGCCCTTGATAGCCGAGGGCGGAAGCCCGCGGTTCGAATACCACAAACCACGACTACGTTACCGACGTGCCGCGCCTGACATGTCAGCTCACTTCGGCTGCGCCGGCGTCGGCGAAGCCCCGGAGTTGGGAGTACCCGCGGCCGGCGTGGTCGTCCCGGCCGGCGGGGTAGCGGGCGTCGCCGGTGTCGCCGGCGTTCCCGTCGCGGGCGTGCCGGTCGTCGGAGCGCCGGGGGTCGGAGGCGTGCCCGTCGCCGGAACGGCCGGGGTTGCGGGAGTGCCGGTCGACGGCGTCGCGGGCGTGGCCGGCGTGCCAATCGACGGCGCGCCCGTCGCGGGGACGCCCGTCGCCGGCGCAGACGTCGCCGGCTTGCTCGTCGCGCCCGTGGTCGGCGGCGTCGGCGTCACCGCCGGCGCAGGCTGGGTCCGCACCGCCGTCGGCGTCGCGTCGTCCGGCTTGGTCATCAGGTTCAGCACGATCGCCAGGAACAGGAAGATCCCGAAGATGATGCTCGTCGCCCACGTGAGCACGTCGCCCGTCTTCGACCCAAACGCCGTGTTGCCCCCGCCCCCGCCGAACGCGCTGGCGAGCCCGCCCCCGCGACCCTTCTGGATCAGGATCAGCAGGATCAACAGGATTGAGACGATCACGAACAGCGTGATGAACAGGTAGAAGAAGACCGACCAAACCCAGGACGCGGCTAACAGGTTCATACAAGTCTCGCGGTTCGCGTTCTCGTTCGCGGCTTGGTCAGCTCTGCTGACCATGCTCTCATCCCCAGTGTCTCACTTCGCAGCGCTGACAATCCCCAGGAACGACTCGGCCTTCAGCGCCGCGCCACCGATCAATCCCCCGTCCACGTCCGCCTGGGCCAGCAAGCCCTTGGCGTTCTCCGGCTTCATGCTCCCGCCGTACTGGATGCGGACGGCGTCGGCGAAGTCCGTGTTCCACAGCTTGCCCAGCGTCTGGCGGATGAACGCGTGGACCTCCTGGGCCTGCGCGTCCGTTGCGTTCCGACCCGTGCCGATCGCCCACACCGGCTCGTACGCGATCACCAGCCGCTTCGGGTCGGTGATCTCGCCCGGCTTGAGTTCCTTCAGCTGCGCCTCGCAGACGGCCAGCGTCTGGTTCGCGTCCCGCTCCTCGAGCTTCTCGCCCACGCAGTGCACGAGCGTCAGCCCGGCCCCGTAGATCGCGGCGGCCTTCTTGCCGACGAGCTCCGGCGTCTCCTTGAGCACGTGCCGCCGCTCGCTGTGACCCGTCAGCACGAACTGCACGCCCAGGTCCTTGAGCTGCTCGATCGAGATCTCGCCGGTGAACGCGCCCGGCTTCTCGAAGTACGCATCCTGCGCCCCGACCTGCAGCTTCGAGCCGGCGACGGCCTGCGCGACCGCGTCGATGTACACGAACGGGACGGCCACCCCGACCTGCACCCCGTCCGGCACGCCCGCCGCGACCGCCCGGGCCAGTTCAACGGCCGAGGCCTTGGTCGTGTTCATCTTCCAGTTACCCGCGATAAATTTCGTCCGCATCGCTTCTCTCAATCAAAATGAACCACGAAGGACACGAAGGGCACGAAAAGACGGGCGAGTGGGTTTTCGGACTACGACTCTTCTCGTTGTTCATGAACCGCGCGCTCGGCAGGCCATCCTTAGCTAAATTTCTTCTTCGTGCCCTTCGTGCTTTTCGTGGTTCAAACCGCCGCGGCTTCGCCGATCTCGGCGAATTCCTTCTTCACGACCGCCGCGATCTGCCGGAGCTGGCCCATGAGCTCCTTGAACACCTCGGGCAGCAGGGCCTGCGGGCCGTCGCACAGGGCCTCGCTCGGGCAGTAGTGCACTTCCGTGATAATCCCGTGCGCGCCCGCCGCCATGCCCGCCAGGGCCACGGCCGGCACCCAGTCGCGCTTGCCGGCGCAGTGGCTCGGGTCGACGACGACCGGCAGGTGACTCCACTGCTTGAGCACCGGCAGGCTCGTGATGTCCAGCGTGTACCGGCTCGAATCTTCGAACGTCTTGATCCCGCGCTCGCACATGATCACGCCGCGGTTGCCCTGCGACAGAACGTACTCCGCGCTCAGCAGCCAGTCCTTGACGGTCGCCGCGAGGCCGCGCTTGAGGAGCACGCCCTTGCGCGTCTTGCCCACCTCGCGGAGGAGGTCGAAGTTCTGCATGTTCCGCGCGCCGATCTGGAAGCAGTCGACGTACTTCTCCATCATCTCGACCTGCCGGGTGTCCATGACCTCCACGCAGATCGGCATGCCCAGCTCGTCGCCGCACGCGCGCATCCACTTCAGCGCCGGCTCGCCGTGCCCTTGGAACGAGTACGGCGAAGTCCGCGGCTTGAACACTCCGCCGCGGAGCACGGTCGCCCCGCCGTCGCGGACGTGCCGGGCGATCTTGTTCAGCATCTCCTCGTTCTCGACCGCGCACGGCCCGGCGATGCACACCGCGTGGCTCCCGCCGATCCGCACGACCGGCGTCCGACCTCCGCCGATCTCGACGACCGAGTCTTCCTCGTGGAACTCGCGGCTGGCGAGCTTGTACGGCTTCATGATCGGGACGACGCTGTCGACCCCGTCGAGCGACGCCAGGTGCGCCGAGTCGATCACGCCCTCCTCGCCGACCGCGCCGATCACCGTCTTGAACTGCCCGCGCGACAGGTGGGCCTTGGCGCCCATGCGCTCGATCTCGCTGACGACCTTCTGGATCGCGGCCTCGCCGGCGCCGCTGTTCATGACGATGATCAAGGCTCGACTCCTGTCGGGACGGCGCGCCGCTTGGCGGGCCTCGGACAACTTCGTGCTTCCAACGCCGCACCGATCAGGTAGACTGACCTTAATCCAAAGCCCGTGAGGGTTTAGACGCGAGCGTCACCTGACTCGGATGGCGGAAAGCCCACCATCTTAGAGGATTGAGCCTTGATAGACAAGGGCTTGCGCGAGCGCCACCAGTATGGTCGTTCGGTCGAAAAACGTACCACAAGACCATCACTTCCGGCTATTAGTGCGGGTAACGGACAACATGAACTCGCTCCTGACGACGCGAAAGTCTGCGGCGGTCGCCTGCGTCCTCCCCTTGGCGGTGCTCGCGGTCTGGTGTTACAGCGCGTTCGTCGGCCTGCCACCCCGGCACACTCCCGCGGCCAGCACCTATTGGGCGCACGGCTGGGAGTGGCGCAGCCATTCGGTGATCCGCCTCCGGCCCCATGGGATCGTCGTCGAGTCCTGGGACGTCGCAAAAGATCACGAGATCGCATTCACGACCGACCCCATCGTCTTGCTGAACAATAGGCTCGCGGCCGACCGCATGGGTGGACCGTTCAGTTGGCGATCGTATGCCGCCGGCGTCGGATCCATGGGCAAGAAAAACCCGCGGTTTCCCGTGACAGGTCATTTCACGTTCTTCCTGAGTTGGTGGTTCCTGTTCCTGCTGGCGTCGTTCCCATTCTGGTTGCCGCCGCTGGCCGCGCTCTTCCGAAGTAGCACAGACGCACGCACCGGCCCGCGCGGGTTCCCGATCACCGTGCCGGTTTCGTCCCGATCCGACCATCCCCTCTAGCGAGTCGCGCCATGCACCCTTTCCTCGGCATACGCTCGACGATCCTCCTTTTATCGATACTGACCTGCGCCTCCGCACCGGCAGCCCCCGCCCCCGTCACCCTTGACGACGCGAAGACCCTCGCCGCCGAGATCGAGAAGTCCTTCGCCGGCCGGGATCCCGCGGCGTTCGTCGGCGCGTTCGACGACGCCGCCATCGTCAAACGCGCCCTCGCCGGGTACCCGCTGACCGACAAGTCCGCCCAGGAGATGGCGGCCGGCATCAAGGTCGGCAACGACTTGGCCAACCGGATCGTCAAGACGGTACTCGAGGGCGGGAGCTACAAGCTCGTGCGCATCGGGACGCCCGCCGGCCGGGTGCCCGTGCCGATGTTCCGCCTGCTGAACAAGGACAGCATCAATTACCACCACCTGACGCTGGCGCGCGACGACGCCGGGGCGGTGAAGATCGTCGACGTCGACGTGTTCATTTCCGGCGAGCCCATGAGCAAGACGATGCGCCGGTTGATCCTGCCCGCGCTGGCCGAGGCGCAGAAGGGCAAGACCGACGACGTCGTCAAACCGCTCGCCGACGTCGCCGCCATGCAGCGTGTAGCAGCCGGCGGAGACTACAAGACCGCGCTCGACCTGTGGGAAAAGCTCCCGACCGGCGTCCGCAACGAGAAGTCCCTTCAGCTCACCCGCCTGCAGTACGCCCAGCGCGTCGGCCCCGCCAAGTACGACCCGGCCCTGAAGGAATACGAAGCCCTCTTCCCCGGCGACCCCGTGCTCGACCTCACCCGCGTCTACTCACTCTCCGC
Source organism: Tepidisphaeraceae bacterium (assembly GCA_035627895.1). Lineage (GTDB taxonomy): Bacteria > Planctomycetota > Phycisphaerae > Tepidisphaerales > Tepidisphaeraceae > DASPKW01. The sequence goes on along the minus strand of DASPKW010000425.1, from coordinate 13,924 downwards.
CGCGAAAAAGTACGACCAGGCCCTCGCCGCCATCGACCGCCTCGACAAGACCGTGCAGGACCCCTATCTCGACCTGATGCGCGCCCAGGCCTACGCGGCCCTACGCGATAGTGACAAGGCCCAACTCCACTTCGACAAGCTCCTCAAGTGGGACCCGAGCTTCGAGCGCGCCTGGGGCGGGCTGCTCGTCATCTCGCTGACCAAGAAAGACTTCGCCCGAACTGCCACCCTGCTCACGGCGCGCGAGAAGGCGACCAACAAACCGCTGACGCCGGAGTTTCTGGAAAAGGCGAAGGAGTTCGCGGAGTTCGTGAAGTCGCCGGAGTACAGGAAGTGGAAGAGCGCCCGGTAGGGTGGGCTCCGCCCCACCGCTCGCGCTACCACCGTCCGTATTCCGAAGATCCGGGGCGGCGCTTCGGGCGGAGCCCGTGCTCTCTGCCCCGGCTTGTTTGGAACGATCAGGGGCGATTGAGCCGATAGGGAATCACCATGCCTCAGACGCTCTCCCGCCGCCACTTCCTCCGCCGGCTGGGCATCGCCACCGGCGCTGTCGCCTCGATGTCGCTCCTCCACCGCACCCGCGCCGCCGACGGGCCGCAGCAGAAGCGTCACGTCCTGATCCTCGGCGCGGGCCTCGCCGGTCTTTGCGCCGCCTACGAGCTCGAGCGCAAGGGCCACGCCGTCACAATCCTGGAGGCCGAGCGCGCCCACATCGGCGGGCGCGTCCGCACCCTCCGCTTCGAGAACGGACAGTACGGTGAGGCTGGCGCCATGCGCGTCCCCGCCGTCCACGCGATCACCCGCCATTATCTCGCCGAGCTCAAGCTCCCGCTGCGCAAGTTCGTCCAGTCCAACCCCGAGGCTTACTACTTCCTCCGCGGCCGACGGGCGCGGATCAAGGACGTCCGCTCGCTTTACGACCTTTACAAGCTCACGCCCGAAGAGGCGAAACAGCACCCCGACGACTGGTGGGCCAAGGCCGTCACCGCCCACGTCACCGGCCTGTCGGCCGACGAGAAGGATCAACTCGCCGGCAAGGCCCCGTTCGCGGACAAGCTCCGCGCGCTCGACCGCAAATCGCTGGGCGACCTGATCACCGACACTCGCCTCTCGCCCGACGCCGCCGAGCTTCTCGCCCTAACCGCCGGCCAGGAAATGGAGCTCTCGACGGGCGCGACCGAGACGCTCCGCGAAGAGCTGCTCGATTTCTGGTCGAAGGGCTTTGACGAGATCGTCGGCGGAACCGACAAGTTCACCGCCGCCTTCGCGGGCCAACTCAAATCAAAGCCGCGCACGGGCTGCGAGGTCCGCACGATTTGGCAGGACGGCGCCCGCAAGAAGGCCGGCGTCCTCTACCGCGAGAACGGCGTCGACCAGACCGCCGAGGCCGACCTGGTCATCTGCACGATCCCCCTGCCCGTTCTCTCGCGCCTCCAGCTCGACCCCGCCTTTTCCGCCGCGAAGATGCGCGCGATCCGCCAGCTCAATTACGACGCCGCCACCAAGGTTCTCGCCGTCTGCGAACGCCGATTCTGGGAATCCGATGACCAGATCTTCGGCGGCGGCTCTTACACCGACCTCCCGATCGGCACCGCCTATTACCCGTCCGACAACGCCGAGAAGCGCGAGCCCGCCGTGTCCGCCGGCCCCGGCGTGATGCTCGCCTCGTACTGCTGGGGCCAGGGCGCCCGCCGCCTTGGCGCGCTCGACCCAAACGTCATGCACGACGTCACCCGCAGGCACCTCGCCCGCGTCCACCCGCAACTCGCCGACCCGAAAACCGCGCGCCACTGGGCCTCGTGGTCCTGGGACACCCACGCCAACACCGGCGGCGCGTTCGCCTGGTTCCTCCCCGGCCAGCACGACGCCCTCCACTCTGCCCTGTGCCAACCCGAAGGCCGGATCACCCTCGCCGGCGAACACGCCTCGCTCGCCCACACGTGGATGCAAGGCGCGCTCGAATCGGCGCTCAACGCCGTCGAGTGGGTTAACCGCGTGGAGGTGTAGCGCCCGCCAAGTCTCCGGTCACACGTACGCCAACTCCCACACAAATCCATCCCCGTCCCGCAATTGAAACCCGAGCACCGGCGACGCCGCCGTCAGCGTCGTCACGCCCGGCCCGTCGTCCAGGTCCACCGACCCGCCGACCGCCCCCACCGCCACCACCCGGCCCGCGCGCCCCGACGCGAACGCGGACAGCACGACCCCCGTCAGGTCCACCTCCAGGCGCGCGGTGTCGAGGTCCTCGAAGGTCCCGTCGGCCCCGTACCGCGCGAGGAACACCGCGTCGACGCCGCCCCCCGCCGCCGGCGGCAGCGCCTCGCCCGGCCCCGCGTCGAAGTCCGGCCGCGTCCCGTCCACGAGGTTCTGACCGCGGTACGTCCCCCCGACCACGACGTCGCCCGTCTCGTCCGCGTCAACGCCGGTGACGCCGAGCACGCTCCCGCCGACCGTCTCGCGCCGCCAGACCGGTGTCCCCGTCCGGTCCAGCTTCTGCAGCACCAGCGAGAACGGCGCGTCGTCGTTCCCGCGCGGTCGGCGGTACTGCCGCGTCCCCGCGACGACCACGTTGTCGAACGCGTCGACCGCCACCGCGCGTCCCCGCGTGTTCCGGCTGTCCCCGTCGACGGTCGCCCACGCGAGCGCGCCGTCCGCGTCGATCGCCTGCACGTACGACCCGGCCGGCCGCCCCCCCGTCGCGAGAAGCCGCTCGCCCGGTCCCGGGTCGACGTCCCCGCTCCCTTGCACCGTCCCCGTCAGGAACACGCCCCCGCGCCGGCCGGCAACCAGGTCTTGAACGAACGTGCCGACGCGCCCGCCCCAGACGAATTCGCCCGCCGAATCCAGCCTCACCAGGTTCGTGTCCGGGCCCTCGTACGAGTAGTCCAGGCCTGCCAGGAAGACGCCCCCGCCGTTCGGGTCGACGGCCATCCTCATCCCCTGCCCGCGGCCGACCGAGCGCCCCCAGATCAACTTCCCGTTGGCCGTGAATTTGGCGACGAAGTTCGGCGCGGTCGTGCCGTCGACCAATACCCGCCGGCGTGACGGGTCGAGGTCCGCCGGCCCCGCGACGGTCAGCCCGCCGCTCACGTACACGTGCCCCGCCGAGTCGACCTCCACGCCCGACACGTGCACGTTGGCGTCGTCGAACGCCCGCACCCACTCGACCGACCCGTTTCGGCCGTACTTCGCCACGTACGACAGCCGCTGCGACGGATCCGCCTTCGACCCGGCGTTGACCACGTGCGCCCCGACGCCCTTCTGAAAGTCCACTCGCCCCGTGAAGTCGCCCGCGACGTAGGTGCCGTTCCGCCGGTCGGCGTACACATCGCGGGCGTTATCCCCGCCCGCTCCCCCGATCGTGAACGCGGCCATCGACGCGGCCAGCAGTTGCCGCCGCTCGAGCGCCTCGGCCACGCACCCCGATCGCGCCTCCCGCCCGCCGCCGACCCCGTTCCCGTTCTTCATGTGTGTTCCCGACCCCGCAATCGCGCCAGGCCCGACCGCCGTCACGCGCGGCGGTAAGCCCGGACGCCGTCCCACTTCAACAAACGTCACGCCTCAATGATTGTTACACCGCGCCGAACCCGCTACTTCCCGCCGGTCGCGGGCCGCGCCATTTCGAACACGCCGCGGTCGTACTTCGACGTATAGGTCGCGTCGAACTTCCCCGGCGTCGCGGTCGCCTCGTACTTGTAGACGCCGCCGTACAGCCAGCCCAGGTCTTCCTCGCCAGCCGCCCGCACTTCACCGGAGCTTGCCGGCGCGGAACTGACCTTGAGATTCACTTCCTGGCTCGCCTCCAGGATCTTCCAGAACCCGGCCCGGAACCAGGCGCGGTACGTGTCGGGGCCGGCGCGCGTGATGACGGCCCGCAGCCGACCGCCGCCGTGCCCGCCGTGGCTGGTCCACGTGCCGTCCCACGCCCCCTCTATGCTGCCGGCCGGCGCGCCCTGCGCGAGTGCCTTCTCGTACGCCGCGTCGAACCCCGAGCACCCGCCCGACGCGGCGGCCGCGCAGACGCCGACCACCACCGCCATCACCGAGCCGATCGATGTGCTCCTCATCCGCGCGATCCTACTTTCGCCCGGCGATCCCACGCAAGCGGCTTACGAAGTCCACGTCACTTCTTTCCCCGGGCCGATTCGATTTCGCGAGCCGCCTCGCGGAGCGCGATCACGCACTCCTCCACCTGCTCCGGTGGGACGCCACCGCCGAGGGCCAACCCCGCGTATGGGGGGTTGCCCAGCGGAACCGCCAGCGACGACGTGAACGGCTCGGCGCGCTGCACGACGAACGCGTACCCTTGTTCGCGCTCCTTGCGCAGGGCGGCCAGCAGGTCGTCGATCCCGGCGGGGAATAGCGGGATTTCCTTGTCCTGATACAGCGCCCGCACGTAATCCTCAGAAGCCCGCGCCAAGATCACGCGGCCGATCGACGACTGCGACGCGGGGTATGCGTTGAGTCGGCCGACGGCTTCGACGGATGTGATGCCCGGCTGCCAGTGATAAAGGTAGGAGACCTGGTCGCGCCAGAGCACGCCCAGCGCGACGACGCGATCGTACTTGGCCACGAGTTGTTCGAGGTGCGGCATCGCCCGCGTCACCAGTCCCGAGCCGTAAAGCGACCGGGCCGCCAGGATGTGCATGCCCGGGCCGGGGAGGTATTTGCGGTCCGACGTCTGCTCGGCCATGCCGAGGAAGGCGAGCGTCTTGAGCAACCGGTTGACGCGCGTGGGCTCGAGATCCAGTTCGCGCGCCAGCGCGCGCCCGCCCACCGGCCCCGAGGCGACGGCGAGCGCCTGCAGGACGGTCAGGCCGTCGATCAGACTCTGATTGGGCTGGGCGGGCGGGGGAACGGGGTGCATGGGCGATGCGAGTTATAGCGGAGAACGACCCGCGCGCGTGAGTTGCCGACTCCCCGGGAACGCCTTTCTGAGCCCGCCACAAGCGGGCCTGTTCCGATTGCCGATGCACCGGCCCAATCGATTGCCTAAATTTGAGGCACTGCGCAAGTGGCGGGTTTGCCTACACCGCGTTTGCCCACAAAGCGAGCGACCCGTTGCGTGATGAATCGACGGGCGTGACGGTAAAGCGTGCGGGTGGCGGGTGTTGTCAGCCAATGACACCACGCCGCGTTTAACTCGCCGGAGACGTCGCGGTCTAACGGCTGTGCCGAAAAAGTTGTTAAGGGGTGCCGGAATTGCTATAGTGAGCGGTTCGGGACTTTGCGCCCGTCGGACGTTGTCGACGCTTAAACCCTGTAGACAAACAAGTAAGCGATGAGAAGCTACCCCCCCGCCCAGGGCCTGTACGACCCGAGTTTCGAAAAGGACGCGTGCGGCGTCGGCTTCATCTGCCAGATGAAGGGCATCGCCTCCCACCAGCTCGTCTCCGACGCGCTGCAGATGCTCGAAAACATGAACCACCGCGGGGGTTGCGGGTGTGAGGAAGACTCGGGCGACGGCGCCGGCCTGCTCGTGAAGATGCCCGACAAGTTCTTCCGCCGCGAGTTCAAGAAGCTGTTCGGGACCGAGCTCCCGAAGTTCGGCGAGTACGCCGTCGGCATGGTCTTTTTGCCAAAGGACGAGGCGGCGCGGAAGGTGTGCGAAGACACGCTCAACAAGGTCGTGCACGATTACGACATGAAGGTGCTCGGCTGGCGCGACGTGCCGGTCGACCACCAGTTCGTCGGGCCGACGCCGAAGAAGATGGAGCCGTGCATCCGGCAGATCTTCGTCGGCATGGACGAGACGTTCTACCAGCGGTCGGATTTTGACCGGCGGCTGTACCTGGTGCGGCAGCGGTGCGAAAACATCGTCGAGTTCGGCGACTTCCCGCAGGCGGCGCGCGACGAGTTTTACATCTGCGCCCTGTCGGCCAACCGGATCATCTACAAGGGGATGCTGACGGCCGACCAGCTGCGGAACTACTACAAGGACCTGACCGACCCGGAGTTCGAGTCGTCGCTGGCGATGGTGCACAGCCGGTTCTCGACCAACACGTTCCCGGCGTGGTGGCTGGCCCACCCGTTCCGGTACGTGGCGCACAACGGCGAGATCAACACGCTCCGCGGTAACCGCAACTGGATGCGCGCCCGGTACGGGTCGCTGCAGTCCAAGGTGTTCGGCGACGAGCTCCAGAAGATGTTCCCGATCCTCACCGAGTCGGGGTCGGACTCGGCCACGTTCGACAACGCGCTGCAGTTCCTCTCGGTCAACGGGCGGACGCTCCCGCACTCGATCTTGATGATGATCCCCGAGGCGTGGCAGCACAACACGCTGATGGAGAAGGACAACCCGGACCTGCGGGCGTTCTTCGAGTACCACGCGTGTCTGATGGAACCGTGGGACGGGCCGGCGAGCGTGTCGTTCACCAACGGTCACCTGATCGGCGCCGTGCTCGACCGGAACGGGTTGCGCCCGAGCCGGTACTACGTCACCAAGGACGACCGGGTCATCATGGCGTCGGAAGTCGGTGTCATCCCGGTGAACCCGGCCGACATTGTCAAGAAGTGGCGGCTTCAGCCGGGCAAGATCTTCCTGTGCGAGATCGACGCGAAGAAGGGGCGGATCGTCGACGACACGGAGATCAAGGACAAGCTGGTCCAGCAGCGGCCGTGGAAGGACTGGATCGAGGAGCACCTGATCGACCTCGACAGCCTGCCCGAGCCGAAGAACGTCTATCAGCCGGACCACGACACGCTGCTGGTCCGCCAGCACGCGTTCGGGTACACGGTCGAAGACTTGAAGATGCTGATGATGCCGATGGCCGTCACCGGGGGTGAGGCGATCGGGTCGATGGGCACGGACACGCCGCTGGCCTGTCTGAGCGACCGCCCGCAGCTGTTGTACGCGTACTTCAAGCAACTCTTCGCGCAGGTGACGAACCCGCCGCTCGACGCGAACTTCGAGGCGCTGGTCACGAGCTTGTACACGTACCTCGGGCGCGAGGGCAACCTGCTCGATGAGTCGCCGGAACACTGCCGGCTGATCAAGGTGAAGACGCCCATCCTGTCGAACGGCGATTTGGCGAAGATCCGCGAGCACGCAACGGCGGACATGCGGGCCGTCACGCTGCCGATGGTGTTCAAGGCCGCCGAGGGCGAGGCGGGGCTGGAGAAGGCGGTCGACGAGCTGTGCAAGGCGGCGGCCGTCGCCGTGAAGGACGGGGCGTCGATCCTCATCCTGTCGGACCGCGACGTGAACGCGGAGAACGCGCCGATCCCGTCGCTGCTGGCGACGGCGGCGGTTCACCACCACCTGATCCGCGAGGGGACGCGGACGCAGGCCGGGCTGGTCGTGGAGACCGGCGAGGCGCGCGAGGTGCACCACTTCTGTTTGCTGATCGGGTACGGCGCCGGCGCGATCAACCCGTACGTCGCGTTCGAGACGATCGCGGACCTGCACCGCGAGAACATCTTGCCGAAGGACCTGACGGTCGATCAGGCGAAGAAGAACTTCATCAAGGCCGCGAACAAGGGCATCATCAAGGTCGCGTCGAAGATGGGGATCTCGACGGTGCAGTCGTACCGGGCGGCGCAGATCTTCGAGGCGATCGGGCTGTCGAAGCGGCTGATCGACCGGTACTTCACCGGTACGGCGAGCCGGATCGGCGGGGTCGGGATCGAGGTGCTGGCGACCGAGGCGCTGCTGCGGCACCGCCGCGGGTTCCCGCCGATCAACGTCGACCAGGTCGTGCTCGCTAACGGCGGCAACTACCAGTGGCGGCGCGACGGCGAGTTCCACATGTGGAACCCCGAGTCGGTCGCGAAGATGCAGAACGCGGTGCGCATCAACTCGTTCAAGGCGTTCCGCGAGTACACGAAGCTCGTCGACGACGAGACGCGGAACCGGTGCACGCTGCGCGGCCTGCTGAAGTTCAAGAAGGCCGCGACGCCGATCCCGCTGGACCAGGTTCAGCCGGCCAAGGAGATCGTCAAGCGGCTGGTGACCGGGGCGATGTCGCTCGGGTCGATCTCGACCGAGGCGCACGAGAACCTCGCGATCGCGATGAACTACATCGGCGGGAAGAGCAACACCGGCGAGGGCGGCGAAGACCCGCGGCGGTTCAAGCCCGACGTCGCGGCCGACGGCAAGCCGGTGACGATCCCCGAGCTGACGATCAACGGCAACAAGCTCGATTCCAAACAGGTCCTCCGCCGCAGCGCGATCAAGCAGATCGCGTCCGGCCGGTTCGGCGTGACCAACGAATACCTGGCGAACGCCGACGAGCTGCAGATCAAGATGGCCCAGGGCGCTAAGCCCGGCGAGGGCGGCCAGCTCCCGGGCCACAAGGTGGACGAGTACATCGGCAGCATCCGGCACAGCACGCCGGGCGTCGGCCTGATCTCCCCGCCCCCGCACCACGACATCTACTCGATCGAGGACCTGGCCCAGCTGATCCACGATTTGAAGAACTCCAACCCCAAGGCGCGGGTCAGCGTGAAGCTGGTCAGCGAGGTCGGGGTGGGCACGGTCGCGGCGGGCGTGGCGAAGGCGAAGGCCGACCACATCCTGATCGCGGGCGACTCGGGCGGGACGGGCGCGAGCCCGCTGACGTCGATCAAGTACGCCGGCATCCCGTGGGAGATGGGCATCAGCGAGACGCAGCAGGTGCTGGTGATGAACGGCCTGCGCGGGCGCGTCGTCCTGCAGACGGACGGTCAGATCAAGACCGGCCGCGACATGGCGATCGCGTTCCTGCTCGGCGCGGACGAGGTCGGCCTGTCGACCGCCCCGCTGATCGCCAGCGGCTGCATCATGATGCGCGTGTGCCACCTGAACACCTGCCCGGTCGGCATCGCGACGCAGGACCCGGAGCTGCGGAAGAAGTTCAGCGGCAAGCCGGAGCACGTGATCAACTTCATGTTCTTCCTCGCGGAAGAGCTGCGGGAGATCATGGCGGAGCTGGGCTTTGCGACGATCGAGGAGATGATCGGCCGGGTCGACAAGCTCGAGTTCGGCGACGTCAGCTCGCACTGGAAGGCGAAGCACCTGGACCTGTCGGTGATCCTGCACCAGCCCAAGGCGCCCGAAGGCTTCCCGCAGCATTTGCGGAATTTCGACGGCCAAAACCACGGGCTGGATCAGTCCCTCGACCAGACGAAGCTCATCCCGCTGGCGCAGCCCGCGCTGGAGCGGAAGGAGAAGGTCGTCGCCGAGCTGCCGATCAAGAACATCAACCGGACGGTGGGCACGACGCTGAGCGGCGAGATCGCCCTTCGGTACGGGCTGGCGGGCCTGCCGGACGACACGATCACGTTCAAGTTCAAGGGCCACGCGGGCCAGAGCTTCGGGTGCTTCGGGGCCAAGGGCCTGACGCTGCTGCTCGAGGGCGACGCGAACGACTACGTCGGCAAGGGGCTGTCGGGCGGGAAGATCGCGATCTACCCGCCGAAGGAGACGCTCGAGAACGGCCGCGGCTTCAAGGCCGAGGGGAACATCATCGCCGGCAACACGCTCTGCTACGGGGCGATCGCGGGCGAGGTGTACGTCCGCGGCGTGGCGGGCGAGCGGTTCTGCGTGCGCAACAGCGGCGTGAGCGCGGTCGTCGAAGGCACGGGCGACCACGGGTGCGAGTACATGACCGGCGGGCGCGTCGTGGTGATCGGCCCGGTCGGGCGGAACTTCGCGGCGGGCATGAGCGGCGGGATCGCGTACGTGTACGACGACCTCGGGCAGCTCCCGCGACTGTACAACGCGGACCTGGTCAGCCTGGAGAAGCCGGACACGGCCGAGGACGCGGGCACGGTCCGCCGGCTGCTGGAGAACCACGTGAAGTACACGGATTCGCCGGTCGCGAAAGCCATCCTCGCGGACTTCGATGCGGAGCTGGCGAAGTTCGTGAAGGTGATGCCGAACGATTACCGCCGGGTGCTGGAGCACAAGGCGGAGATCGAGCGGAAGGCGCAGGAGCTGGCGCAGCGGAAGGCGTAAGGCGTCCGCGGAGATGGTTCACCGCAGAGACGCAGAGGCCGCAGAGAAGAAGAGAGATCGAACCGCAGATGAACCGCAGATGAACGCAGATAGAGAGTGGGCTGGCCGTCACACCGAACGTGTACGGTCGTCTGCAACTCGACTTCTCTGCGCCCTCTGCGTCTCCGCGGTGAATTGAGAGCGCGTAAGGACAAGCAGCCATGGGCAAGCCGACTGGATTCAAGGAACTCCCCCGGAAGATGCCGTCGCGGCGGCCGGTGAATTTGCGCATCCTCGACTGGGACGAGATCTACATCCCGTTCGGGGATCGCAAGCAGCACGACGCCGAGCTGAGCAAGCAGGGCGCGCGATGCATGGACTGCGGCATCCCGTTCTGCCACGGCCCGACCGGGTGCCCGCTGGGCAACATCATCCCCGAGTGGAACGACCTGGTTTACAAGAACCGGTGGAAGGAGGCTTTGGACATGCTGTTCAAGACCAACAACTTCCCGGAGTTCACGGGGCGGATCTGCCCGGCGCCGTGCGAGGAGGCGTGCGTCCTGGGGCTGAACGAGAAGCCGGTCACGATCAAGCTGATCGAGCAGAACATCATCGACCGGGCGTTCGACGAGGGGTGGGTCAAGCCGCAGCCGCCCGCCAAGCGCACGGGTAAGAAGGTCGCCGTGATCGGCAGCGGGCCCGCGGGCCTTGGGGCGGCGGCGCAGCTGAACAAGGCCGGTCACCTCGTGACCGTGTTCGAGCGGTCCGACAAGGTCGGCGGGCTGCTGATGTACGGCATCCCGCAGTTCAAGCTCGAGAAGGCTGTCGTCCAGCGGCGCGTGAAGCTGATGGAGGCCGAGGGGATCACGTTCAAGACGGGCGTGAGCATCGGCAAGGACACCACCGTCGAGCAGCTCCGCAAGGAGTTCGACGCGGTCGTGATCTGCACGGGCGCGACGAAGCCGCGTGACCTGCCGGTTCCCGGGCGCGAGCTCAAGGGCGTGCACTTCGCGATGGACTTCCTGCCGCAGGGCAACCGCGCGGCGCTGGGCGAGACCGTCCCGAACCAGATCACGGCCAAGGACAAGCACGTGATCATCATCGGCGGCGGCGACACCGGGGCCGACTGCCTCGGGACGTCGCTCCGGCAGGGGTGCAAGAGCGTGAAGCAGTTCGAGCTACTGCCCAAGCCGCCAGAGGGGCGGGATGGCGATAAACTCGCGCCGCAGAACGGCGTAGCGCCGTGGCCATACTGGCCGGTCGTCTACCGCACGAGCTCCGCGCACGAGGAGGCGGCCGAGTTCTGCGACGGCAAGGACTGCCGCGAGTTCGCGATCAACACGAAGAAGTTCGTGGGCGACGAGAACGGCAACGTCAAGAAGCTCGTGGCCGTGCGACTGGAGTGGGTCAAGGGCCCGGACGGCCGACCGACCATGCAGGAGGTCGCGGGGTCCGAGATCGAGATGGACTGCGACATCTGCTTCCTGGCGATGGGCTTCGTCGGCCCGGAGAAGAACGGGACGATCGACGCGCTGAATTTGACGCAGGACCCGCGCGGGAACATCCAGGTGAACGACCAATACGCGACGAGCGTCGAGGGCGTGTTCGCGGCGGGCGACTGCCGCCGCGGGCAGAGCCTGGTCGTCTGGGCGATCAGTGAAGGCCGGCAGGCCGCACGGGCGTGCGACGAGTGGCTGATGGGCAAGAGCGATTTGCCGTACATGCGGCTGTTCTGAGCATAGCTCGACGGTCTTTGATCGCAAAGACGCGAAAGCGCAAAGAAGATGAGAAACGCGGACCCGGTCGGGTCCGCGTTTCCGTTTACTCGTCCCAACGCCGGCGGGGCCGGTTCAGCGGCTCTGTCTCTCGAGCGGACCCGCATCCATCGATACCCCCTCGGCGGCCGAGCGCAACCCGAGGTATACTCACCTCGCCTCGTCGACTGAAACGCCGCCCGACCGGCGGCGACTTTCCAAGCGGGATCGCACTCACACACTTCCTTCCTCTCAAGGAATACTCAAATGAATACGCGTACGGGGCCTCGGCACGAGGCGTCTGCGCTCTGGGCGGTCGAACGGCTGGAGCCGCGCGCGCTGCTGGCGGCGGGGGCGCTCGACGCGACGTTCGGGGGCGGCGGGCTGGTCACGACGGACCTACTTGGCCGGGCGAACACCGACGGTCGGGCGGTCGCCGCGCTCGACGGCGGCAAGTTCCTCGTGGGCGGGCAGGCGTCGTCCGGCGACGGGCAGAGCACGTTCGCGGACGCGATCGTCGCCCGATACAACGCCGACGGCACGCTCGACACGTCGTTCGGCAGCGGGGGCCGGGTCGCGTTCGACCTGGGCAGCCAGGGGGCCGTGGTGACCGAGCTGCTGGTGCTTCCCGGGGGGAAGTTCCTCGTTGCGGGCGCCGCCAACGGCACGTTCGTGGCGCGGTTCAACGCCGACGGGACGCCCGATGGGTCGTTCGGGGACGGCGGGTTCTTCCGCCATCCGACGACGTACACGTTTAGCACCCGCCTCGCACTCGCACCGGACGGCAAGGTGGTCGGGCTGACGTCGTTCCAGGTTCCCGGCGGCAGTGCGCCGACGGACTTGCTCGTCTTCCGACTCACGACCGGCGGCCGGCTGGACGCGTCGTTCGGCAGCGGGGGCACAGTGGTGCTGAGCTTCGGGAACGCGTACGAGACGGCGGGGGGCATCGCGGTGCGGCCGGACGGGCGGGTGGTGGGCAACGCGGCGTGGCGGGACGCGGCCGGTGGGTACAACCCGGAGAAGGTGCTGATCTTCCAGTTGACGCCTGGCGGGCGGCTCGACCCGACGTTCGCCGACAACGGGAAGGTGCTGGGGGACCTGTTCGGTGTCGACGAGCTGCGTGATTTGAAGCTCGACGCCCAAGGGCGGGTCCTGATCCTCAACGACGACACGTTCGGGTTCTCGGTCGCGCGGTTCAGGGCCGACGGCGTGTTCGACCGGTCGTTCGGGCAGCGGGGGATCGCGCGGGCGGAGATGTTGGCCAGCCCGGGTGCGCCGAGCCGGACTGACGTGGCCCGGCTGCTGCTCCGGCCGGACGGGACGACCGTCGCAGTCGGGACGACCGACCTCGGGAACAATTCGGGCCCGGCGGACCGGGTCGTGATCGGCCAGTTCACGCCCGACGGCAAACTTGACCCGTGGTTGGGCCAGAACGGGATCGCCAGGCTCGCGCGCACGGGCTTGGAGGCGGCCGGGGCGGCGCTGCTGCCGGACGGAAGATTATTGATCACGGGTGAGGCGGGCAACCGCGCGGCGACCGCCCGGGTGACCCTCGCGGGCGCGCTCGACACCGCCTTCGCGCCCGGCGGGGCGGACGGCGCCGGGTGGGTCGACTTGGAGGCGCAAACGTCGGCGTTCCAAGGCGGGGTGGACGTCGCGGTCCAGGCGGACGGGAAGATGGTCGTCGCGGGTCGCACGACCGATCCGGACGGCACCCGGCCGATCGTGCTCCGGTACTTGCCGAACGGCCAGCTCGATTCGACGTTCGGCGAGGGGGGCGTGGTGCGGCTGGAGCTGCCGGACGGGTACCAGGGATATACGGCGGGGGCGGTGGTCACCGCGGACGGTCGGATCATCGTCGGCGGCACTCAGTTCAAGCGGGATTCGTCGGGCGCGTCGGGCGGATTCATTCACTGGCTCGATTCGACCGGAAAGGTCGTCGACGGCGCCGGCGGCACGCCGCGGTGGACGACGACCGAGGGAGGCGTTACCGCGCTCCGCCTGGACGCGCAGGGGCGGCTGGTTTTCGTCGAGGGGGGCTCGGGTTCGGGGCCGGTCGTCCACCGGGCGACGGTGAGCGGTGTGGCCGACGAGACGTTTTCGGGCGACGGCCGAGCGACGCTGCCGACGGGGTTTTCGGCGGTCCGCCAGAATACGCTCCTGTTCCAGCCGGACGGGAAGATCCTCATCGGCGGCGGGTACGACGCGGAGCCGGACGACTTCGCGAGGCAGTTCGCTGTGCTGCGGTTGAACG
>DASPKW010000424.1:0-4950 GCA_035627895.1 Tepidisphaeraceae bacterium | reverse complement strand
CGCGGCGTACCCGACCGGTTCGCGTTGGGTCATTTTGAGAAGAACTGCTGTACGCGTTCTTCCCGCGGTGGTAGCTCCCGCTCTGCTTGTACTTCACGCGGTTCAGGACGGTCCCGATCACGTGGGCGCGGCCGCGGCGGAGGATGTCCTGGATGACGGTGATCGTGTCGCGCTCGACCTCGGCGTTGAAGCTGCACATGACGCCGTCGACCAGGCCGACCAACACGTGGGTGTCGGAGACGGGCAGGAGCGGGGCGGTGTCGAGGATGATGTGGTCGTACAACTCGCCGAGGGCGGCGAGCACGCGGGCGACCTCCGGGCGGCTCAGGAGCTCGCTGGGGCGGATGATCGGGGTGCCGGCGGGGAGGACCTCGAGGCCGTCGATGTCGCTCTTCTTGATGACGGTGCCGGGCTCGTGGCTGCCGGCGATGACCTCGGCGAAGCCGGGCGAGTCGGAGATGTTGAAGATGCGGTGGATGTCGGGCTTGCGGAGGTCGCCGTCGATCAGGAGGACGCGGCGGCCGGCCTTGGCGATCGAGATCGCGAGGTTGACGGCCAGGGAGGTCTTGCCGTCGCCGGGCTGGGGGCTGGTGATGGCGATCGACTTGTATTGCAATTCGGGGTTGCCGAAGAGGAGCTGCGTTCGGATCACGCGGAACTCCTCGGCGATCAGGTTGCGGGCGTGCTCGCCCTTGACGCGTTTGAGCTCATTGATCTTCGGGATGGTGCCGAGCAGCGGGGCGCCGAGTAGCGGCTCGACGTCGCGCGGGTCGCGGAGGCGGCGGTCGAACTTGTCGACCAGGAGCGCGAGGAGCATGCCCAGGAACAGCCCGCCGACCATGCCGGCCGCCTGCACCTTGACGCGCTTGTCGTCGTTGGGGGCGTCGGGGGTCTGGGCGAGCTCGGCGACGTCGATGCCGGCGTTGAGCCGGAACTGCCGCTCCTGGTTGATCATGTCCTGGAGGCCGGCGTAGCTCACGTCGTAGTCGCGGCCGACCAGGGCGATCTGGTCGTCGAGCGCCTGGAGTTGGCCCTTGACGTAGATCAGCTTCTTTGACTTGTCGTCCAGCTTCAACAACTCGGCGCTGTAGAAGTCCATCATCTTCTTGGCCGCGTCGACCTTATCCTTGGCCTCGGCGACCGTCTTGGCGTCCATCAGCTTGAACTGCTCGTCGATGCGGTTGTTGATGATCGAGGAGATCTCGGCCTCGCGCTTGAGCGTCATCTGCTTAAGGCGGTTGACCTGCTCGAGCTGGCGGCGCACCTCGGGGTGCTCTTCCTTCATCGTCGCGCGCTTCTGCTCGAGGTCGGCCATCGCGACAACGTACTGCTGGTTGTACGTCAGCAGGACGTTGTCCTTGGCCTTCTCCTCCTCGAACATCTTGATCGCGGCCAGCTTCTGGTCGTCGCGGCGGCCGCCGTTCTGGAGTTGCTGGAGCTTGGTCTCGGCGGCGGCGTGTTGAATCCGGGCCTCGAGCTGGAGGTCGGTGGTCTTCTGGACCATGTCCAGCGCCTTGGCTTCCGCAACCGGCAGCCGGTCGAGCCCGCTCTCGATTTGCAGGTTGGTCCTCTGGACGACCAGCGCCGCCTTGATGTTGCGCTTCTCCTTGGAAAGCTCTTCGAGCTGGGTCTTGAGGCTGGTGATCTCGCCGTGCAGCTCGTCCTTGCAGAACTTGACGACGGCGCGGGCGAACGCGTTGGCGATCGCGGCGGCCTCGGCGCCGTTGGGGCGGACGCACTGGATGTAGATGACGCCGACCTTCTTGTCGACGTCGGCGACGGCGATTTCCTTGAGCTGCTTGACGACGTCGACCTGGACGGCCGGGTCGGTCATGTCGCGGCCGCGGACCAGGTTGGGCATGGCCGCCTGGAGGTCGGGGTCCTGGGCCGCCAGGACGGGGATGCGCTGGCTGGTGAGGACTTCGCCGGACTGCCCGGCGAGGCGGGTCATCAGGCCGTCGGGCGTCTTGTCGGTCCAGCGGACGATCGCTTTGACGACGTAGGTCGGCTTGAGGACGTTGTTGGCGATGAAGACCCCGGCCCCGCCGATGCCGGCGGTGACGAGCACGACCAGCCACCAGCGGCGGAGGATGGCCCCGACGATGTTGATGCCGCCGACTTTTCGGACGGGCATGGACCCGCCCATGCCGCCCCCGCCGTACCCGCCCATCGTGCCCGCGCCGGGCATGTCGATCACCTGGATGACCGCGGGGCCCTGGTTGGTCATGACGGCGCCGCGCTCGCGCTGGCCGAGTTTCTGGATGCTCCGATTGTTGCTCATACTGCGCCTCTCATGCGCTTACCGGCGGCGCGTCGCTCCGCGACGGCCATCGGAAACACTGTGCCCGCGCGCGTCCGTCCGGTAAACGGACAAACCCGCGCTTGCGACAATCGGACGCGACTCACCAGCAAACCGGCCCGACCGATGTCCTTTCCTTCTTTTCGACCCGACCGGGGCATTACTTGTTAGCCCGGTCCGTCCTCGTCCTCATTTTAATGTTCCGCGCTCCTTATCGGACACGCCCCGGATCTCGACGGGGGGTCCGATAACCTGAGCGCCCCTTCGGCTCAGTTCGGTCGACCTTTGTTACCACTTGGACGCATTAGATGCCATTCGGGTTCGGGCCGCCGGGCTCGTGACCGGGCAAGCCGTCTCACACAGGTGTCCGGGGGCGACGCGCGCGACCGGGACATGACGCCACCCCCCTGCCCGGGATTCCGTCCCCGCCCGCCCCGCGCCCGTCATTCGGCGACGGTCGCCTTGGCCCGCCAGCCCTTCCAGAGGCGCTTCCACCAGCGGTCGCCGGTGAGCTCCTGGGGGGAAAGGTCGGTGCTGCCGGACAGGCTGGTGCGCTCGGCGGACGAGAGGGCGGTGTCCAGGACGATCGACCCGCGGACCTCGACGCCCGGAGCGACGACGGCCTTGGCGGCGACGACCGCCTGCTCGACCATGGCGCCGCGGCCGACGCGCGACTCGTTCCAGAGGATCGACTCGTGGACGACCGAGTCGGAGCCGATCTCGCAGTTTTCGCCGATGACGGCGGGCCCGATGACGACGGCGTCGGCCATGACCTTGGTGCCGGCCCCGATGTATGCCGGGCCGATGACCCGCGCCTGCGGGTGGACGTACGCCGACGGGTGGATCCAGAGGCCCGGGACTTTGCAGGGCAGGTGGTCGACGAGCGGCTTGCGGGCGGCCGGGTCGTTGAGGAGCGCGACCATCGCGTTGAGGTACCACTCCTCGTTGCGGACGCTGAGCACCTTGCCCGTGAGCGGGACGGCCTGGACCTTCAGGCCCTTTTCCGTCAGCTTCGGGATCAGCTGCTCCTTCATGTCCTGGTACCCCTTCGTCTTGATGAAGGGGAAGACCGAAGGCTCGCAGACGTAGATGCCGGCGGGCTGGAGTTGGAGTTGGCGGTCGAAGTCGCCGGCGGCGGTCGTGTCGACCGTGGCGGCGACGGTGACGGCGGCGCCGGCCCTCACGTGCTCGGCGATCAGGTGGTTCCAATCGACGCCGAGGTACAGGCTGGTGCCCTGGACGACGAGGAAGCGGTCGTCGGGGCCGAGCCAGGACTCGCAGTCCTTGATGCAGCCCGCGGCGCCGCGGGGCATGGCGTCTTCGCTATAGTGGATGGTGATGTCGGGCGCGGGGTTGTACCCGAGCTTGGACGCGATCGTGTGGGTGCGGCCGTTGGCGCTGATCGCCATCTGACCGATCCCTGCGCCGCGCAGGGCGGTCAGCACGGACTCGATCACCGGGCGGTCGACCACGGGCCAGAGTGCGCGGGGCAGTTGCCGCGAGAGCGGGCACTGTCCGAACTCCTGGCCACCGGCTAGTACGACTGCTTTCATGGCTGTTCTTCGTCTCTTCCCTCGGGGCCCGCGACCGGCATCACAAGCCGGCGGCGAATCTCGACACGGCGCCTTTCGGCGACCGGCCGCGGAACGGGCCATCTGGCGACCCGTCCCGATCCCGATCCCGACGGCCGTCTTCAACAGGACGCCACCGCCGGGCACATCTTCCCAATCGAGGTGCACGTCGCTCGCCCGACGCACGGGCAGGCTGCGCACCCAGCACGGACTCTCACATACTTCGGCCGACCGCACCAGACCCGGTTAAGGGCATAGGCCGATTGGCACCGCGAAGGCGCGGAATCCTCGTCCCACGGGGGCGTGTTGGCATCCGAGCCTGCACGCCTGACCGATCGGACGTTTGCTACGTCGTTTCCGCCTGAAAAACACAGGCTTTCCGGCTACCCGCGCTGCGCTCGAACTCCAATCCGGGCAACGACACGCGGGCCACCGCTCATTGGGAGGGAGAGTTGGACGTGGATTGCTTTACTCCGCGACTCCAAAACGATCCCAGCCATAACTATATCACGCACATCGGAGGGGGCGTCAAGGCAGAACCGAGCGGGTGGCACGATTCGATTTGACGCACACCGTTTCTTCGTTCGTCACACACGGTATCGCCTGCCCATACCAACATCGTCAACCCAGGTTCTCACTTATGAGCCTTTTTCGACGTCCGTCCGATAATCCCGGAGCGCATCACGCCAGTGACGCATCCGGGTGCCGGTCAGGGCCGCATAGGGCTCGAGATCCAGGACGCTGTAAGCGGGCCTCCGTGCTTGCTTGGGCCGAATCGCCACCCACTGAGACGTGGTGATCGGCAAGACTTCTGCTCGAAGTGCGAACTCGTTCACGATCGCCAACGCAAATTCGTGCCAGTTCGTTGGCGACGCGTTGGTCAGGTGCCAGTGTCCGCTGGCACCGTGATCCAGGAGATTGAAGACCGCCTCGGCCAAGTCGGCGGCGTAAGTCGGACAGCCGACTTGGTCATTGACGACCTTCAATGCGTGCCCTGCACGCGCACGCTCCACGATGATGCGGGGAAAGCAATGGCCGTGCCGACCGAAGAGCCACGCCGTCCGGACGTTAAGCCAGGTA
>DASPKW010000423.1:0-32558 GCA_035627895.1 Tepidisphaeraceae bacterium | reverse complement strand
CAATTCGTGGAATTGCGAATCAACTTCCCGTCCGACAAGTCATTCAGATGCAGGCTGTGCGGCCTTCGCACGGTAGTTTGTAAAGTGGCGGTTGTCGGTTCGATTCCGACAGCTGGCTAGACCAGGGACTCAATCGATGTTGCGGGGCGGTTCACCGGCTTGGGCGCTCGGCCCGCCGACTGACGAGGGGGCGGACGGCGCCCAGGACGTTGCGGGCGACGATCTGGTGGCCCTCGGGAGTGGGGTGGATGCCGTCGGGGAGGTTGAGTCGCGGGTCGCCGCCCACGCCTTCGAGCAGGAAGGGGACGAGCGGGACGCCGAGCTCCCGGGCCAGGCGCGGGTAGAGGTCTTTGAACTGGCCCGCGTATTCCGGACCGTAGTTCGGGGGGACGAGCATGCCGAGCAGCAGTACGTCGGCGCCGGCCGCGCGGGATTTGCTGACGATCTCGCGCAGGTTTGCTTCGGAGGATTTGAGGTCGAGGCCGCGCAGGCCGTCGTTCCCGCCGAGCCCGACGACGACGACGTCGGGCTTCTGGCGCAACAGCCAGTCGAGCCGCCGGAGGCCGCCGGCGGTCGTGTCGCCGCTCACGCCGGCGTTGACGATGCGCGCGGGCAAGCCCTCGGCGGCGAGCGCTTGTCCGACCAGCGCGGGGTAGGCCTGCTCGGCATCGAGGCCGAACCCGGCGGTGATGCTGTCGCCGAGGAACACGACGCGCGGGCCCGTGGCGGTGACGGGCTCGGTGGGCTTGATCGCCCGAGAGGTCGCCCCGGGTGCGCCGGCATCGTTCGCCGCGCGGGAACCCGTCGTCGCCGGCGGCTTTGGCTCGTCCCGGTCGCAGGCGCCACCCAGCAGTGCCACGCCCGCCAATGCGATCAGGAATCGGTTCGATTTCATCGTCGCGCGCTCCGTGGTACTACAATCGGCCGCCCCCGGCGCGGGCCGGAGGCATCGGCTGGTTCAATGATACGCGTTCCCGACGCCCTGCGACCGCACGGATGACATACCCCACCTCGCCCACCGCCGCCGACCCCGCCCCGGCCGCCGCCGGCCCCATCATCGAGACGCGCGGCCTCACGCGGCGCTTCCAGTCCGGCCCGAGGACGATCACCGTGCTCGACGACGTCAGCCTGGGGATCGGGCGCGGCGAGTTCGTCGCGATCATGGGCCCGTCCGGCAGTGGTAAGTCGACGTTGCTCGCGCTGCTGGCCGGGCTCGACCGGCCGTCGGCCGGGTCGGTCTCGATCGACGGCGAGGCGATCGAGGGGCTGGGCGAGGACGCGCTCGCGCTCTTGCGCCGCCGGAAGGTCGGGTTCGTGTTCCAGTCGTTCCACCTGCTGGCCAACTTCACGGCGGCGGAGAACGTGATGCTGCCGCTCGAACTGCTCGGCCGCCCCGGTGCGCGGGACCGGGCGCGCGACCTGCTCGCGCGCGTCGGGTTGGCCGACCGCGGGCATCATTATCCGTCGCAACTGTCGGGCGGGGAGCAACAGCGGGTGGCGCTCGCCCGCGCGTTCGCGCCCGGGCCGGCGGTGCTGTTGGCCGACGAGCCGACGGGCAACCTCGATGGGGAGAACGGGCGGATCGTGCTCGAGCTCATGCTGGGCCTGCGCCGCGACCACGGGACGACGCTCACGCTGGTGACGCACGACCCGGCGCTTGCGGGGCTGGCGGACCGGGTCATCCGCCTGCGCGACGGGCGGGTCGTCGATGATGCGGCCGCCGCCGCTGTGGCCGGGGGTGGGCGATGAGGGTGGGGCATTACCTGCGATTGGCGGCGCGCGAGTCGCGCCGGTCGCGCGGGCGGATGGCGCTGTTCGTCGGGTGCATCGCGGTCGGGGTGGCGGCGGTGGTGGTCGTCGCGGGCTTGTCGGCGAGCGTCGACCAGGGCGTGCGCGCGGAGGGGCGGAAGTTGTTGGCCGCCGACGTCGCGGTCGAGGGCCGCCAGCCGGTGCCGGCCGAGCTCGATCGGATCCTCGCGGCGTTCGCGACCGCGGCCCCGGATAACCCGCGGCCGATGCAGGTGCGGCGGGCGGACGTGCGGGAGTTCGCCAGCGTCGTCCTCGGGCCCGGGGGCGGATCGAGCGCGCTGTCGGAGCTCAAGGCCGTCTCCGGGGGTTACCCGTTTTACGGCCGGCTCGTTTTGGACCCGCCGCGCCCGCCGGGCGAACTGCTGCTGCCGGCCGACGCGGTCGTGGTCGCGCCGGACCTGCTGAATCGGCTGGGGGCGAAGGTCGGCGACTCGCTGACGATCGGCGGGGCAGCGTTCCGCGTCGAGGCCGCGCTGATCGAGGAGCCGGACAAGCTGACGGTCACGTTCACGCTCGGCCCGCGCGTCTTTATCTCACCGGAGGGGCTGGCGCGGACCAAGCTGCTCGACCGGGGCGCGCGGGTCGAGTACCGGACGCTGCTCAAGCTGCCGGACGGGGCGACCGCTGCCGACGCCGCGCGACTGGAGCGGCAGATCCGCGCGGCCCTTCCGAACGCGGAGTTCTACCGGGTGCGGACGTTCACCGAGGCCCAGCCGGCGCTTCGGCGGAGCGTCGAGCGGATCGGCCGGTACCTCGGGCTCGTCGGTCTGCTGTCGCTTCTCGTCGGCGGGGTGGGCGTCGCCCAGGTCGCCCGCGCGTGGCTGGCGAGCCGGATGGACGACATCGCCGTCATGCGGTGCCTGGGGGCGCGCCCGCGCGAGGTCGTGGTCCTGTTCCTGATCCAGGTCGTCGCGCTCGCGCTGGTCGCGAGCCTCGTCGGCGGCGCGCTGGGCACCGGATTGCACTGGATGGTGCCGAAGATCGTCGGCGGGTTGCTGCCGGCCGAGCTGATCCGCCCGCTGCAACCCGCGGCGATCGCGCGGGGCGTCGGGCTCGGGATCGCGGTCGCGCTGATCTTCACCCTGCCGCTGCTCATCGGGCTGAGGCGGATCCCGCCGGTGCGGGTGTTCCGGCGCGACGCCGAGCCCGTCCGAGCCGGCCGCCTCGGGCAACTCGTCACCGCCGGCCTCGTGCTGGGCGGGGTGTGGGCGGCCGCATCGCTGCAGGCCGAGTCGGTCAAGCAGGGGGGCGTGTTTGTCGGTGGGCTGGTGGCGGTGATCGCCGTGCTCGCGCTGGCGGCCGCGGGCGTGAGCCGGTTGGCACGGCTGCTTCCGCGCGGGCTCGGGGGCGTTCGACTGCGCCACGGGCTGTCGCACCTCGCCCGCCCCGGCGCCGCCACGGCCGGGGCGATCGTCGCGCTCGGGCTGGGCGTCACGTTCGTCTTCGCGACCCGCCTCGTGGAGCGTCACCTGACCGAGCAACTCCGGGCCGAGCTTCCCGGCGACGCACCGAGCACGTTCCTGCTCGACGTCCAGCCCGACCAGTGGGCCGGAATCGAGACGATCCTCAAGGCCGAGGGCGCGACCGGCCTCGAGGCGCGGCCGATCGTCACCGCGCGGTTCTCGGCGATCGACGGCGTCCCGGTCAGCCAACTGACGGGCCGCGATTACGGCGCGGACGACCGGGGCGGCGGCCCGCGCGGGGCGCGCCAGCCGGGCGAGCGCCCCCGCCGCTGGAACCTGACCCGCGAGCAGCGCATCACCTACGGCCCCGCGCTTCCGCGCGGTAACGCGGTTACGGCGGGGTCGTTCCCGTCAAAGACGCCCGCCGGCGTGTCGATCGAGGAGAACTTCGCGCGCGACCTTGGCGTCGGCGTCGGATCGCGGCTGACGCTGGACGTGCAGGGCGTGCCGGTCGAGCTGACGGTGACGAGCCTCCGGTCGGTCGACTGGCGGACGTTCGGGATCAACTTCTTCCTGTTCGCCGAGCCCGGCCCGCTCGACGACGCGCCCCAGCTGCGGATCGCCGTCGCCCGACTCCCGGTCGGGGCGGATCTGCCGGGCGTGCAAGCGCGGATCGTCCGGGCGTTCCCGAACGTGACGGTCATCCACGTGCGCGACGTGATGGACAAGGTGCTGGCGGTCCTGCAGAACCTCGCGCTGGCCGTCCGGTCGCTCGGGCTGTTCGTGGTCGTCGCGGGGACGGTCGTGCTGGGCGGGACGATCGTGGCGACGCAGGCCCGGCGGGCGCGGGAGGTCGCGCTGCTCAAGGCGGTCGGCATGACCCGCCTGGACGTGGCGGCGGTGTTCGCGATCGAGTACGCGCTAACCGGTGCGGTCGCCGCCGTGGTAGGGTTGGCCGCCGCGGCCGCGCTCGCCTGGGCCGTGTTGACGCAGGTGCTCGAATTGCAGTGGTCGCCGGGCGCCGTCGAACTCGCGGCGGGCGCGGGGGCGACGGTCGCCCTGGCGGTCGTCGCGGGGCTGCTGGCCAGCGCGCGGGCACTGGCGGCCAAGCCCGTCGAAGTGCTCCGCGCTGAGTAGACGTCCGGTGCAAATCGACCCCGGGGAGACGGTACGCGCGCGGGAGGCCGGGCGGTATAACGCGGCAATGCCGACGCCCCAGCCGCTGGAGCGAGTCCGCCATCCGTCCACCCGCGCCGAGCGGGCGCTGGCGTGGGTGTTGCGGGTGAACGGCGCCGTCACGCTGTCGGCGATCGTCGCCGTGTTCATGCCGCTGGGGTGGATGGACGCGGTGCACGCGCGGCTCGGGATGGGGCCGTCGCCGGGCGGGCCGATGTTCGAGTACCTCGCGCGCACCGTGTCGGCGCTGTACGCGATCCATGGCGGGCTGTGCTTCCTGCTGTCGACGGACGTTCGGCGGTTCGGGCCGGTGATCACGTACGTCGCGTGCATCGAGCTGGCGTTCGCGGGCGTATTGCTGTGGATCGACGTCAAGGCGGGGCTGCCGGCGGCGTGGGTGCTGGTCGAGGCGCCGGCGGTGATCCTCGTGAGCGGGGTGATGCTGGGTTTGCGGGTCGCGGCGCGGCGCGGGGAGCGCGCGGGTTCCTGAATTCATGCCGCGAGACGACCGGGCGCTAGTTCGCGGGGGCGACGCGGGCCCGCTAAACCGCATGCGGTTCGCTTCGCTAAAACAAGAACGCCGCGGACTTGCGTCCGCGGCGCCCTCGATTGATCCGAGTCGAATCTGAAAACCCTACACGTTTTCCGGCACCACGTACGGCTTGCGGTAATCCCGGCTGACGTGCTTGTTCGCCTCGTCGGCGAAGTCGCCGGTGAACCTTTCCGTCTTCGGGTCGAGCGTGAGCGTCGGGCCGAGCACGACCTTGCCCGTCTTGGGGTCGAACGTGTTCTTGGCCAGGTGGTCCGAGAACCGCTCGTAGGCCTCGGCCATCTGGGCGTTGCCCTTGACGGCGGCCTGGGCGTCGGCGGCCGGGACTTCCTTGCCGACCTGGTACGAGATGTTCCCGAGGTGGCAGCAGGCGGACGACAGGTGGGCGACCTCGGCGTCGGCGACGTTGTCCTCCGGCTTGCGGGTCTTGCACGCCTTGACGAAGTTCTCCTGGTGGCCGAACTTGCCGAGCTGCTGCTTGAACTGCTTGACCTTCTGGCCGGCCTTGTCGTACGCCCAGCCGCCGCCCTCGCCGGCGGCAAAGTAGCCGTTCTCGCACTGGATCCACATGCCGACGCGGACGATCTTGCCGAACGCGTCCATCGGGGGCCAGACCTTGCCGTCGGCGAAGTTCGTGGGGGCCTTGGACGGCAGCCCGCGCACCTCGAAGATGAACGGGACCGGCTTGTAGTCGTAGTAGGTGACCAGCGTGTTCGGGGTGGTCGCGTCGTCGTCGACGAGGAACCGCCCGCCGAAGCTCATCACGCGCTCGGGGAGCTCCTTGTTGCCGACGAACCACCGGCACAGGTCCATCTCGTGGACGCCCTGGTTGCCGATGTCGCCGTTGCCGGTCGGCCAGACCCAGTGCCAGTCGTAGTGGAGGCGCTTGCGGCGGAGCGGGTCCATCGGAGCCGGGCCGCACCAGAGGTCGTAATTCACGCCGGCGGGGAGGGGCTGCGGGCCCTCGGTCTTGCCGATCGACGGGCGCGGCTTGTAGCAGAACCCCTTGACCCACTGGACGGCGCCGAGGTTGCCCTTGCGCACCCAGTCGAACGCCTCGTACCACCCCTTGTCGCTGCGGCGCTGTGTGCCGTGCTGGACGACCCGCTTGTACTTGGCGGCCGCCTCGACGCACTTGCGGCCCTCGTACACGTTGTGGCTGATCGGCTTCTCGACGTACACGTCCTTGCCGGCCTGGCAGGACCAGATGGTGATCAGCGAGTGCCAGTGGTTGGGGGTGGCGGTCGCGATCGCGTCGACGTTCTTGCTCTCGAGGAGCTTGCGGACGTCGAGGTAGGTCTCAATCTTCCCGCCGGTCTTCTTGTCCATCGACTCGGCCTGCTTGCCGAGCGTGTTCTGGTCGGCGTCGCACAGCGCGGTGACGCTGCACCCGGACAGGGACGAGAAGGCGGCGATGTGCTCCTTGCCGCGGCCGCCGAACCCGACGACGGCGACCTTGAGCTCCTCGTTGGCGCCGAAGACCCGCTTGGCCTGGGTCGACGACAGCATGAGGACGGCGGCGCCGGTGGCGGCGGACCGCTTGAGGAGCTTTCTGCGCGTGATCTGTGACATGGCGATTGGCCCTCTGGAGAACGGGGTGAACGGACGACGTGGGCGGCCGCGAAACCCGCACGCGCGCCGCCCGAAATGGGATACGCCAGGCGCCCGCGACCGTTGAGGTACTCCAACGATTGCACGGGGGTGTGTCAAGGGGCGGGGGCTCGGAGCGGGCAGGGCGCGCAGCGAAATGTCGAATGTCGAAATCCGAAGCTCGAATCAATGACGAAGTTCGAATGTCGAATGACGAAACGGACGGCGCGAGGATGCGCGCCTCGGCGTTCCGTGCTTCGTCATTGATCCCTTCTTCGAATTTCGACCTTCGGATTCCCCCCCGACGCGGCCCCCTCAGCTCCGCCGCCTCGCCTCGGACACGTCTGCCATCAGGCGCAGGGCGAACGGGATGTCTTCGATCACGTACCGGCGGAACAGCCGGCCCGGCTCCTGGACCATGCGGTGCACCCACTCGAGGCCGACGCGGCGCATCCACCGGGGCGCCTGCTGCACCTCGCCGCACACGAAGCTGAAGCTCACGCCGATCCCGAGGAACCAGGCGCGCGGGGCGGCGTGGCGGATCCGCTCGATCAGCTTTTCCTGCTTCGGGAAGCCCAGGCCGACGTAGACGATGTCGGGCCGGGCGGCGGACACGTCTTCGACGATCGCGGCCATCTCGGCGTCCGACTTGTCGAACCCCATTGGCGGGCAGCGGTGGCCGGCGACGCGCAACCCGGGGTACATCTCCGAGAGGCGCCGGCCGGCGCCCTCGGCCATGCCGGGGTTGCCGCCGAGGAAGTAAGCGGACAGGTTCGCCTTCGCCGCGGCCTCGGACAGCGTGTAGATCAACTCCGACCCCGCGACGCGCTCGGGCAGGGGGGTTTGCTGCACTTTGGCCGCCCAGAGGAGCGGCATGCCGTCGGCCAGGATGAGGTCGGCCTGCTCGTACATCCCGCGCAGCTCGGGCCGGTGGTGGTACAGGCGGAGCTGGTCGAGGTTTGGCGTAATGACCCACCCGCCCCGGCCGGCCGTGACCGAGCCGACGATGTGGCTAACGGCCTGGGCGTTGGTGACCGGGTCGATCGGCATACCCATCAGTCGGACGCGCTCAGGCAGGCCGTGGCGGGCGCGGGTCGGAATGGGGGTGGCGATGCTGATCACGTCGTCGTCGGGCAAGGGGCGGGCATCTTAAGGGCGCGGCGGAACCGCGGACAAGCGGGGGTCTCCGCACACGAGCGGCCGAACCGCCATCCCGTTTATCGGCCAGTCACGCCCACGCTTGAGCCGCCCCGCGACCCGTGGACACCGTCAGATCTTCCCGGTAAGATCGTCTCCCCCTCGTCGGACGGGCCGATCGGCCCAACTGACGGTGGGAAATCGAGTACCCGTAGCTCAATTGGATAGAGCGTCGGCCTCCGAAGCCGAAGGTTAGAGGTTCGACCCCTCTCGGGTACATTAGGCGGTAACGGCGATTGCGTTACGCCATTCACACCACCCGCCCCCTCCCGATCCTCCCATCAGCACCACCTTAGGACGCGTGCGACACACGAAACGTCGTGTCGCGCGCTCGGGGCGCGGGCGCTGACCTGGGGGGCGCGGCGGCCTACCATGCGGGCCATGCCGACGGTATTCACGGTGGGGCATTCGACGCGGTCCCTCGACGAGCTGGTCGAGATTCTCCGGGCGCACGGCGTGGCGGGCATCGCGGACGTGCGCCGCTTCGCCGGGTCGCGCCGGTTGCCGCACTTCAACGCCGAGAATCTCGCCGCCGAGTTGCCGACGCTCGGGATAATTTACCTCGCCTGCCCGCTCCTGGGTGGCCGGCGGAAGCCCGACGCCGGCACGGTGAACACCGGGTGGCGGAACGAGAGTTTCCGCGCGTACGCCGACTACATGCAGACGCCGGCGTTCCTCGAAGGGCTGGACGCGCTGATGGACCGGGCGGAGGCCGTCCCGCTGGCGATGATGTGTGCCGAAGCGGTGCCTTGGCGGTGCCACCGCTCGCTGATCGCCGACGCGCTGGTCGTGCGCGGATGGACGGTGCTTGACGTGATGAGCCGGACGAAGGTGACGCCTCACAAGCTGACGAACTTCGCGCGGGTGGAGGGCACGCGCATCACGTACCCCGGCGACCCGGACGCCGCGTCCGCCTGACCGGCGGGGCGTCACGGACGGGCGAGCGTCTTTGCCATCGCCCCGGCCGGCACGTCGAGGGCCCCGATCCGCTTCGCCCCTTGGAAGAACTCGACCGTCCGCGACCTGGTCGTGGGATTCCACGAGACGAGCGTGCGGGACTTGGTCGCCCCGTCGACGTAGACGACGGCCGTGGGGCTGTCGGCGTGGCACGCGAAGTCCACCCTGCCGAGCTCGCGAAGCGCGTGGGCCTGGTAGTAGACGTTGGCCATCCACGGGTCGTGGGCGACCTTGTCGCCGGAATCGGCCCAGAGCGTGTCGAGCTGGTCGGTGACGAAAGTCGGGTCGGCGTGCATGAGGAAGCCGAGGTGGTAGCTGGCGAGCTCGCCGCCCAGCGCTTTGATCGTCGCGGGCTTCTTCGTCGCGCCCGGTTTCTTTGCCGCCTCCCGCACCTCGAAGGCCTCGAGCTCGCGCATCGCGTCGCCGTGAACTTTCTTGATGAACGCGCGGTCGCGGTCGTAAAACGCCGCGTGCGGCGCCGACGGCACCCACTGGATGCCGTAGATCCAGGCGGGGCTGGCCGTGAACCACGTGCCCCACACGATGCTGTTGCACCAGATCATGCCGCAGGCCTCGTGCGGGTAGCTGGGCGGGAACACGTCGCCGTGCGGGTCGAACCAATACTCGACGGTCGCGCGCATCTCGAACGAGTAGCCCATCACGCCGGCCGCGGTCATCTCCGCGTCGCCCAGCGCTTCGCCGAGCAGGATCAGCCCCGCCCAACTGTTGACCGCCTCGCCCGTCGACTCCTGGTTGTTCCCGTCCGGAAAGCCTTTGCCGTCGGCGAACGAGTGCCCGCGCCAGATGTCGAACGTGCGGAGGAACGGGAAGCGCGCGTCCTTTCGGTCATAGTTCGCGTACTGCTTGGCGACGAGTCGGGCCATCTCGCCGTATTGCTCGATGAAGTCCGGCTGCAGCTGACCGAGTACGCCGAACGCGAACGTGAAGTAGCCGAGGTGGAAGTGGTGGTCGGTGAAGTGTTGGGAGCCGTAGGAGACGTTGAACCCGACCAGGCCCTTTCGCCGCGGGTAATAGGCGAAGAAATGATCCTTCTCGCCGGGCGAGTACGTCAGCCAGTTCTCGAACTCCTTGCGGAGCTTGGCGGCGATCGCCTGGGCGGCCGGGTCCTTCGTCTGGGTTGCTATGAACGCCGCCTGCGCGAACTGCTGGAGGCTCTTCCCGCCCCAATAGGTGTCGGCGCCGAGCGTGCGGTTGGTGTTGACGAAGTAGTCCGCCAGGTATTTCGTCATCCGCGCGCCGTCGAACCCGCCGCCCGTCGGCGCCGGCAGGTTGGGGACGATCCCGCTAAACGGGTAGCGGATCGTGAATTCCTCGCCCGCCGCGAGCTTCATTTGCCCGCGGATCGTCGTGTACGCGAGGTTCGTGAACGCCTGCCCGCTCGTGTTCTCCCGCCAGTGGTGCGGCAGGAACCCCTGGAGCACAGCCTTCGAACTTCCCTTGAGCGGCTCGGCGGTCACCTTCCATTTCGTCTCGATCGTGCCCGCCGCCCGGTCGTAATCCCACAACAGCGTCGTGTCGCGCGGCACCGCGAACGCGTGCTGCTTGAACGAATCAATCTCCTTCGTCGCCGGCAGGGGGGCGATGACGAGAAAGCTCGCCTTGCTCGCGAACGTGACGGTGATCCCCTCGCCGGTCTGCTCGAACTTCGTCCCGTCCGGCGCGAACACCGCGTACGAGCGCCCTTCGTACGTCAGCCCCAGCGCGTCGCCCGTCACGGGCAGTGTCGCCGCGGCCCCGCCCGCGCCGAAGAACTGCGCCGCGTTTTTCCCCCGGCCGCCCTTGCCTTGGGCGTTTCCCAGCGCAATGACCGGCTGTACGCCGTTGAACTCGCACCACACGTACGGCATCCCCTCGCCCAGCGTGACGTCGACGTACCGCTGGTCCGATTCGAACATGCGGAACGCGACCGTCCAATCCGTCCACTGCTTCGCCCGCGAATCGACCGGCTTGAATCCCTTGCCCGCAATTACGAGCGGGAACTCGGCGATCGAGCGCGTCCCGCCGCCGTCGAACTTCGTCGGGTAGAAGACCTCAATCCCCTCGGCGGTCGCGTCCACCTTGTGCGGCATCGCCCACAGGCCGGTGCCGTATTGGTTAAAGATGACGTTCTGGTACCACTTGTTGCTCGGGATCGGCCGACCGTCATCCGCGACGAGGTACAGCTTTCGATTCTCGGTCTCGGCGACGAGGTCGACGTTCCGCTTGCGGTCCATCACGAGCCCGGCGGGCGGGGCTGAGGCGTAGGAGCCCTTCCCGACGGGCACAGGCTGTTGCGCGAACGCCGGGTAGGTGGCGGCGAGCGCGATGCAGCAGGCGAACAGGCGGAGCGCGTGTGACATCGTCGGTCCTCGGAAGTTGCGTAGGGAGTTTGGCACCGCGAGTATTGTCGGCGGCAGCGGAAACCTTATCACGGTGATTGGCACGCTCACCGCGCGTCCGTCGGCCGCCCCGCCTCGTACAACTCCTTCACCTCGCGCGCCGCCAGCGCCCGCCCGACGATCGCCAACTCGTCCATGCGCCCCCGCACGAATCGCGGCTCGGGCCCGCGCCCGTTCCCGACGTCCGCCGGCCCGATCGACACCGGCGACGGGCAGAACGCGTCCCCCGCCTTGACCAACTCGCCGTCCAGGTAGTGACGAATCTGCTTCCCGTCGAACGTCGACGCCAGCAGCGCCCACCGTCCCAGCCGCTCGGGCGTGAGAACGGGCCCGCTCATGATCACTTCCCAGTTCGGCTCCGCCGGTTTGCCGGAGTTGCGTGCGATGCCGAGCCGCAGTTCGCCGTCGCGCGTCACGCCCCACCGCAGCGTTCCCTCGGCGAGCCCGTCTGGCGCGAGCAGCGCCTGATACGGATTCGGGAGCGCGTCGATCCGCACCCACGCGAGCAGCGTGACGGCCTTGTGCCCGCCGCTCACGTCGAGCCGCACGCGGTCGCCCGGCCCCCGGAACTCGACCGCCCGCGAGCCCGGCCAGCGCCCGTCGGCGGGCGCGCACCCGACGATCGTCGCCGCGCTTCCGCCGCCACCGGTCGCCGTGTTGGCGACAGTCCGCTGGCCGTCGTCCGCGAGCACGTAGTGCGCCAGCGTCGCCGGGTCCTGATCGAGGGCCGTCGTCGCGCGCCGCCACGCGGTGAACTGCCGCCGTTCGTCCCCCGCCGCGAGCGCCGCGTAGTCAGTTTCGCGAACAAAAGACTGCGGCGTCGCCCTCACGCGCTCGACCGCGCGATCCGTCACCCGGCCGCCCTCGCCCGCCGACAGCTTCACCGCCGGCGACGTCGCGCCGGCCGTATACACCTCCACGATCCCGCCGAACACGTGCACTTCCGCCGGCCCCGTCGGCGGGACGCTCACCCCGAACTCCGTCCCCAAGTCCACCACGGTCAGCCGGTCGCCCGACACCTTGAACCCCCGCGCCGGCGGCGGCACCAGCGCCGTCACCCGCCCGCCCCGGCAATACACCTCCATCTCCGACCGCACCTCGACCTCGGCCGGCCCCTGCACGATCAGCCGCGCGCCGCTGAAGAACTCGACCTGCGCCGCCCCGGCCGACAGCTTGAGCACCTTACCCGGCGCGAGGACAGCCCCGGTCGCCGGCGCATCGCCCGTCCATGTCGCATCGACCGCCGACGCCAGCACGGCCACGCCGGTCGGCGCCGTCGCCGCGATCGGCCGATCGTCACCACCCGGCGTCGAATTCGCCCCGCGGTTGGCCAGCAGAAAGACGACGATCCCGACGCACGCCGCCATTCCCGTCGCGACCCACCAGAACGCCTGCCGACTCAGCGAGGATTTGATCGACGTCGCCGCACGCGGGGCCGCCACCGGCGTGACGTCCGGCGTCGCATCCGCCTCGGACGCCATCCGCCGGCCCCACTCCTCCTGGCCCCATTGCGTCGCGTCCGCGTGCAGCCGCGCGCGGTCCCAAAAGATCGCCCGGGCGTCCGGCGACGAGAGCAGTGCCCGCTCCAACTCCGCGCGCTCCGCCTCCGACAGCGCGCCGTCGAAGTACCGGTCGAAAAGGATGTCCAGGCGCTCTTCAGTCATGCTCTCCCCCCGTCGGCCGCCATCTTCCGCTCGATGCACTGCCGCAGCGCCGCCCGCGCCCGCGACAGCGCGACGTACACCGAATCCACGCCCCACTCCAAGCGCCGCGCGATTTCCTCGGGCTTGTGCGCCTGCTGGTACCGCAGTTCGACCACGCGCTTGCTCTGCGCCCCGAGCCGCCCGATGCAATCCGCGAGCATCCCGAGGCGCTCGTCCGCCCCGTCGTTCGCGGGCTGGCTCGCCGCCAGCGCATCGAGCACGTCGTCCGACAACGGCCGCCACTGCCGCGCCGCCCGCCGGCCGGCCTCGCGCACCTTGTTCCGCGCGATCCCGCACGCCCAGGCGACGAAATCCCGGGACGGATCGTACGCGCCCGCCTTGGCCGTGATCGTCAGGAACGTCTCCTGCACGACGTCGTCCACGAGCGTGCGGTCGGGCATCAGCGCCACGACGAACCCGCGCACGTGCGCCGCGTGCTGCACGAACAGCCGCTGAACCAGGTTGGCGGAATTACTCGGATCGGAGGGCGGCATATCGGCGGCGCGGGCCCGCGTCACTTCATTGTCCGGGACCGCCCAAACCTTATCACTCCCGCGCGAATTCTGTTCTGGGTGCCCGGCGAAGTGCGATTCACCCGGTGGCGTGGCCCGCGCTCCGGTGGTACGGTGACAACCCCGCAGTATCCCACCTTTCAGGAGCCGTTCATGATTTTCAGCCGTTTCGGCACCCGCATCACCCTCGTCAGCAAGAGCGAGGACGCCGCCGGCCAACTCCGGCTCCAAGGCACCGGCGAAGGGATGGAGGGCGTCCGCGAGTACGGCCGTGCCGATCTGAAGGCCGACGACGGCGGCCCCGAAATCGACGCCGCGATCGCCGCCCTCCCGTGGAAGGACAAGCGCTGAACGCATCGCATGTCCGCCCCCACACCGGAGGCGGAGGGTAAGGCGACGCCCCGGATCGCCTCCCAAGAATGCGACGATCCCCCCAAAGTGCACCAGCGAAACCGGCCACGGCATTGCGCCGTGGCCGGTCTTCACATCGATCGAACGTCACGGATTACCGCGACACCACCCGCACCCGCTCCGCCGACCAGTACACGCCGCAGTGCGGGCAGCGCTGGCCCGCCGCCGACCCGTTGGAGACGACCTTGTGGCACGCCGAGCACCGCTTCTCCGCGAGCGTCGGCGTCGAAGGGGTCGACGGGCCCTGTTGCCGGCCCGCCGCGATTTGCACGGGCGCGGTCGGCCGCCGGCCCGCCTCCGCCGCTTCCCGCCGGGCGCTCGCCAAGGCGACTTGCGCACTGGCGATCTGCCGGTCGGCCGCCGCGATCTCGGCCTGGGCGGCCTGCCAACTTGAACTCTCGCGGATCGACCGGTCGAAGTCCGCGCGCCGGGCCCGCATGGCCGACGTCGCCTCGATGAGCCGGTCGCGGGCGGCAACCAGCGCCGGGTCGGGGTTGGCGACCGCCCGCTCCATCTTGGTGACCACGTCCGCCGCCCGCAGCGCGGCGGTTGCCGCGTTCTGGCGGTCGAATGGGGTCGCGTTCGGCGAAAGGTTTTCGAGGGCCGTTCGTGACTGCTCCGCGGCCGCCTTCGCCGTCTGGTACCTCGACGTCTCCCGCAGGTCCTGCAGGGCCGCCTCCCGGGCGTCTTCCAGGGCCGTCATCAGTCGCCGCTGGCCGACCACGGAGTCCCACAACTCGGGGCTCTGCTCGAACTCGCGCGTCATGTCCAGCACGACCCGCAGCGCCCGGCTCTTCGCCAACTCTCGATCCGCCCGAGCCTGGTCGAGTTCCCGCCTCAGTTCCTCGACGCGGTCGTACGCCGCCGTTCGGCCGTCGGTCGGGTACTGGGCCACCGCGGAAACGGTCGACAGGGCGAGCATCAGGAAGCAGGTCACGCGGGTCATGGCGTCTCCTTCCAAGAGTTCATCCAAGGAAGCGAGAGCGGACCGGTCCGCGAGACATTTTTCTCTCCCTCACCCCTTTGCGCCTTTGCGTTCTTTGCGGCGATTCCGAGCCTGATTTGACAATTCCCCCCGCCAAGGCTCTAATACCCCCACAAATGCAACAGGATTCCCTGCGACTCGCGCTCCAGACGCTGGCCCTTCCGGGCCTCCTTCTTACGTGCGCGTGACGCAGGGCCGATGATGTTTCGGACATTGCCCCGACCCTGCGATCCACCGTCGCGGGGTCTCTTGTTTTGGCGGCCACGGTCATGGCCGCCCGCCCCGGCCCGCCCCGCGACGGGTATGATTCAAAGGTGCCGAGGCGCCCCGTGAACCTGCGCCGAACGGAACCCTTCCGCCCGGCCGGTTCACACGACCCCGAGGAGCTTCTGATGGAACCGGCGACTTCGCCCACCGACGTTCGGATCTTCGACACCACGCTGCGCGACGGCGAGCAATCGCCCGGCGCCACCCTCAACTTCAAGGAGAAGCTCGAGGTCGCCCGCCAGCTCGAGCTCCTGGGCGTCGACATCATCGAGGCCGGGTTTCCCGTCTCGTCTCCCGGCGACTTCGACTCGGTCAAGGCGATCGCCGCCGAGATCACCGACGCCACCGTCTGTGGCCTGGCCCGGTGCCACCCCATGGACATCGAGCGCGCCGGCGAGGCCGTCCGCCACGCCAAGCGCGGCCGCATCCACCTGTTCTGCGCCACCTCCAAAATCCACCGAGAGCACAAGCTGCGCAAGGGCAAGGAGGAGATCCTCAAACTGGCCGTCGAGTCGATCAAGCAGGCGCTCGAGTACACGTCCGACATCGAGTTCAGCCCCGAGGACGCGAGCCGCACGGAGCTGGAGTTCCTGGAAGAGATGACCCACGCCGCCATCGAGGCCGGCGCCACGACGATCAACCTCCCCGACACGGTCGGCTACGCCACGCCCAAGACCTACGGCGAGATCTTCGCCCACATGATCGCCAAGCTGCCGATCATCCGCGAGCGGAACATCTACCTGTCCGCCCACTGCCACGACGACCTGGGCCTGGCCGTCGCCAACAGTTTGTCGGCCGTCGAGAACGGCGCGCGGCAGGTCGAGTGCACGATCAACGGCATCGGCGAGCGCGCCGGCAACGCCGCGCTCGAGGAGATCGTCATGGCCCTCCGCACCCGCCCCGACTATTTCAAGGCCACCACGCGGGTCGACGCGACCAAGATCTACCCGACCAGCCGGATGGTCTCGAACTTGACGGGCCTGGCCGTCCAGCGCAACAAGGCCATCGTCGGCGAGAACGCGTTCGCCCACGAGTCCGGCATCCACCAGGACGGCGTCCTGAAGTACCGCGAGACGTACGAGATCATGGACCCGACCCACGTCGGCATCCCCAAGAACTCGCTGGTGCTCGGCAAGCACTCGGGCCGCAGCGGTTTCCGCGACCGCGTCGCCGAGCTCGGTTACCAGCTGACCGACGAGCAGATCCAGGCCGCCTTCGACAAGTTCAAGGCCCTGGCCGACAAGAAGAAGGAAGTCTTCGACGAGGACATCGAGGCCTTGGTCGATGAGCAGCTCGAGGTCTCGGCCGGCGTGTTCGAACTGGTCGGGGTGCAGGTGACCGCCGGGTCGAACACGATCCCGACCGCGACCGTCACGTTGCGCGACGCCAGCGGCGAACAGCTCCTGGACGCCAGCGTCGGCGACGGCCCGGTCGACGCGATCTACTCGGCCATCCAGCGCATGACCGGCATCAAGCTCACGCTCACCGACTACCGCATCCGCGCCGTCACCCGCGGCAAGGACGCCCAGGGCGAGGTCCAGGTCGAGATGGAGCACAACGGCCGCAAGATCCGCGGCCGCGGACTCTCGACCGACATCCTCGAAGCCTCGGCACTCGCCTACCTGTCGGTCATCAACCGCATGCGGAGCCTGACGAACCGCGAGCGCCTGATCGCCGACGCGACGGTGTGACCATAGCACCCCGCGACGACCCCCTTTGGCCGCCGGGCTTGCCCGGCGCGTCCAGCAACGCCCCCACAACAAGAGGTGGCACGGAACCCCCGTGCCGCCTTTCGTCGTCGCACGAGCACCGCGCCACGAACCCCGCTCTTGAAGTCCAATGACGTACTTAGCGGTCGCACCGAAGGTGCACGTGAACGCCCGCATTCCCTCCCCCGCGCCGCCCCACGATCCTCAAGCGTCGATGCCACCGCAACCCAAACCCACTCTTAGTGCCCAATCCCAAGTCCCTCGGATACCATCTCCCGAGCCACTAAACTCCGGAGATCCCATGTCCCGCGCCGTGCTCATCGTCCTCTCACTCCTCCCCGCCCTCACCCGCGCCGCCGACCCCGCCACACCGTGGACCGTCCGCGGCCACGTCCCGCCCGACCAGTTCGTCATCCAGAGCCACCGCGGCGCCGGCGAACTCGCTCCGGAGAACACCCTCGCCACGTTCGAGCTCGCCTGGCAGCTCGGCACGTATCCCGAGGCCGACGTCCGCACCACGCGCGACGGCGTGACCGTCACCTTCCACGACGCCAACTTCGCCCGCGTCGTCAAAGACGCCGACGAGGCCCTGAGGAACAAGGGCGTCGGCGACCTGACCTGGGACGAGCTGTCCAAGCTCGACGTCGGCTCGTGGCGCGGCGAAAAATTCAAGGGCGCCCGCGTCGCCACGGTCGCCGAGGTCTTCGCGCAGATGACCGGCCGCCCTGAGCGCCGCCTGTACCTCGACATCAAGACCGTCGACCTCGCCAAGCTCGCCGACGAGGTTCGCAAGCACAAGGTCGCCGGCCAGGTCATCCTCGCGTCGACCAAGTACGACCTGATCCGCAAATGGAAGGCCCTGGTGCCCGAGTCCGGCACGCTCCTCTGGATGGGCGGCAGCGAGGCCGAACTGACCAAGCGGTTCGAGGAGCTTCGCAAGACGAAGTTCGCCGACGTCACGCAGCTCCAGGTCCACGTCCGCCCGCGCAAGGACGCGGCGCTCGACCAGCCCGACCCGTTCACCCCGTCGGACGCGTTCCTGACCGCCACCGGCCGCGAAC
Source organism: Tepidisphaeraceae bacterium (assembly GCA_035627895.1). GTDB lineage: Bacteria > Planctomycetota > Phycisphaerae > Tepidisphaerales > Tepidisphaeraceae > DASPKW01. Next base: position 14,829 of record DASPKW010000423.1, on the reverse strand, counting down.
TCCGCGAGCGCGGCGTCCTGTTCCAGGTGCTGCCGTGGGGCGTCAAAGACCCCAAGGCCTACGCCCGCCTGCTCGACCTGGGCGTCATGTCGTTCGCCACGGATTACCCGGATGTCACGACCGCCGCGGTGCGGGCATATTACGGTGCGCCGGCGACGACCCCCGCACGATGACGCTTCATCTCACTGGCCGTCCCTCGTCCCCTCCCCCAGATACCGCTTGATCGCCCGCAATTCCGCCACCGTCCGCACCGCCGTCCGCCCCGCGTGCAGCCGCGTGTCCGGGTCGCACGACCACGTCACCGGGAATTCCGCGATGCGATAACCGCGCCGGATCGCGCGCAAAATCGTCTCCAGGTCGAACAAGAACCCGTCCGTGCGCAGTTCGCCGTAGACCGCGCGGGCCGCGTCGCCGGCGTACATCTTGAACCCGCACTGCGTGTCCGTCAGCCCGTGCGGGAGGCGCAGCACCCAGTTCGCCGCGACGCGGAACACGCGCGAGAAGACGCGCCGGTGGAACGGCTGCGGGTTGATGATCACGCTGTCCTGCCGCTTGCGCGACGCGTGCGCCACCTCGCACTTGCCCGCCTTCAGCAGCGCCATCCCGCGCAGCGCCTGCTCGTACGGGATGCACACGCCCGAGTCGGCGAACATCACGAACGTGCCGCGCGCCGCCGTCATCCCCGCCCGCACGGCCGCGCCCTTGCCCCGGTTCCGCTCGGCCGCGATCACGCGCAGCTCGACCCCCGCCGGCACCGCCGTCGCGCGGGCCACGTCGGCCGTCCCGTCCCGGCTGCCGTCATCCGACACGATCACTTCCCCGCTCATGCGCTGGTCGACCAGGAACTGCGCCGCCGACGCCACGTCCTTGGCGATCTTGTGCGCCTCGTTGTACGCCGGAATGACGATCGACAACTCGGGAACCGCCGGCGCTTCGAGAGCGCCGGCAGGGGGGGATGGCAGGGCGGGCGCGTCGGTGGGGCTCGTCACTGTCCTGATAGTAGTCTCCCGACCCCGGAACGTTCACGCGGTGGGGAGGATGTCACGTCCACGTGCGCCGTAGGGTGGGGTCTGCCCACCGGTCGCCAACAACCGCTCGACGGCCTTCATTCATACCGAAGATGCCGCGTGACTCGCGCGAACGGTGGGCGGAGCCCACCCTACGTGGCTACTCCACCGCCGCCGCCGGCCTGCCCAGCAGGACCCGCGTCCCGTGGAACACCGCCGACACCAGCACGACCAGCGCCGCGATCCGGTGCGTGTTCAGCAGGACGATCTGCCCGTCCGACCCGAACCACGTCATCATGCCCAGCATCGCCGTCGCGATCGTCACGAAACCGGCCGCCACCGTCACCCAGAACGCCAGCTTCTCGCCCGGGTAAAACCGCTCGCCCAGCGCCGCGCTCTCGGCCGCCCGCTCCCCGCGGAACTGGCTCTGCTCGGCCCACATCAGCGCCAAAATCGTCAGGCAGACCGCGTACGGCGGCGCGACGCTCATGTGGACGATCAGCATCCACCGGTGCATGTGCTCGCCGACCGCGATCATGCCGAAGCTCGACACGGACATCAGCAGCACGCACCCGAGAAACCCGAGGTACACGAGCCCCTCGAATCCGCGGAGGCGCGCCCCGGGCAGAGCCTTGCGCTTCGGGCGCATGACCGCGTAGTCGATGAGCGCGAGCCACACCGCGAGCACGATGCCGATGTACGTCAGGATGCGGATGGTCGTCATGACTGTGTTTTACTGAGGAGTGGGAGTCGCTAACCCGCTGGTCCTTACTTCCGCCGCCCGATGCGCGACACCGCGCGGGTCCCGTAGTTCAGGAGGACGAGCGCCAGCACGATCGCGCACGCGTACCCGGTGAAGACCAGGATCGGCCGCATCGGGTAGGTCGCCGCGAACGCCGCCAGCGCGCCCATCGAGTCGCCGCGCACCGCGTGCATCGGCTGCGTCACGCTCGCCGCCGGGATGACCGACGCGCTCGACACGGTCGAGTCGAACAGCGGCGCCCCGGACGCGTGGCAATCAGTACACCCGCGCGCACCGAGCGACTGCTGCGCCCCGCGCACGTCGTGCGCCAGCGCCCACGCGTACGGCTTGGCGGCAGCACTATCAAACGACTCGAGCGACGTCCCGTCCTTGCTCCGCCGGTACGCCTTCCCACCGGTCACGTACACGGGCTCGCCCGTGTGGTACGCGGGGGTCGCCGGCACTCCCGCCGCCGCCTGCGTCGTCGCGGGCCTGGTCGTCGCGCCCTGCGTCGCCGCGGGTGCGGTCGCCGCCGGAGCGGCCGGCTTCGCCTCAGGCGCGGGCGGCTGATACGCCGCGATCTTCTCCAGCGCCTGGACGATCTTCTCCTTGTCCAGCGGCTTGTGCTCTTCGACTTCCTTCGCGTCCGGCGCCTCTTCGAAAAGCTTCTTCGCCGCGCCCTTGCCCACCGCCGCCAGCACCAGTTCCGGCGTCATCGGCGTGATCCGATCCCCGTTCAGCCGCCCCCAGAAGCTCGGGTACAGCACCTTGTGGGGCGTGATCTTCCCGTCCTTCGCGTCGTCCGCCACCGGCTTGCCCGCCTTGTCCACCCGCAGGAACACCGGCTGCTGGATGATCGGCGACGCGTCGTCTACGTGGCGGTGGTGCGGCAGCCCCAGGCGGTGCGCCAGGGACGTCTGCACCATCGTCGTCGCGTCCTCCGGGTACGGCCCAGAGTGACACGCCGTGCACGAGATCTTGTCGAAATGGAGCGTCGGAAGCCCCTTGTGCTCCGGCCGCGGCGCGGCGGCCCGACCGCCCAGATTCTCCGGCTTACCGTGCGGCGCGACCGCGGGCAGACCCGCCTGCGGCGTCGTGCCCGCCGGGCCGTCCGTCCCGTAGTGGCACCCGACGCACGACAGCGTCGTGATCGTCTTGTCGACCTTGTCCGCCCCGTACGCCGCCACGCGGTCGGCGTACTCGCCCTCGTACCCCCGCGTCGTCATGTGGTCGGCCCCGTTGCGGTGGCAGTCGACGCACAGCATCCCCTTGAGCAGGTGGATGTCCCGGTCGTGCCGGTAACGGTTCTCCAGGTTCTGTCGGAACGACACCCCGCCCTTGGCCGGCTTCGACCCACCTGCGGCGCTCTGCGGCGCCGCCGGGCCGCCGTGCGCGTCACCGTTCGGCAGCGGCCCGCTCCCCACGCTCGTGTGGCAGTAGTAACACCGCTCGTTCGGGATCCGCCGCTCGACGTTGAACAGTACCTTGTTTTCCGAGTCGAACCGCCCGCGGTCGTACGCGACCTTCGGCGCCGGCCGGGCGTTCGGGTCGGCCGGGTCCCAGTTATCGCGCAGCTTGACCGCCTGCCCGATCACCTTGCCCAGCCCCGCCGCGTACGTGCCGGCCCACTTGAAGTTCTGCACCTCTTCGTTGACCTGGTAATACCGGTCGACCGGGTCGTACCCGTTGTCGGTCGTGTGGCAGACCAGGCAGTCGAACTCGAACTTCCCGGACATCCGGAACCGCAAATCGTCGCTCTTGGTCAGCGCCGCGTCGCCGCCGGGCAAATGCCGGCCGAAGCTCAGCGCGAATTTGAAGTCGTTCATCCCGACGTCGTGCGGGTGGTGCGTCCCGTCCCACTTCCGGTACGACAGCGGCAACTGCGTCCGCGTCTGCACGTCCGCCAAGATCCACGGCTCGCCCGGCCGGCCCTTCGGCGCCCGCGGGTCCGATGCGTTCGAATGCCACCCGGTCAGCATCGTGTCCGCGTCCGAGTGGCACTTGCCGCACGTCGCGTACTGCGACATCGGCTTGCCCGGGTCCTCGGTCAAGGGCTTGCCGTCCGGCCCCGCCTTCGGCGGGCTGATCAGGTTCCCGTCCTCGTCGCGCAGGTAGATCTTGTGGATGAACGGCGCGTTGCTGAACGTCCGCTCGGGCGGGAGCGCCGCCTCGGCCCCCACCGCGCGCTGCGCGACCGCCCACCCGGTCACGAGGACGGCGACGGCGATCAGGACGCCCGAGGCGAGACGGCGGCGGGTACGCGGCTGCATTCGCATCATGGTTGGACCGATTGTGCGGGAAGTCTTGCGCGCGGGCAAGGGACTTCGCGGCGCTTGCCACATTTGATAGCGCGGGTGTGACGTCGAGCGCCATCGACGCCCCCCGTGTTGCCTGCCGCCCCCCGTTTACCCCTATTTGCCCCGACCCGCTATGATCGCCGCGGATGCCCCGGGCCGCCCTCCTCATCACACTCTGCCTGATCGCCGGTTGTGCGCCCAGGGCGGTCGTTCCCGCCGGCGCGCCCGACACCGCGCTCGCCCGCCAGCAGAACGACCTCGCCTTCGACCTGATCGGCAAGGGCAAGTACCTCGAGGCCCTGCCCCTCCTCGAGCGCGCCATCAACGCCGACCCGTACTACGGCCCCGCCCACAACAACCTCGGCATCGTCTACTACCACACCGACTCGCTCGCCAACGCCGGCCGGTCGTTCGAGACCGCGCTGAGGAACATGCCCAACCAGCCGGACGCGCGGAACAACCTCGGGCTGGTCTTCGAGCGCCTGAACCGCCCGACCGACGCCGCCACCGAATACGAGCGCGCCCGCCGGCTCGCCCCCGAGAACCCCGAGTACCTCGCCAACCTCTGCCGCGCCCGGTACAAGCTCGACCCGCGCGACCCCGGCCTTACCCCGCTCCTGCGCGAGCTCGTCGCTAAGACGCGCAGCGCCGAATGGCGCACCTGGGCCGAGACGAACCTCCTCCGCCTCAGCGCCCGCCCGCCGGAGGACTCCGCGACCCGCCCGACACCGCCGGCGCCGCGCTGAGCCTCGTTTAGCCGCGGGCCCGCATTGCAAGCGACAGCGTCGCCCGCAGGCGAGCGCGCGGCGCGTCACTCCACGACCGATCCTCGCCCACCGTCATCCTGAGCGCAGCGAAGGATCTAGCCCGAAACGCCGAGGGCCGCTCGCCACAGCGAACGGCCCTCGACGACTAAGCTAGATCCTTCGGAGTACCTCAGGATGACGGGTGAGCGCGGTGCGCGACTACTTCACCGTCGCGTTGAACCCCGCCTTGCGGAGCGCGTCGATCAGTTCCTTCGGCGACACGTCGCCCTCGACCACGACCGTGTCCGCGCCCTTCTTGGCGTCGGTCTTGGCCACGCCGGCCGCGCCCTTGGCGGCGTCGTTGAACTGCGTCACGCACTTCCCGCAGCAGAGGTGCGGGCCCTGGATCGTGACCGACTTGGCTTTCGCCGCCGGCGCGTCATTCGTCGCGTCGGCGCCGGCGCCGAAGTACCCGGCCGCGAGCAGCCCGCCGACGGCCTTCTTCGCCGCCGCGTCGTCCGCCGCCGTGATCGTCACGGCGTCCTTGGCGACGGTCGCCTTTCCACCGGCCTTGGTGACGGCCGCCTCGATGCCCTTCTTGCACGCCCCGCAGCAGTTGTGCACGCCGGTGAGCTTGACGGTCGATTCCGCCATCGCCGACCCACCGAGCACCGCCGCCAACACGCCGACCAGAATCCGCTTCATGAAATGCTCCATTTCGTTAGTCGCGCGCCGCGCGGTCCCACACCGCGATTTGCGCTGCGAAATGATCACCTGCCCGTCCACCGACGTCAACCGTAAGCACTCGGGGAGGGCAAGGCGCCGTCCGAGCCTGCGCTACAGCAGATCCCGCAGCGCCCGCTCCAGTTCCGGAAACCGAAACGCGTACCCCTCCGACAGCAACCGCGTCGGCGCGAGCCGCCGCCCGTACAACGCGAGTTCCGGGTCCGTCCGCATGAACCACGCCCCCACCCTGACCAGCGGCGATGGCACCCGTGGCGTCCACGGCCGCCTGAGCACCCGCCGAAGCGTCCGCATGAACTCCCGGTTCGTCACCGGCCCCGGGGCCGTCGTCACGTACGCGCCCGACATCGATTCGTCCGCCAGCGCCCGCAGGATGATCGCGTTCAGGTCCGCCTGGTGCAGCCAACTCATGTACTGCCGGCCGCTCCCCGTCGGCCCGCCCATGAACCAACGCGTGAGCTTGGCCAGCGTCTTGAGCGCCCCGCCGTTCCGCCCGAGCACGAAGCTGATCCGCAGCACGACCTTCCGCACACCAGGCAGGTCCGCCGCCGCCAACGCCGCCTCCCACGCGCGCCCGACCTGCGGCGCGAAGCCCGTTCCCGTCGGCGACGCGTCATCAAGTACCTCATCCCACGTGTCGCCGAAGATGTGCGCCGTCGCGGACTGCACCCACACCTTCGGCGGATTTGCCGCCCGTGCCCACGCCGCCGCCAGCGCCCGTACCGAGTCCACGCGCGACTCGAGGATGACCCGCTTGTTCGCCGGCGTCTTCCGGCAGTCGACCGTCCGGCCCACCAGATTAACGATCGCCGCCGCCCCATCGAGTTCGCTGGCCCAATCGCCCGCCGTCCGCGCGTCCCACGTCACGTACCGGACGCGCCCGTCCTGCGAAGACGCCGCTCCGCCGCGGGTCAGGACGACCGCGTCGTACCCGGCCGCCAGCAAGTCGGGGATGAGCCCGGCCCCGAGGAAGCCGGACCCGCCCGCGATCACGACCCTCGGCCTGGTTGGTGTGGTGCCCGTCATCTAAATGAGCGTAGCAGACGATCGGGTCGAGCGTCGGCGTGGCCGGCACGTTTCACGAGTTTCGCCGTGGGCTGAAACGAGAACGCCCGGCGCGCGCGGAGGGCGCGCCGGGCGATTGCGTGTGTCACCGGGGACGTTACCGCCCGTACAGCGACACGACGGGCCGGCCGCTGACGGCGCGGTAGCTGAACTGCACTTCGCGGAGGGTCCGCTCGTCGCCCTCGAGGTCGTGCGAGCGCGTCCGGCCGCGGCGGTCGAACATGTGGCGGAAGTTGATGTCGCGGGTGTCGCCGTTGTGGTAGACGACGCGGACGTTGTAAAGCTCGATGTCGCCGCCGTCGACGCGGAAGTCCAGCCGCTTGAATCGCCCGGCCGACTTGCCGATCCGGATCACGTCGTTGTCCACGCCGCGGCGCGAGTCGACGGTCGTCCGCCCGAGCAGGTCCCAGCCGTCGCGCCCGCCGTCGTGGCGGTCGGTGTACGGCCCGCGGTCGTGGCGGTCGTAGTACCCGCCCCCGCCGGTGGAGCACGATGCCCCCAGCATGGTCAGCGACAGGCAAGAGGCGGCGGCGACGATGAGCATTCGGGTCATAAGGATCTCCTGTTAATCCGTTCTGCGACTCACGAATTGTACCGCCCACCCGCGCGCCGCGCAAAGGTCAAACCTGTGGCCTGTTGAGGGCACCAAAAACATTGCCCATTTCCCATTGCCCATTGCCCATTGCCCATTGCCCATTGGCCGTTGGCGATGATCACCTGCCCTTCACCTCCACCTCGTATTCCCCCGCCGCCAGCCACTCGTCCAGCATCATCGGGATGATCCACCGAAGGTTCGGGATGACCGAGTCGGGTAGCGCCCCCGCCGAATGAATCTCCAGTGCCTCATCCGTGACCGACCGGGCTGCGTTTACATCGCAGATGACCCGGAAGAAGTGCCCCTGCCAGCCGATCGGGCCCGGGCGGTCCGGCACCGAGATGTCGTCCGGCCCTGACAGCGTCAGCACGTGCTCGAACACGGCCTCAGGGAGGGCCAGCCCGGTCTCCTCTTCGAACTCGCGCCGCGCGGCCTGGCGGGGCGTCTCGCCGGGCTCGATCTTTCCGCCCACGCCGTTCAACTTCCCCGCCTGCCAGGCGGGGCGGTTCTTGCGGATCAGGAGGACGCGGTCCCGCCCGGGCGGGAAGGCGAACGAGCAGACGTAGAGGCGCATGCGTGCATGGTCAATTGTCCATTGTCCATCGTCAATTGTTCGGAGGCGATGCTTACATCAACTTCCGGATCCGCGCCGCGCACTCGTTGCGGAACGTTTCGTCGTCCATGAAGCCGGGCGGGCGCTTGTTCTGGTTGACGCCGATCTGCTTGTTGATGCTTTCGAGCCACTCGAGCGCTTCCTTTCCGGCGGGCGTGTCCTGCTTCTTCGTGGCGAGGTTGAACAGGGTGACGGCGTAGCGGAAGTCGTCGGCGCCTTCACGGCAGCGGGCGAGGTGGATCGTCGGGAGGATGCCGTTCCGGCCCCAGTGGATCATCGCCGTGTCGGGCTCGCGGCCGTCGAGGTCGAAGAACTGGTAGCCGTGCAACGCGAGCAAGTGCCACTGCATCCGGCTCTGCACGCCCTTGCGCCACTCGGCGAACTGGTACGCGCCGAACGAGTACCGCGTCCGGCCCTGGTTGTAGATGTGGATGCCTTTGCCGAGTTGCTTGCCCATGTCCAGGTCGTCTTGCGTGTGCAGGTTCAGCGACGACCAGTTGAGCGTCTTGAAGATGTCGACGACGGCCAGATCGAACGGCGTCTTCTTGTGCCACTCGACCGAGTACGACCCGCCGATGTCGACCCACGGCGCGTGCTCGCGGTAGAGCTTCATCAACTCGAGTTGGTGCTGCGCCTGCTTGAGCACGCGCGGCTCGTCCGTCAGCTCGTACAGCACCGGCAGCCAGTTGGTGGCCTTGGCGTGGTCGCGGTGGGCGGCCCAGACTTCGCCGAGGATCTGGCCGAACGGTTTGCCGAGCTTCGTTTCCCAATTGCGCCCGACCTCGCCGACGACGTACGGGCCGTGGAGGCCCTCGATGTGGCCGGGCCCGCCGTACGCGATCAGCGGCTTCGTGTAACCGGCCTCGCGGGCGAGCTTCATGAACTTGTCGGCGGCGGCGAAGTCGAGGATTGGCTTGCCGACCGCGTCGTAGCCGGAGAAGCGAACGCCCGGCCCGCCGGTGAACGAGTTCATGCCGTATTCGTGCATGACGCGGAGGAGGTCGCGCATGGCGTCGTCACCGCGCGCCTGGGCGATCGGACGGGGCACGTGGACGCCGAAGAAGCCCATCATGAAGTCGGGCTCGTCGAGGGCGAAGGGCTGGACGTCGAGGGTGATCGGAATGACGTTGCCGACGTCGCCGCGTCCGAGCCGAACGCGGCCGGTGTAGCGGTCTGGCGCCGCATCGGCTGGGACGGCGATCGTGATCCAGAATTGCCGGGTTACCTCCTTCTCGGCCGGCACGCCGCCGGCCGGCAACGGGCGAAGGCTCTCACCGCCGATCGTGTAGGCGATGTCGTTGTACCCGCGTCGGGTCAGGTGGTGGACGTACCGGATGTCGACCGCCGCCGCCGGGATCGTCGCGCCAGACTCGGTCTTCAGATCCGACGCCTTTGGCGCGAGCGGCGGGCCCGGTACCTCGGGCGGTCGGACGGCGAACGTGAAGCTGACCCGCTGACCCTTCGCGGCGACGCGTTCCATCTTGCCCACGGCCGGTCCGGGACTTCCGACGAGCGTGACGTCCTCCTCCAAACTCGGGAAGCCGAACGAAATCGACTGACGGCCCTCGGGCGGGTTCAACGGTTGTGCCTTGGGCCCGAGGAACACGGCCCGCGCCTCGAACTCCGCGCGATTCCGCTGCTCCACCTGTGCGACCCACGCGTCGCCGTTGTCCTTGATCGACGCCGGATAGAGCACGACCGCGGCCACGCGCGACGACAGGCCGCCGTCCGCGCCGAAGCGCAGGCTCAGCTTGCCGTCGCGCGATGATTGAACAGTGAAACGTCGGGGCTTGAACAACTCTGAGACGTATAGGTCCCACAGCTGGTCGCCGGGCTTGGGCTCCACGTCCTCGAACCGGTAGAGGAAGTCGGCAGGGCCGGCGGCGCCGCGGTCCTCGGTGAACACGGTCTTGCCTTCGGTCGGCGAGAAGATGGACCGATTGCGGTATTGTGCCTGCTCGCCGCCCCAGTAGCCCAAGTCGCTATAGACGACCCACGCGTGGTAGGTGGCGTTCTTCTCTGCGACATCGGCGGTGAACGTCGCGCCTTCGAGCGAGATCGCGTCGCGGTACAGGCGGGTCGGGAAGGTGTCGTCGCGGGCGGCGTTTTCAACCGTCGCCGCGTTCAGGTCGGCGCGGGCGCCGTCCTTGCCGTAGACGGTTTGCGGGGCGATGGCCGTGAAGCCGGGGAACACGGTCTGGCTCGCCGGGCCGAGGTCGAACGCCAAGACTCCTTCCGGGGCGTTCTCTTTCGAGAGGCGGAGTTGGTCGAGGTAGATCGCCGTGACTTTCGTGCCGGCCTTGGGGGCGAAGCCGATGTCGACGCGGACGATCTGTTTCGGGTCGATGTTGGTCTTGAGGTCGTGGCCGCGGCTGCCGGCCTCGCCGCGGTACAGGCCGTTCACGGGGATGCTGACCGTGTTCGCGCCCGGGCGGAGGACGAACGAGCCGTTGTGGCGGTTCCAGTAGCTGCCCTTGCCCTTGGCCTTGTCGAGGAAGTCGGCGTCGCCGATCAGGAGGGTGCCGCCAACCGGGCCGTCGCCGTCGACGAACACGTCGAGCTCGAGCGCGTCGTACCCCGACCAATCTTTGGGCGGGCGGAACGTGACCATGTACTCGTTGCCGGCCAGCTTGAGGGAGCGCTTGCCGTGTGTCACGTGTTGGTCGGATGGCGCGGCGGACTTCTGTTTGGACTCCCAGGCCTTGGCGTCGGCGTCGGTCTCGTAGGACTGGAGGACTTTCACGTCCTGGGCGATGGTCGGGAGTGCGAGTATTGCGCAGATCAGGACGGCGCGGGCGGGGTTGTTCATCACGCGTAATAGCGGCGTGGCGCGACGAGCGTTGCGATAGGAAGAATCCCCAGCCGCGGAGCGGCGACAGCCCATAGCCCACGGCGTGAGCCGTGGGTCCAGGGTGGCCACGGGGATCGAGTCGCGGAGCGACGGCAGCGACGGCAGCGACGGCGGCGGCGCGAGCGGATCGAAATGCGCCGCGCGCGTCGATCGGTGGTGTTCACGATCGGACATTGTCATCCCCTTTCGACTCGTGCGCCGCTGCCGCCCCTCCGGGGCTGGCCGTTTCGTCGGATGTACTACCCACGGCTTACGCCGCGGGCTATGGGCTGTCGTCCCTCCGGGACTTTCATTTCACCGTTACTTCGACGGGTTTGCCGTAGTCGTTCCAGATCCGGTCCAACAACTTCGAATCCGCCGCGCCGTCCGACACCACGATGCGGTACTTGGCGACGTAGGGTTTGCCCGGCTCGATGCTGAAGTCGCCGGCGACCTGGGGGACGATGCACATGAAGGGCTCGGAGGGGTGGACGCGGAGCGGGGTGGGGTGGCGGAAGTTGGAGGGGTGGTCGAGGATCGCCAGGCCGACGGTTTCGCCCTCGACCTTGCCGCCCATGTGGCACCAGCGGGCGGTGGACTCGTTGGCGGTCTTGCGGTCCTTGCCCTCGGAGGTGAGGGCGGTGTAGGCGTCGGGGCGCTTGGCGTTCCAGTCGCGGTGGCCGCGGAAGCCGATGCCGCCGTAGTGGTACTTGGGGAGTTTGAGCGGCTTGTCGGTCGCGGTCTCGTGTGTGACGTTGACGTCGAACACGAAGTAGGGCTTCTCCGCGCCCTGGCCGACGCCCCAGGCGGTGACGTCCCAGGTCTCGTTGAGCACGGGCTTGCGGCCGTCCTTGGCGGAGAGGTCGACGTAGCGGTGGGTGGTGCGGACGCCGCCGGCGACCGGGCCGGCGTAGTGCGCGTCGAGCTTCACGAACTCGACGGTGCCCTTCTTCTGGCCCATGTTCCAGAAGTCGGGCTTGCGGTCCTCGAACTGGGTGGCGGTCCAGGCGAACCAGATGCCGTGGTGGTGCTTGTGCATGGGCGGGTAGTCGTCGGTGATGACCCGGCCGGAGGGGGTGAGGACGGGGAAGAGGTACCCGCCGCGCTTGAGGGAAGGGTCGTAGCCGTCGGGGAGCTCGGTCGGCTTGCCGTTGTAGCGGAAGACGGTTTTCTCGCCGATTTTGAGCGTGACGTTGGTGTCGTCCTCGCGGGCGGTGAGGTCCGTGGGGAGGGGAGGGCGGGTCACCCAGGGAACGGACTCGAGGGAGTAGGTCGCCGACTCGCCGGCCTTGAGGCTTTTGAGGACGAAGGCGGCGCGGTTCTCGGGGAGCAACTGGAGGGGCAGCGTCTGGCCATCACGCACGAGACCGTAATTGGCCTTTGGGTCGAGGCCCTGGGGGAGGGGGAAGGTGACGGGGGTGTCGGTGCGGTCGAACTTGCCGGCGGAGATCGTGACGGTGTGGGCGGCGCCGGCGAGGGTTGGCGCGAGGCAGGCGAGGAGCAGCGCGGTGAGGGTTCGCATGAATGGGATTATGCGCGAGCGGGGGCGGCGTGGAAAAATTAGGCGTCGCGGCGCGCCGGAATTCGGAAGGGCTGGCGGGGCCGGGAGTTGTCGCGAATCGAGGTCGGGCAAAACCGGGCAAAACCGGGACGAATCGGTACTTTTCGGTACCGCGGGGGTACTTTTCGGTACGGGGGTCGGGGTGGGTTGTGAAAGAGCGGTCGGTCTACATTACGGGGGGTGTCAGGTTCGCGTGGTGGGGGGCGCGCACGGGAGTGGGATGGGGCGGTGTAGGGCGGGAAGATTGTTGGGTTTTCTGTTCGCGGGGGGTAGCGCGCGGGTAGTGACGCGCGCGCGCGCGCTCAAGATCGGACGGGTTCGGGGGGCAAGAATGCCCCCACTCACCAGTCCGTGACAGACAAGAATGTCTGCCCCACTGGTAGGGAGCGCGGGCTGCTCGAGCGGTGGGCAGTGCCCACCCTACGGCGCGGAGTCATGCGTAGGGGAATCGCTCGTCCAATGGCGTGGTGGCGAGCTCATAGAGGAAGTCGCCCAGGCGGGTGGTGAGCAGGTCGACGAGCTGTTTGCCCTTTTCGGCGGTGCCGGCCGAAGGGTCGCCGGCGCCGGTGTCGTCGGTGAGGAGGTGCCAGGGGCGGGTGATGCTGACCCAGCCCTTGTTGATGGCCTCGAAGCGCGTCTTGTGCATCGTGCCGGGGCCGGCCAGTTCCATCTTCATGAACTGGGGGAACAGGTAGAGGCCCAGCGAGGTTTCGACCTCGTCGGCGTGCTCGCCGGGGGTTTTGAAGATGGACTTGTAGGCGTCGGCGGCCATGCGGAACCAGTCGCAGACGCAGACGAAGACGCCGGTCTTGTGGTGGATCTGGCGGGTGAGGGGCTTGAGTTCGTTGCCGCCGTGGCCGTTGAGGAGGACGAGCTTTTTCAGGCCCTGGCGCTCGAAGGCGTCGGCGAGGTCGGTGATCATCGCCAGGAGGGTGGTGGGGGTGACGGAGCAGGCGAGTGCGCCGGGGACCTTGAGGTGGTTGGTGTTGACGCCGAACGGCATGGCGGGGAGGAGGAGGACCTTGCCGCCCTTGTTGTAGGCGTGCTCGACGGCGCGGTGGCCGATGGCTTCGACCTGGAAGTTGTCGGTGCCGTAGGGCATGTGGAAGTTGTGAGGCTCGGTGGCGCCGAAGGGGAGGACGGCGACCTCCCACTTGGTCTGGCGGACGGCGTGGTGGTTGGTTTGGGCGAGGACGAAGGGGGACATGGGGGTCTTTCGGCGAGCCGCTTTAGCGGGCGGGTGGCGGAGCCAGGGCGGTAAGAAGAGGTCTGCAACGCGATGAGCCAACGTCGGACGGGCCCTGACGTTCGGGGGCTAGATCCTTCGGAGTACCTCAGGATGACGGTGAGGGACGCGGCGACGCGAACGTCGCTTACTTGGGCGCGAACGCCTTGTCCTTCGGGTCGCCGCCGGAGCGGAGGTAGGCGATGAGGTCGAAGATTTCTTCCTTGGTGAAGTTGTCGACGAGGCCCGGGGGCATCATGGACATCTTGGCGACGGACTTGGCCTTGAGCTCCTTCTTGGGGATCGAGAGGACGTCGGTGGAGAAGGGGTTGGTGGCGAGGTCGAGTTTGTTGTCGTCCTCGTAGGTGATGCGGCCGGTGTTCATGTCGCCGTCGGTCGTTTCGACGAGGTAGGTTTGGTACTGGTCGGAGATGACCTTGGACGGCAGGATGATCGCCTCGAGGGAGTCGACGGGGTTGAAGCGGTTGCCGGCGCCGGTGAGGTCGGGACCGGTGGCGCCGCCGTCCTGGCCGAAGCGGTGGCAGGCGGCGCACTGGGCGGCCTCGTAGACCTCTTTGCCGCGCTCGAAGCTTCGGCCGGCGGAGGCCTGGTCGATCTCGGGGAGCAGGTCCTGCATCTGCCAGTTGCGGACGAACTGGCGCGGCTTCATCGTCTTGACGGCGACGGCGGTGACGTCGCCCTTGAGGACCGTGTCGAGCGCGACCTTCTCCTGGTCGGTGAGCGACTTGGCGGCGTCGTCCTTCATGCGGGCGAGGAACTTCTTGAAGGAGTTGCCGCCCTTGTAGTTGGCGGTCGCGTGGTTGACCCAGGCGAAGTAGGCCTTGCGCTGGTCGAGGGTCCAGCCGGCGGGGACGTTGCGGAGGACGAACGCGTAGTGGAACTGGTCTTCCTGGGTGGTCGCCTGGGACATCAGGGCGAGGCCCTTGGAGATGACGTTGGGCGAGCCGAGGTAGGCGAGGACCTGGACGGCCTCGCGGTTCACGGACGGCGAGGGGCTGGGGAAGATGGCGTCGATCTTGGCGGCGACGGCTTGGCCGGCGGGCTCGAGCGGTCGGCCCATCCGGATGAAGGCGAGGCTGTAGGCGCGGAGCAGTTCGAGCTGCTGTTCCTCGGAGAGGCGCTTGAGGTCGAGGCGGTTCAGCGCGTCGAGGATGGCGGGCTGGAGGACCTTGCCGGCCGAGTCGTACTCGGTGACCTGCTGGGCGTTGGTTAGGAGCTTGTCGGGGGACTTGGCGGCGGCGCGGATCAGGCCGACGGCGCCGTTGATCAGCGCGGTGGGGCGCTTCTCGGCCAGGACCTGGTCCTTCCACGACTCGACGGGTTGGGATTCGAGGGCGACGCGGGCGGCGAAGCGGAGGTATCGGTCGGGGGAGTTGAGCAGGG
>DASPKW010000422.1:0-3475 GCA_035627895.1 Tepidisphaeraceae bacterium | reverse complement strand
CGTTTCATCCTTCATCCTTCATCCTTCATCCTTCCCCCGCGCGATCCGCACCTGCACCATCGCCACGCCGAAGATCAGGCACGCCAGGATCCACCCCACCGCCGACGCCGCCCCGATGTCGCCGACGCCCTCGAACCCCATCATGTACAGGTACATCACGACCGTCATCCCCGCCATGCCCGGGCCCGTCCCGTTGTCGAACAGCATGTACGGCAGTTCGAAGATCTGGAAGCACCCGATCGTGCACACGACCACCATGAACACCACGACCGGCTTGATCGACGGCAGCGTCACGTTGCGAAACCGCGCCCACCGCCCCGCCCCGTCCACCTCGGCCGCCTCGTACAGTTCCCTGTCCACGCTCTGCAGCGCGGCCAGGAAGTAAATCATCCCCCACCCGATGTTGATCCAGAACACCGCCAGCACGATCGCCAGCCGCCCGAACACCGGGTTCTCCGTCCAGTTGATCTCCGCCCACGGCGCGTAAACCGACCCCAGCGCCCCCGCCATCAGCCCCGTCCGCGGCCGCAAAATCAGCCGGAAGATCACCGCCACGAACACGTGCCCCACCAGGTGCGACGAGAAGAACGCGAACCGGAACAGCCCCCGGAACTTCACGCGCCTCGAGTTGAGCAACATCGCCAACCCCAGCGACGCCGGCACCTGCAGCCCGACGATCAAAATCGTGAACATCACGGTGTTGGCCACCGCGTACCAGAAAACTTTATCCGTCAGGATGTACTTGTAGTTCCCCGCGCCCACGTACTGGTTCGTCTGCGGGTTCGCGAACTTCCACGTGCTCATCCACACGCTGTTGACCATCGGCCAGAGCATGAACACGCAGAACAACACGACGAACGGCGCCACGAATAGGTACGGCGCCAGCCGCGCCTGCAACGCCCACCCCCGCGACGCGCGCGGGAGTTCGCGCGCGACTGACGGTGCCTCGACTCGTTCCTCCATCGCAGTCATCCGCGCTCCCTCATCGGCGTGCTCACTTTAGTGATGCACGTCCTCCCGCCGTCATTCGAACGTCCCCCACTTGATCCGCTCGTCCAGGTCCACCGCCGCGTCCTTCAGCCACCCGCGACACGCCTCGAGCAACCCGCTCTCCCCGCGCGCCCGCACGTGCCCGACGGCCTTGTAAAGTACCCCGTTGAGCGCCGCCAGCGCCGTCCGGCTCGCCGGTTGGACGTACCGGTCCGGCAACTCGCGCGCGAGCTCGACGTAAAGCTGGTCCACCATCTGCCCGCCGAAAAATGGGTCCGGCCGGTCGAACCGTGGGTCGTCCCACTGCGCCACCACCGGCGGCAAAATGTTCGTCTCCCTGATCCGCGCCTCGAACCCCTCGTCCGACAGGTAAAGGTGCTCGATCAGCTTCCACGCGTCGTCCGGCCGCGGCGTGTTCCGCACGATCCCGATCATCGTCCCGCCCCACGTCCCCGTCCGCGCGTCCTTCCCCGGCTCGAACACCGGCAGGGGGATGAACCGCAACTTCCCCTCGAGCGCCTTCCGCCCCGTGTTGCGGTCGACGTACGCGAAATCCTTCAGGTACCGAACGCGCCAGTCGGCCGTCATGAACGCGCAGATGTTCCCGTCGTTGAGGTCCTGCGCGATCGCCGCGTCGCCCGCGCCCGGGGCCGTCCCGATCTGACGATCCCCCGCGACCATCTGCGCGTAGAACGCCACCGTCTCGGCAAACCCCGGGTCGTTGAACTGGATGCGGCCCGTCTTGTCGATCAGGTTCATGTGCCGCTGGAGCAGCATGACGACCAAATTGTCCGTCCCCATCGTCTTGAGCTCGATCGGGTACCGCGTCGGCTTGCCGTTCGCCTTCCAGTACTGCCGGAACGCCAGGCACAACTCGTGAAACCGCGGCCACGTCATGGGGCGCGTCGCGTCGCCGCTCTCCTTAAGCAAATCGATCCCCGCCTCCAAAAACAGGTCGTGCCGGTACGCCAGCGCCACCGGGTGCACGTCGTGCGGGATGCCGAAGATCACGCCGTCCTTCGTGTACGGCGCGAACCGGCTGCGCGTGATCTGGTCGATCCACGCGTCGGCCTTCTCACCCGGGGCTTGTTCCCACCGCCCGTCGGCGTGCCGGTACGTCTGGTCGTCCCCGCGGAACCGCGCGCGCCACCCTTCCTGTCCCGGCTGGTCGAGCGAGTCGATCTCCCGCACCCCGGTCTTCTCCAAGTACGCGTTGAGCGGCAGGAAGCCGACTTCCCGCACCGGCGGGCGGAAGAACTTCCCGATCGAGTTGATCTCCACCTCGACCACGTCCGGCACGGTCGGCCCGCGCATGTCCGCCATGAACATCGAGATCAGCCGCACGCCCAGCGCGCGGTCGAAGATCAACTGCATGTCCGTCCGCAGCCCCGTCTTGTCCTGGAACGACTTGAGCAGGCTTGGCGCCTTCTGGTCGGGCTCCCCGCCGTACGTCCGCGCGTGGGCCTCGGCGAACACCCACAGCAGCAGTTCCCCTCGCGGTGGCGCCGCCGGGCGAAACCACAGCACCGCGGCGCACGTCGCCGAGATCCCGAGCATCACGAGGATCGGCTTGCCGAGATGAAACGCCATTCGCGCTTCATTCTCGCGACCCCCAAACCGCGAGCAAGTACGGTGCGCCCGCCACGCGATCCGTCCAACCCCCGTTTGACATTTCCCGGTGGTCCCTCGACTATCATTCGACATGGCGTCGAGCCCCCACATCCTGCCGAGCCTGCCGCGCATCGCCGCCGAAGCCCGTCGGCAGGCCAACTCCTACGAGCCCGTCTGCGCCGTCTTCCGCCGGTACCTGCACCAGCAGAAGCTCAAGTTCACCCCCGAGCGGGCCATGATCCTCGACGCCGTCCTCCGCGAGGAAGGCCTGTTCGAGCCCGAGCAACTCATCGACGAGTTAAAACGCCTGGGCCACAAGGTGAGCCGTGCCACCGTCTACCGCACCCTCGGGCACCTGCAAGACTCGGGAATCTTGAAACAGGTGTTCTTCGACAACAAACAGTCATACTATGAGGTGATCGCGGGCCGAGAGACGCACGATTACCTCATCTGCATCGAGACCGGCAAGGTGATCGAGTTCGACAGCGAGCGGTTGCGCTCGCTGCGCGACGAAATCTGTCGCCAGCACGGATTCGAGCCGATCTCTCATCGGTTCCAGATCTTTGGCGTCAGCCCCGAGGCGGCGCAAAAGAAAACTCCGCCGACCTGATGGGTCGCGGAGTCCGGTAAGGGGCACAAATTGACCAAAGGGGCGGGCGGATGATCTTACAACTCGGGCGACGAGCCTCGAGCAGGGGGCGGGCGGCGGCGTCTTTGCCGTCCCAATCTCCTCGTTGCTAACAGAGCGCTGCGAACGTGGCAAACGTGAGGATCGCGATCTTAATCTTCATGTTCCAAAACAGCGGACTGGCCAGCGTGGTCATCTCAGTGTCTCCTGCCAAGGGGATAACAACGTTCGTGCCATGGCTGAGGC
>DASPKW010000421.1:0-11205 GCA_035627895.1 Tepidisphaeraceae bacterium | reverse complement strand
GCGATCTTTGCGGTTGCGCGGTCGCCGCGGGCGGCGGCGCGGGGGCGGCGGGCGGGGCGAAGCGCGCGGCGGGGGTGGGGCTGGCGGTTTTATGGGCGGGGTCGGGCGCGGGGCGGGGCGGGGGGTCTGCGGCGCGCGCGGGGCGGCGCGTTGGGGCGGGATGGGGCCGCGCGAAATTTTTGAACCGACGGATTAAGTCGCCCCGCGCGGCCGCCGATGCAATGGGCGGAGTCAGGAGAGAAGTGGCCGCGGCCGCCGTGAGTGAACGTCCCGTGCGGGGCGTCGCGACGGCCGGGCAGAGCAACCCCTCAATGGAGGCCTTATGGGCACCATTCTACCCGCCAAGCGGGTCGAGCGACTCCAGTTCGTCGAGAACCACGTCGCCGGCTGGCTCGCGGACGCGACCGACCTGGGGACGACGAGCGCCGCGATCACGGCCCTGCAAGGGCTGGCGACCAGCGCGCGGGCGGCGTTCAACGCCCAGCAGGTCGCGCTCGACCTGGCCCGGTCCCGGACCGGCGAGTTCGACGCGGCGATCGACCTCATGACGAAGGCGACGACCGACGTCCTCAAGCAGATCAAGGCCAAGGCCGCGATCGTCGGCGGCACGTCGATCTACACGATGGCCAACATCCCGATCCCGGCGACCCCGTCGCCGATGCCCCCGCCGGGCACGCCGACCGACTTCACGGTCGGACTCACGCAGGACGGCGCGCCCGTGCTCGGGTGGCGGTGCGCCAACCCGCGCGGCGGGGCCGGCGTCGTGTACACGGTCGCCCGCCGGATCGGCGACGAGGGCCAGCCGTACGTCGTCGTCGGCGCGACCGGCGTCCGGTCGTTCACCGACGAGGGCGTCCCGGCCGGCACGGTCAGCGTCACCTACCGGGTGATCGCGTTTAGGTCGACCGTCCACGGGCCCGCCGGCCTGTTCACCGTCCGCTTCGGCACCGCCGAGTCCGGCGCGGCCACGGCGTCGGTCGTCAGCGCGCCCAAGTTGGCCGCCTAACTCGACACAGAGGCACAGAAACACAGAGGTCGGGAGAGGAGAGAAAAGAGTTGTGCTCTTCTCCTCCGGCCCTCTGTGACTCTGTGTCTCTGTGTTTATGCATTTCTTCTGACTTCTGACCTCTGGGCCCTCCCATGGACCTCGTCTTCAACCTCCGCAGGCCGTCGCGCCGCCGGCCGGACCCGATCCCGCCGGTCGCCCCCCCTGCGCCGCCGCCCCCGCCGACACCACCCGTGCTGCTGACCGCGCGGTTCGATTCGATGCTGTTGCGGTTGACGCTGTGGTTCGACCGGAACGTGGATTCGTCCGCGGCGGACGTGGCGGCGTTTGTCGTCAATGACGGGCGGGATACGCAACAGTCGTATGTGGGGAGCGGGCCGGTGGGCCTGATCTCGGGGTCGGCGATCGAGATTCTGTTGACGGCCACGGGCGCGTACGAGGGATTGGGCGCGACGCTGGTCGTGTCGGGTGAGAACGGCGTCGTCTCGCAGGCGGAGGATGTGCCGTGGGCGGGCGTTGTGGGGGATGCGCTGCCGTACCCGAACTACCCGCCGGCCAACGTGACCGCCGCGGCGGGCGAGGGGAACGTGGCGACGTTGTGGTTCGACGCGCCCATTTGGTTAAACGGGACGGGTGGGGGCGGGCCGACGCCGGACGACAGCGTGAAGTTCGACGGCAACGTGCCGTTCTCGGTGATCCAGATCGGCGAGTACGCGCTGCAACTCATGGTCGGCGGGGCGCTCGGGCCGGGGTCGTCGTGGGCCATCGAACGCCAGCCGGCGTGGATCGGGGCGGACGTCGCGGCCCCGCAGGCGGGGGTGTTTACATAGCAGTGACAAGGAGACAGGGGGACAAGGGGAGAGTTTCACGAATGAACACGAATGGGCACGAATGGGGAGGGGAATCATTCGTGACGATTCGTGGTCATTCGTGAAACGACGTCTGCCGGCGCTCGGGTTGGCCTCCGGCGGCCCCCCAAGGGGGGGGCATGGGCAGGATGCCCATGCCACGGCGCGGGGGCAGGCGGTCCTTGACGCTCGGGGCCGGATTCCTCGGAGTACCTCGGAATGACAACGGGGACGGGGCGCGCGAGGAATGCGCCCGTTCTCCTGCGGAGACCATTCGGCCACGGATGACACTGATGGCCACAGATGAATTGCGTTTTCATCTGTGGCCATCGGTGAGCATCGGTGGCTGATTCTCTTCTGCTTCCGCCGTGGCCCCGTGCCCCTGTGGCGAACCGTGACTAGTACTTGAACCCGATCCCGATCCCGCCCCAGATCTGCTTGTCGGCCCGGAGTTCGCTGCCGGTGCGGTCGGTGTAGAAGACGTACGCCTCGAGCGACCACGTGCCGAAGCGGGTCGAGGGGACGTCGAACAGGCGGTTGAGCGAGTAGTTGGCGATCATCCCGACCTGGTAGTGCTGCAGCCCGCTGTCCTTCCCGCCGGCCTGCCGGGCGAAGAACGCGTTGTCCAGGACGTAGGCGATGTGGCCGACGCCGGACAGGGTGAGGCCGGTGCCCTCGAACTCGAAGTCGTGCCGCAAACCGGCCTCGGCGTACCACCCCTCGTACTTGTCGTAGTCGTAGGCGACCATCACGTACGGGGTGAGGATCTTGCGGTCCGTCTTCCACAGCCACGAGTCGTCGAACGAGATCCGGCCGTACACCTCGCCGGTGTTGTCCTCGTCGCGCTCGGGGTAGATGTAGGTGATGTTGCCGACCTCGACGTCGAACGGGCGGAGGTTCCAGGTGAACCCGAAGAACGGGCGGATCTCCTGGAAGCGGCTGATCGGGTCCGCGTCGTACACGTTGACGAACGCGCCGACGAACGGGTGGGGGAGCTTGCCGAGGTCGAACGTCATCCGCCCCTCGAACTGGAGGTTGGGGGCGTCCTCCTTGCCGCCGACCTCGGACCGGTCCACGCCGCGGTAGACGTAGTCGGACGTGTAGCGGAACGTGAGGTCGAAGTTGACGCCGCCGGCGTTGAACCCGTCCTCGTCCCCGCGGGGCGCGGCGGGCGGCGCGTAGACGCTCTGGTCGGACGGGAGCAGCGCGAGCTTGCGCACGGGGTCTTCCCCGCGCGGCGGCGTCGCCGGGACGCGCGGCTCCTCGAGCGTGAGCTCGTCGCGGACGAACGGTTCGTCCGCCCGCGCGGCGGCGGTCGCCGTCAACATCCCGAGCCCGAACGCAGTCGCACGAACCAGGCAAACGCGCATCGAATGTCTCCTTTGGGTCGGGGGAGACTTTAACGGGGTGGACGGGTAAAGGGAATCGATGCAGACCACGGCGGCCCGCGGAACGAGTTCCGTGGGCGTTCCGGCGTGCGAGCCGCGTCACGCTCCGCCTTGCCGCCCTTGGGGGGCATTGCTACAGTCACGCGCAACTTCTTTCACGGACGAATCCCCATGAAACTCCCCCTCCTGTTCGCGTGCGCGGTCGCCTGCCTCGTCGCCCCGGCCGCCCGGGCCCAGAACGAGATCGTGATCGGCCACTTCGGCTCCCTGACCGGCGGCACCGCCACGTTCGGCACGTCGACCAAGGAGGGGATCGACCTGGCGGTGAAAGAGATCAACGACGCGGGGGGCGTGCTGGGCAGGAAGATCCGCGTCGTGCACGAGGACGACCAGTCGAAGCCGACCGAGGCGACCAAGGCGGTCATCAAGCTGATCAATCAGGACAACGTGGTCGCCGTCATCGGCGAGGTCGCGTCGACGCGGTCGCTGGCGGCGGCCCCGACGGCGCAGGAGAACGGCGTGCCGATGCTGTCGCCCGCGTCGACCAACCCGAAGGTCACGCAGGTCGGCGACTACATCTTCAGGTCGTGCTTCATCGACCCGTTCCAGGGGTCGGCGATGGCCAACTTCGTCATGAAGAGCGACAAGGGCCCGAAGGCCAAACGGCTGGCGGTGCTGTACGACGTGCGCAACGACTACTCGACCGGCCTGCGCGGGTTCTTCATCGACACGGTCAAGGCGAACGGCGGCCAGATCGTCGCCGACGAGGCGTTCGCCGAAGGCGCGTTCGACTTCAACGCGCAGCTGACCAAGATCAAGGCCGCCAACCCCGACGCGATCTACTGCCCCGGGTATTACCAGGAGGTCGGCCTGATCTGCCGGCAGGCCCGCAAGCTGGGCATCACCGTTCCCTTCCTGGGCGGCGACGGGTGGGATTCGGAAAAGCTGTTCGAGATCGGCGGGCCGGACGTGAACGGGTGCTTCTTCACCAACCACTACTCGCCGGACGAGGACCGCCCGGCGGTCAAGAAGTTCGTCGAGGATTACCGCAAGGCCTACAAGAACAAGACGCCCGACGCGATGGCGATCCTCGGGTACGACGCGATGAAGATTATGGCCGACGCGATCCGGCGGGCCGGGTCGACCGACGGGAAGGCGATCCGCGACGCGCTGGCGGCGACGAAGGATTTTCCCGCCGCGTCGGGCACGATCACGATCGACGCGGACCGCAACGCTCAGAAGCCGATCGTCGTGCTGAAGGTCGAGGGGGGCAAGACGGTGTTCATCGACAGCGTCGGGGCGGCGCCGGCGAAGAAGTAGGCGGGCGGGCCGGCCCGGGGTGTTCATTGCCCGTCGCCCGGTTTGGCGACTCGCCCCGACCGGGGTATATCGCTCCCGGCGACGCGGACCGTCGTTCGTCCGCCGAACCCGCATGCAGGACTTCATCCAACAGATGATCAACGGCCTGTCGCTGGGCGCGATCTACGCGCTGGTGGCGGTCGGGTACACGATGGTGTACGGGATCTTGCGCCTGATCAACTTCGCCCACGGCGAGGTGTTCATGGTCGGGGCGATGTTCGCGTTCTACGCGGCCACGCGGTGGTACCGGGACGAACTGGCGCCCGCGGACCTGGCGACCTGGCACTGGGCCCTGGCGGGGGCCGGCGCGCTGGCGGTGCTGGCGCTCGCCCGGCGGGTCGTGGGCGGGGCCGGGCCGCTCGCGTTCCCGGCCGAAGGGGCGGCCGCGGGCGGTGGGGCGCGGGCCGTGCGATTCCTCATCCTCTGGGCGGGCGCGACCGCCCTGCTGCAGTGGAAGGTCTGCGGGCCGTTCTTCAACGACATCCCGTTCTGGGGGAGTCTGGCGTTCTCGCTCGTGCTGGGCATCCCGGCGGCGATCGTCGCGGGGCTGGTGCTGGGCTGGATCTTCGCGAGCCGCGCGGCGCTGCCGGTGCTAATCGGGGTGGTCGTCGCCGTGGGTTTGGCGTACGCCGCCCGGCGGTGGTTCCGCCCGGCCGACCACAGCTGGCTCGGGTTCGCGGCCGTCCTGGTCACGGCGATGGCGGGGGCCGCCGTCGTGGGGCTGCTCATCGAGTTCTGCGCCTACCGCCCGCTCCGCAACCAGCCGCGGATCAATTCCCTGATCACGGCGATCGGCGTGTCGCTGTTCCTGCAGTTCGCCGGGCAGACGATGTTCTTCGGAAACGATCCGAAGACGTTTCCCGACACCGCGATCCCGCGCCTGCTGCCGGGCGCGGCGGGCAAGCCGGAGACGCTGTTTCCGTGGGGCTCGCGGACCGTCCTGCGGTTCGGCTCGGCGGCGCCCGCGGACGCCGCGCCGGCGCGGTTCGGCGTCGAGCTCGAGGGCGCCGGCGTCCGCGTCTGGTGGGTCAAGGAGTCGGCCGGCGGGGCCGCAACCACGGGCCCCGCGTCCAGGCCCGTAACGACCGCCACCGCGCCCACGACCGCGCCCGCAGGCATCCCCCGCGTCGCCCGGGCGGCCGGGGTCGAGTCGGGCGTGCGGATCAACGCGATGCTCGTCCTGATCCTGCTGCTCACGCTCGTGCTGATGGCCGGGCTGCGGCACGTCGTCCTGCACACGCGGACGGGCCTGGGATTGCGGGCCGTCTCGCACCGGTTCGACACCGCCGCCCTGATGGGCGTGAACATCAACCGCACGATCTCGTTCACGTTCGTGCTCGGGTCGGCGCTCGCCGGGGCGGCCGGGTGCCTGTACGCCGGGGCCTACCAGCGGGTCGAACCGCTGATGGGCCTGGGGCTCGGGCTGGCGGCGTTCGTCGCGGCGGTCGTCGGCGGGATCGGGAGCATCCCCGGGGCCGTCGCGGGCGGGTTCTTGCTCGGCATCGTGCAGACGCTGGTCGCGGGGTTCCTCGAGAACGGCTCGCGGTACAACACGGCGGTCGCGTACGTGATTTTGATCCTGGTGTTGATGGTGCGCCCGGCCGGGCTGTTCGGCCGAAACGTGGCGGAGAAGGTCTGAGTCGATGACCGCGGACGACGCGAACAATTTCCCGCCGCCGGCGCCGACCGACGAGGCGCCGCCCGCCGCGCCGCCGTACTCGGCCGGGCCGCCGCCGCGCGCCGTCGCGCCGCGGCGGATTCGCCGCCTGCCCGCCGGCGCGATCACGGTCCTCAGCAACGTCCCCCTGCTGCTCCTGCTCCTGTTGCCGATGGCCGGGGCGTACATCGAGGGGCCGTACTCAATTCCGAACCCGCGCAGCCTGCTACAGAACGTCCACCCGACCGTCCAGCAGTTCGTCCTCGCGGCCGGGCTGACGATCACGATGGCGGTCTCGCTGCACCTGATCAACGGCGTGTCCGGGCAGTTCTCGCTCGGGCACGCCGGGTTCATCACGATCGGCGCGTACCTGGGCGGGTACGCCGCCCTGAAGTATTCTGCCAACTTCACCGCGTCCCCGGGCGTGCTGCTCTACTTCGTGGCGCTCTTCGCGACTCTGGCCGTCGCCGCCGCGGGGATCGCGCTGCTGTACTTCGTCATCCGGGCCGGCGGGTACGTCGCGCGGTTCCTGCCGGGGCTGCTGCTGATCGTTTTGTTCGCGTGGGTGGTCGTCGACATGATCCTGCGCGGCCACCCCGAGTGGGGCCAGCCCGATATCGCCGGGGTCCTGACCGGCGGGCGCGTTCACCTGCCGTATTCGCCCGTCTGGCCGTACCTGTTCTCGCAGCTCGGCGATTTGTTCGGCAACATGCTCGACCACGGGGCCAAGCCGCTAACGCTGATCCTGGTGCTGATCGGCGGCGGGGTCGGCGCGGCCGTCGCCGGGTTCGTGGTCGGGCTGCCGGCCCTTCGGCTGCGCGGCGACTACCTGGCGATCGTCACGCTCGGGTTCGCGCTGATCATCACCACGCTCGTCGAACTGACGCCGGCCCTGGGCGAGGCGACCGGCCTGACCGGCATTCCGCAGTACAACGCCCGCGTCCGCAAGCCCGAGGGGTTCGTCCGCACGCACCACTTCTTCCCTTGGGTGTACGGAGTGGCGATCGTCACGACGTTCGTCGTCTGGCGGATGACCCGGTCGCCGGTCGGCCGGGGAATCCTGGCGACGCGCGAGGACGAGGTCGCCGCGGCGTCGATCGGGATCGGCACGACGCGGTACAAGGTGCTGGCGTTCGTGGTCGGCGCGTTCTTCGCGGGCGTCGCCGGGGCGCTGCACGCGGTGTTCGACTACTCGAAGATGGTCACGCCCAAGACGTTCGACTGGGACAAGTCGGTGGAGCTGGTCGTGATCGTCACGGTCGGCGGGCTGGGCAATTTGTGGGGCGCGATCCTCGCGGCGATCGTCCTGACGTTCCTGCAGAACTTCCTCCAGTCGCCCACCTTCTGGATCGACTGGTTCGCCCGCCCGTTCCGCGGCGAGGGGGCCGCCCCCACGCAGTTCCCGGCGAGCATCGGCGAGCTGTTCGCGTGGATGAACCGGAACCGGATGGTCATCTACGCGCTGATCCTCGTGTTGTTCATGCTCCTGAAGAGTCGCGATTTCTCGGCGATCCTGCCGCGGTGGCGGCGAAAGGCCGGAACGAGCAGTTGACCGCAATGGCGTTTCTCTCCCTCCAATCCGTCTCCCTTCGCTTCGGCGGCCTGCGCGCGCTGACGGACTTCTCGTTCGGGCTCGACCCGGGCGAGCTCGTCGGGCTGATCGGGCCCAACGGGGCGGGGAAGACGTCTGCGTTCAACGTGACGACGGGCGTGTACCGGCCGAGCGGCGGGGCGATTTTGCTGAACGGGCGGAGCATCGCGGGCCTGCCGCCCCACCAGATCAACCACGCGGGGATCGCGCGGACGTTCCAGAACATCCGGCTGTTCGCAAATCTGTCGGTGATGGACAACGTGGTGACGGCGTTCAACCAATCGGCCGAGCACGGGCTTCTGGCGACGGTGCTGCGGACGCCCAGCTACGTGCGCGAGCGGCGCAAGTTCCAGGACGACGCCCGCGAACTGCTCGAGACGCTCGGCCTGGCGCGGCGGGCGCGCGAGCGAGCCGGGTCGCTCCCGTACGGGGACCAGCGGCGGCTCGAGATCGCCCGGGCGCTGGCGACGCGGCCGCGGATCCTCCTGCTGGACGAGCCGGCGGCGGGGATGAACCCGGCCGAGAAGGTCGAGCTCATGCACCTGATCCGGTTCATCCGCGACCACTTCGGCGTGGGGATCTGGCTGATCGAACACGACATGAAGCTCGTCATGTCGATCTGCGAGCGCCTGACGGTGCTCGACCATGGGGAGACGATCGCGACGGGCACGCCGGCGGAAATCCAGTGCCACCCGGACGTGATCGAGGCGTATTTGGGAGAGCCCGCGTAACAGTTTTTGTCCAACGCCCAATGACGAGTTCCCTCGCCCCCATTTCGACCGCGTCGCCCGTTCCGGAGGACGCGGAGATGCTCCTCGGCGTTCAGGACCTTGAGGTTCGCTACGGCGCGATCACGGCGCTGCACGGGGTCTCGCTGGAAATTCACCAGGGGGAGATCGTCACGCTGATCGGGGCGAACGGCGCGGGGAAGACGACGCTGCTCCGCGCGATCTCGGGGTTGCTGCGTCCGAGCGCGGGGCAGATTTACTGGGCCGTGCCGGCACCGCAAATCGATGGGTCCAGCGGCACTCAGACGCCAGTGCCCGACGCGACGCCCCCGTTTAGCCGCGACCCGCAGGGCGAGCTTCAAGCGAGCCCGGAGGCGAGCGCGGACGCACCCCAAACCGCGCCGACCTCGGACAACGAGTTGCCCGACCGCGAATCGATCGTCGGCACCCAAGCCGAAGGCCTCCTCGCGCACTCGGCCGCGCCGGACCCCACCACCCCGCCTCCCAATCCCGCGCCCGCTCCCCTCGAGCTCCGCCGGATCGATCGCCTCCGTCCGGACCAGATCGTCCGCCTCGGACTCTCGCACGTCCCCGAGGGCCGGCAGATCTTCCCGCACCTGACCGTCCGAGAGAATTTGAATCTCGGCGCTTACCAACGGCGGGATAACCTGTCGGCCGACATCGATCGGTGTCACCAGCTCTTCCCGATCCTCAAACAGCGGCGAAACCAGCGGGCCGGGACGCTGTCGGGCGGCGAGCAGCAGATGCTCGCGATCGCCCGAGCCCTGATGGCCCGCCCTCGGTTGCTGTTGCTGGACGAACCCTCCCTTGGCCTCGCCCCGCTGATCGTCCGGAAAATCTTCGACATCGTCCGCGAGATCAACCGCGAGGGGACGACCGTGTTCCTGGTCGAGCAGAACGCCCACATGGCACTGAAGATCGCCCACCGGGCGTACGTCCTGCAGACGGGCGAGATCACGATGACGGACTCGGCGGCGGCGCTGCTGGAGAACCCGGACGTGAAGCGGGCGTATCTGGGCGGGTAACGCACGTTCCGCCTCAAGGCCGATCGGGACGCGCACGTCGCGCCTCATATAGCCCGCCACTTGTGGCGGGAAGCTGCTGCCTATCGCAGTCGACTTTCGCACTTCCTAGGACTCCCATATCGCGTTACATCTTCGGGTCGGGAGTCTGCCATGTCCATCCTCACCTGCCCCAACTGCGGCGCGAAGAACCGCGTCGACCCCACAAAGGCCCGTCAGACCACGCCCGTGTGCGGCCGTTGCCACGAGCCGCTCCCGCCGGACGCGGTCGGGCCGAGCGGGGCGGTGGACGCGTCGCGGCCGGTCGAGCTGACGGACGCGACGTTCGCGGCGTTCGTGCAGACGGCGCCGGTGCCTGTGCTGGTCGACTGCTGGGCCGGGTGGTGCGGGCCGTGCCGGATGCTCGCGCCGACGATCGACCAGCTCGCCGCCGAGTCGGGCGGGCGGTACCTGGTCGCCAAGCTGGACACCGACGCGAACCAGCGGACGGCCGGGGCGCTGGGGATCAGCGCGCTGCCGACGCTCCTGATCTTCAAGGGCGGGCGGGTGGTGGACAAGGTCGAGGGGATCGCGCCCAAGCCGGTCCTGGCGGCCCGGCTCGCGGCGGTGCGGTGAATCCGATTCCCGGACGCGACGACCCGCATCATCGCGCTCTCGTGACACCGTCCGGGGCCTCGCGAACGCAACTCAGCGAGCTCGCGCGTCCGCTGCATGCCCTCACCCCGCCCTCTCCCGGGCGCGACTGGGCTGCTTCGCGAAGTCTCGCCGTGTGGCGCGTCCGGGAGGGGGACAACGCTACTTGACCGCCTCGATCGCGATCGTGTGCTTCACCGGTTGTTTCGCCGCGGCGGCGGAGGCGTCGAAGAGTTCCTTCGCCTTCTTCATCTCCTCCTCGGCGGCCTTCGTCGCGGCCTCTTTGTCCTTGGCCTTGGGGAGGTCGTTCAGCGTCTTCTTCACCAGCGGGGTCTCGGCGTTCTGCTGGGCCTTGATCACCGCCTCGACCTTCTTGAACGGCTCGCTGAACGGGTTGTCGGCGACGAACTCGGCGGCGAGGTTGACGCCCTTCTCCAGCGCGGCGGCGTCGAACTCCTTGGTGTTCTTGCCCCACGTGACCTTCACCTTGGCCGCCCCGGCGTTCTTGACGACCAGCATGTACCGGTTCAGGTCCTGGTTGAACGGGAGGAACTCGATGATCCCGGTCGTGGCGCTCGGGCTGGCCGGGTCGCCGTAGAAGCAGAACGGGTACTTGACGGATTCGACCTCGACCTTCCCGCCCGCGGCGGAGAGGACCTTGTGCCCGTCGGTCGCGTCGGCCTTGTTGCCGGCGAGGTCGACCGTGATCGTGCCGATGTGGCCGTCGACACCGAGCCCCTTGAGGAACGCGTAAGCCATGATGAGGTGGCCGTTCCGATCGGGGTGGAACCCGTCGCCGCCGCACACGTGGTACTCGGGGCCGTACTTCGCTTTCGCACCTTTCATCGCCTCGATCATCGGGTCGAAGACGTTGGCGAAGGCGACACCCTCGGCGGCGGCGACCTCCCTGGCGATGTCGCGCAGCCCGGCGAGCGTCGTGTTGTACATCTCC
>DASPKW010000420.1:0-8078 GCA_035627895.1 Tepidisphaeraceae bacterium | reverse complement strand
CCGTACGACGGCCGCCTCCACATCGCCAAGACCAGCCTGACCGCCGCCCCCGACGACGGCGAGCCCCTCTACCTCATCTTCAACGGCCACCGCTTCCCGATCTGCGACCTCAACACCGCCATCGAGGTCCACCGCCAGAACCGGTGCGACGCCACCCTCATCGACTTCCCGCGCGCCAAGCGCAAGGCCTACGAGGAAAAGTTCCGCCTAGGCGAGGACGGCCGCGTCACCCGCGTCGACCGCTCCTACGGCCGCGCCGACGACACCTCGCTCGAGGTCGACCGCGACTGGCCCGTCCTGATCGTCATGGGCGCCGACGCCATGCGCGCCCTCCTCGACGTCTCGCTCCCCCAGCGCATCAACCAGTGGCCCAGCGCCATGCTCCGCGCCGGCCTCCACCTCCGCGGCAGCACGATCCCCGGCCGCAGCTTCAGCCTCCACGACCGCGAACATTTGTTCGAGCTCAACGAGGCCATCCTCCGCACCCACCCCCAGTGGCTCGTCCGCGCCGGCACGCTCACCGACCAGGGCCAGAAGGTCTGGGTCGGCCGCAACGTCAAGATCGACTCCAGCGCCAACGTGATCGGCCCCGTCGTCATCGGCGACGACGTCGAGATCGGCAAGGACGCCGTCATCGTCGGCCCCACGACGATCGGCCGCGGCGCCAAGATCGGCGCCGGCATGATCCTCAAGCGCGCCGTCGTCATGCCCCGCACGACGATCGCCTCCGCCACCCTCAAGAACCACACGCTCAGCCACGCCATCGTCCTCGGCGAAGAGCAGCCCAGCGTCCAGGCCATCACCAGCGAGCCCGCCGACCACGAGTCCGACGGCCCCGCCCACACCGTCGCCATCGACCGCCCGATCAAGCTCGAGCGCGTCCTCGAAGCCCAGATGCCCGCCCTCACGGGCCTCAACTTCCGCTGGTTCCGCGCCGCCAAGCGCGCGACCGACGTCGTCGGCGCCCTCGTCGCCCTCACGATCTTCCTCCCGCTCTTCCCGCTGATCATGCTCGCCATCTGGATCAACTCGCCCGGCGGGCCCCTCTTCTACGGCGCCGTCCGCCAGGGCAAGGGCGGCCGCAACTTCCGCTGCTGGAAGTTCCGCACCATGGTCCCCAACGCCGACGAGATCCAGGCCCAGCTCCGCGCCAAGGGCCAGAACCTCGTCGACGGCCCGCAGTTCAAGATGAAGGACGACCCCCGCATCTTCTGGGTCGGCAAGTGGCTCCGCCGCCTCAACCTCGACGAGCTCCCCCAGTTCTGGAACGTCCTGGTCGGCCAGATGTCCATCGTCGGCCCGCGCCCCAGCCCCGAGCGCGAGAACCAGATGTGCCCCGCCTGGCGCGAGGCCCGCCTGTCCGTCCGCCCCGGCATCACCGGCCTCTGGCAGGTCTCCCGCAAGCGCGACCGCGACGAGTCCGACTTCCAGGAGTGGATCTACTACGACGTGCAATACATCAAGCGCCAATCCCTCTGGCTCGACTTCAAGATCATGATCAAGACGTTCGTCGTCGCCGCAGGGGGGGGACAATGAAGAGAAGTCAGACGTCAGGAGTCAGGAGTCGGACGCTGTGCGTCGCGTACCTGCTGCTCGGCATGTCGCTCGCTTCCGGTTGCACCGCCTCCAAGGGCGCCGCAACCGCCCAGCAGGGGGGCAACGCGCCCGTCGCCCCGTCCAAGAAGACCGAGAAGAGCGCCGACCTCAATCGCTGGCTGCAGCAGCAGGTCATCGACGTCCCGCCCGCCACCTACCGCGTGCAGGCCCCGGACATGATCCGCCTGACCGCCCCGTCCATCAAAGAGCTCGACAAGTTCCAGGCCAAGATCCGCCCCGACGGCAAGGTCACCCTCAACCTCGTCGGCGAGATGTACGTCGCCGGCCTCACCCCCGCCGAGATCGCCGACGACCTCTCCCGCCGCCTCGAGCGCTTCTACAACAAGGACACGATCTCCGTCGCCGTCGACGTGATCGAGTTCAATAGCAAGAAGTACTACGTCTTCGGCCAGGTCGTCAGCCCCGGCCCCAAGCCCTTCACCGGCAGTGACACCGTCGTCAAAGTCCTCTCCGAGGCCGTCCTGAACGACGACGCCTGGCCCGAAAAGGTCGTCCTCATCCGCCCGAGCGAAGACGTCAACGTCAAGCAAAAGGTCACGATCGACCTCAAGGCCATGCGCGAGACCGGCAAGGCCGACCAGAACTACGTGCTCGAAGAGGGCGACCTGGTCTACGTCCCGCCCAGCCCGCTCGCAGAATTTCGAATGAAGACCGAGCGCCTCCTCGGCCCCCTGATCCCCGCGACCGACCTCGCCATCATGGCGCTGACCGGCTTCTGACCGCAGTCTGTCAACCCGACCACAGGGTCCGTCATCCTGAGCGCAGCGAAGGATCTCGCCTCGAACGGTAAATGCGTTTCGCCCCGAGACGATGGCACGAACGGTGACCAACCCCCAAGGACGATCCCCGAATATGTAAGGTCTCTCCCAATTCGTGAAAGACCCACGGCACGGACCGCCGTATGAATGAATGGTTAGAACGGGCGCGGCGTTAGATTTGCGGTCGCGTCCGCCACCCGCGCGGCAATCGTTTTCATCCGGTCCGTAAAGACCGGTTAGGACGATGGATTGACAGGGTCGCTACGCCGCGAAGCGACACTTTAACGTCGGCTTTACTCCACCACGGCTACGAATTGCAGCGCGGCCGTGGAACTCCAAACCGGTGGTCGTCGGGTCAAACCGGCGGCCACCGGCTATATTGAACGCAACCGTCTCCTACGCTGGTGAGAACAGTCGGAGAACCGCTATGAAGATCGCACGTCAGTTCGGCATGTCCGTCCTCGCCACCACCGTGGCCCTCGTCGGCCTCGGGTGCACCCAGGCCCGCGAGAGCACGATGAACGCCGAGGGCCCCCAGGGCGTCTTCCGCCCCGCCAAGGAACGCGAGGTCTCCGCCACCGAGTACCGCGTCGCCCCCCCGGACAAGCTCACGCTCAAGGCCCCGGGCATCAAGGAACTCGACAACATCACCACCCAGATCCGCCCCGACGGCAAGATCGCCGTCAACCTCCTCGGCGAGGTCTACGTCGCCAACAAGACGCCCATCGAGATCAGCACCCTCCTGACCGAGGCCGCCAACAAGTACTACAACAACCCCGACGTCAAGGTCGAAGTGTCGGAGTACAACTCGAAGTTCTACTACGTCATGGGCGTCGCCGCGGGCGGGCAGGGGAAGAAGGCGTACACCGGCCGCGACACGGTCATCAGCGCCCTCGCCGACGCCGGCCTGAGCGAGGACGCATGGCCCGAGCAGATCGCGCTCAGCCGGCCGGCCAAACCTGGGCAGGAGCGGGCCACGGCGATCATCAACCTCAAGCACCTCCAGATGACCGGCGACATGAAGCAGAACTACATCCTCGAGGAGGACGACATCGTCTTCGTCGACATGAGCCCGCTCGCGGCGTGGCGCCAGAAGATGGAGAACATCACCTCCCCGATCACCGGTGGCGCCGGCGCCGCCGGCGCCGTTCAAAGCGTCGGTCCCACGAGGGGCGGCGGCACCCGCTAAGCCCCTCGCCCTCGTACCGGATCTCAGCGCCGCGGCGCGCCCCCGAACCCGGGGCGCGCCGCCGACGCATTTGTCGTCATCCCGTTTTTAGCCGCGGGCCCGCAAGGGCACGCGACAGCGCCGCCCGAAGGGGGGCGCGTAACCGCGGTGCGCGACACCGCGCGTCCGACCCGCGCGCCGTAGATTTAACGCGACTCCCCCGCGCCCACTCGACCGCGTTCGATCCCCGTCCCGCGACCCATTGCTCCCTCCCGAGCGGTACCGCGCTCGTCCCCCCGGAAAGCCCACGGAGCTTGCCCCCTCGGGTTGCGCGGCGCAGTCGTACGCGCCGCCTCGACCGGCGCTCGGTAAGCCTGCCCATCCAAACATTCAAAGGACTCCCATGCGCTCCCTCCCCACCCTCCTGTTCGCGCTCTGCGCGACCGCCTGCTCCACCCCGCCCGCCACCCCACTCTCCCGCTTCAGCGCCCCCCTCGGCGACGCCGTCGTCCCCGCCGACGTCCGCTACCGCGTCGCCGCGCCCGACCTCCTCGTCCTCCGGGCCCCCGGCGTCCGCCAACTCGACAAACTCCTCGCCCGCGTCGCCCCCGACGGCCGAATCTCCGCCGGGCCCCTCGGCGACTGCCCCGCCGCCGGCCGCACCCCCGCCGCCATTGCCGCCGACCTCACCGCCCGCCTCCGCGCGCTCGCGCCCGACACCGCGCTCCCCAAAAACGCCACCGTCGACGTCGCCGTCCTCGAGTACGCCAGCCAGTCCTTCCACGTCGCCGCCCCCGACGCCCCCGACCCCGGCCGAAAGCCCTTCACCGGTGCCGACACCGTCATCAGCGCCCTGATCGACGCCGGTTACGGCCACGACACCCCGCCCTGGCCCCGCCACGTCGCCCTCTCCCGCGCCCCCCGCGACGGCCGCGCCGCCGCCACCGCCATCGTCGACGTCCGCCACATG
The DNA here is from genome assembly GCA_035627895.1 of Tepidisphaeraceae bacterium. Classification (GTDB taxonomy): domain Bacteria; phylum Planctomycetota; class Phycisphaerae; order Tepidisphaerales; family Tepidisphaeraceae; genus DASPKW01. The sequence continues at coordinate 3,565 of DASPKW010000420.1, read as the reverse complement.
CTCCGCACCGGCGACCTCCGCGAGAACTACCTCCTCGAACCCGGCGACGTCGTCGAGGTTCCCCCGGACCGCGCGCCCGCAAGCGACAAACCCACGGACTGAAGCGGCATGGTCACCTCCGGTGACCATGTGACCTTCGCGCTTCCCGCGCCCTACCATTCCTCGCATGAGCGCGCCTTTCCCGGACTACCCGCGCTGCGCCCTCTGTGAGCGCCCCGTCCCCCCCCACCTCATCACCCTCCACCACCTCAAACCCAAAGAGCGCGGCGGCCGCGCCGAACACCGCACCCCCCTCTGCAAACCCTGCCACAAACAACTCCACGCCACCTATTCCAACAAAGAGCTCGACAAGGGCCTGGACTCCCTCGACTCCCTCCGTCAAGCCCCCGAGCTCCAGCCCTTCCTCACCTGGATCCGCAAACAAAAGCCCGACCGAAACTTCCGCACGACCATGGCCAACGCCCACCCCCACAAGGGCCGCTCGCGCCGCCGCTACCGGTAGCTCTGCTCCCGTGGACGCCGCCCACCATTCGCGCGAACCGACCACCGGTCGGAGCGGCTCGTCCATTTACCTTTCCCACCTGCCGGCATAACCTTCCCCCACCATGCCTGACATCAAGATCGGCCTGATCGGGGGCACCGGCCTCGGGCAGGCGCTGACGGAATCGGTGAGCGCGGACGCGGTGCGGCGGCACGAGGTCGAGACGCCGTTCGGGCCGCCCTCCGACGCGATCCTCGAGACGACCTGGGCTGGCGTGCCGGTGTTCATCCTCTCGCGCCACGGGGCGGGGCACTTGCACAACCCGTCGCGGGTGCCGTTCCGGGCGAACTTGTTCGCGCTCAAGCAGTTGGGCGTGACGCACATCCTCGCATCGGGGGCCGTGGGGTCGCTGCGCGAGGAGTTTCGGCCGCGGGATTTGGTGGTGCCGGACCAGATCATCGACAAGACATTTCGGCGGGCGGGCACGTACTTCGACAAGGCGGCGGTGCACGTGGAGTTCGCGGAGCCGTTTTGCCCGGTGCTGAGGGGGGTGTTGTTGGAGGCGGGTTCAGGGGTCAGGGTTCAGGGTTCAGGAAATGCCGCCGTTGCGGGTGGCTCTGATCCTGAACCCTCAGCTCTGAACCCTGAACCCTTCGCGGTGCACGACCGCGGGTGTTACGTGTGCATGGAGGGGCCGGCGTTTTCGACGCGGGCGGAGTCGCTGATGCACCGGCTGTGGGGCGGGGATTTGATCGGGATGACGGCGATGCCGGAGGCGAAGCTGGCGAAGGAGGCCGAGATCGCCTACGCGCTGGTGGCGCTGGTCACGGATTACGACTGCTGGCGGAACAAGCCGCAGCGGGTGATCCCGACGGACGCGCCGGGTGCGAGTGTGCCGGATCACGCCAAGGACCCGCACGAACTGCTCACCGAGATCCTGGGTCACCTGAAAGTGGCGACCGCGAACGCCGTCTCGTTGATCAAGCGGGCGGTCGAAATCATCGCAGCGGACCCGGGGCGGGTGGCGAGTTGTCCGGCTCACCGGGCGCTGGAACTGGCGATCTGGTCCGACAAGTCACGAATTGACCCGGCCGAGGTGCAACGTCTGGCCCCGCTGTGGATGAAATATTGGGGGACGGGGGCGCAGTGATCGCGTATCCTTAACGGGATGCGCGGGAAACGTGCGCTCGCATGCTCACTGAAGTGAGCACACCGCGCCCCCTTGTGTCGTCGTCGGACGGGTCCGCGCGTGCGGGACTCGGTCGAAAGCTCCCGAAGAGGGATTCCGCATGTCGATCTCCGAAAACCACCGGACGGGTGTGCGTCGTATCCTCATGAGCGCCGCGCTGGCGGCGCTGCCGGGCCTTGGCGCGTTCGCGCAGCCGGTGGGCGAGGTCGCGCCGGCGGTGCCGCGCGGGGGACTGAACCCGGACGCGTTCTACGGGAAGGAGTCGTTCCAGGGCGTGTCCGTGCGCGATTCGCTCGAGGCGATCAAGAAGCTCGAGGACGCGCGGCGGATGGAGCGGCTGAAGGACTGGAACAAGGCGGCCGACTGGTACCAGGAGGTCATCGAGAAGTACGGCGACCGGGTCGTGCCGTCGGGGACCGACGCGAAGAACAACATCTACCAGTACACGGGCATCGAGGTGCGCGTGCACGAGATGCTGGCGAAGTGGCCCAAGGAGGGGCTGGACACGTACATGAACCGGTACGGGGCGATCGCGTCGTCGATGCTGGAGAAGGCCGGGCAGGGGGACCAGGAGACGCTGAGCCGGATCATGAAGCTGTACTTCGTGACCGAGGCGGGGAAGCAGGCGGCGCTGCGCCTGGCCGAGCTGCATTTGGAAAACGGGAACTTCCCGGAGGCGGCGCGGATCGCGGACCGGCTGCTCGAGTGGCACCCGGGCGTGCAGGTGGAGCGGCCGCGGATCTTGTTCCGGTCGGCGCTGGCGTACCACCTGGCGGGCGACGCGGCCAAGGCGAAGCAGCGGGCGGACCAGCTCGCGTCGAAGCAGGCGGACAACGAGGGGAACCTGTTCGGCAAGGGCGTGGTCCCGGCCGAGGCGACGGGGACGCTGTTCGGCAAGGACGTGGTGCTGTCGGACGCGCTGGCGCAGCTGATGGCGAGCGCGCCGCCGGTGGCGATCGCGGTCGGGACGCACTCGGTGCGGCTGTCGCCGGGCGGGAACGAGGAGCGGTCGCAGGTGTCGAGCGGGACGGGCCGGCCGGGCGCGCCAATGGCGCGGATCGAGTTCGCGCCGCCGCCGGTCCGCGGGGCGGCGGGGAGCTCGCCCGTCACGACGTCGCGGCGGATCGCGTTTAACCCCGACGGGTCGCCGATGACCGCGCCGGACGCTTCGGGGGGGACCAACGCGAACCTGGGGGTGATCCCGGCGGTCGACAACGGCGAGCTGTACTTCCAGGACGGGTCGCGCGTGTACGCGGTCAGCCTGGCGTCCGGGGTGCCGCTGCCCGGGTGGATGCAGTCGTACCCGGGGGCAAACGGGCAGTACACGGTGCAGCAGTGGTCGGCCGCGCGGAACCAGCAGCACACGGTCTCGCTGACCGACACGGCGGTGCTGGCGATCATGGGGACGGGCGACCGGGCGGCCCAGTACGGCGGGCGGGCGGGGACGGACACGGGGACGCGCGTCGTCTGCCTGTCCCGGGCCGACGGCAAGGAACGGTGGGTCGCCAAGCCGGGGATGATGCGCGTGCCGGACGACCAGCAGGCGATCAAGTCGCTGGACTTCTCGGGGTCGCCGCTGGTGGTCGGGGACAACGTGTACGTGATCGGCCGCGGCGGGAAGAACCCGACGTCCGAGGACTGCTACGTGATCTGCCTGGACCTGGCGACGGGGGCGTACAAGTGGTCGAGCTTCGTCGCGTCGTCGAACACGGGCAACATGTACATGTACGGGCAGCAGGCGAGCTCGGACACGCTGAGCCACCTGTCGTACTCGTCGGGGCGCGTGTACTGCCTGACGAACCTCGGGGCGGTCGCGGCGGTCGACGCGTACGCGGGGACGATCGTGTGGCTCAACATCTACCCGCGGGACAACGCGCAGGACCCGAACCAGGTGG
>DASPKW010000419.1:0-8935 GCA_035627895.1 Tepidisphaeraceae bacterium | reverse complement strand
ATTCGGCGCGACAGTTCGCCACCGAGAGAGAGCGCTGGTGCTTGCTCGTCTGTCGCACGCCCTTGAGGAAGACGGGCCAGGCGAACCGGAGCTCGATCTCGTCGGCGGTCGGCCGGCGGTCCTCCCACCACGCGCTGCGCGGCGTGAGGTCTTCGATCAGTGGGTACCAGCGCGGGAGGAGGCTCGTTCGCTCGTACTCCTCAGGCGTGTGGACGAGGCGGATTCCCCGTTCGAGTAATTCGGAGTAACGGGCCGGGTAGTCCGGCGCGGCGCCCATGCGGGCCACGGCCGTCACTTGGTCCGGAAGGCAAAAGGGGTGGCGGCAGGCGAAGAAGCCTTCGAACGTGAAGTCGTACGCCGGCATCCCCGTCGGTTGCGTAACGACCCAGAGCGCGTCCTCGACCAGCGCGATGTTCGGGCGGTCGTCCATTGGCGGGCGCCCCCTACTCCGGCAGCTCGTTCAGATGATCGATCAGGATCCGCAGTTTCCCGTGGTCCCGCTTGTTGAACGGGAAGACGAGCCGGTGCAGGTGGTTCAGGCTCGGCTCGTCCTTCTCCGCCGGCAGCGGGCCGGTCACGCGGAACTCGCCGCGGGGGGCGATGTCCTTGAACTGCTTCTGGATGACCGCGAGTTGCTCGTCGGTCGGCTTGCGGCGCAGGCGGACGATCAAATCGTCCTTCCAGTAGCGCACGGAGTGGTAGTTCGAATAGAACTTGACCAACTCGGCCGCGGCCTCGTCGACGTCGTCGGTGATCTTGTAGAGGCGGAGGTCTTCCTCGCCGATCAGCCCGCGCTCGAGGAGCTGCTTGTCGACCAGCTTCTGCCAGTGCTTCCAGAAGTCGCCGCCCGGGTGGTCGACGAACACGATCGGCATCGGCACGCTCTTGCCGGTCTGCACGAGCGTGAGCACCTCGAACCCCTCGTCCATCGTGCCGAACCCGCCGGGGAACAGCGCGATCGCCTGGCTCGACCGGACGAACATCAGCTTGCGCGTGAAGAAGTACTTGAAGTTGATCAGCTTTTTATCGTCGGCGATGAACGGGTTGGTCTTCTGCTCGAAGGGCAGGCGGATCGCGAGCCCGAAGGACGGGTCGGCCCCGGCCCCGCCGTGCCCGGCCGCCATGATGCCCCCGCCGGCGCCGGTGATGACCATCCACCCTTCGCCCGCCATGCGCTTGCCGAACGCGAGGGCGGCCTTGTAGTCGGCGTGCGTGTCGGGCGTGCGGGCCGACCCGAAGATGCTCACCTTGAGCGTCTCGCGGTACGGCGCGAACACCTTCATCGCGTACCGCAGTTCCTTCAGGCTCTTGTTGATCAGCTTGATGTCGGCCCGATTGGTCTGGTCGCGCAGGAGCTTGAGCGCGGTGTCGATCACCTCGCCGACCATGTCGCCGTCCGGCACCTTTTCGAGCTCGGCGACCAACTTCGACGCCAGCTCGTGCGCGCGGGTCAGGTCCTGCCGCGGCACGACCACCGGCTTCTGGGCCGACTCCTGCGTCTGCTCGAGGTTCTCGGCGAACGTGTCGTTGGTGGCGGTCGGGGCGGCGGCGTGCGAAGCGGGCTTGTGCGTTTTCGAGCTCACAAAGGTTCCTTTGCCGCGAGCGTACGAGCGTGTTGCGGAAGAGTCCAGAGAGATTGCCGATTGCCCATTGCCCATTGCGGATTGCGGATTGATTCGGGCGCGATTGATTGCGAGCGTCGTGCGGGCCGTCGCGTTCGAGGCTGGATCCCTCGTGAGTACACTCGGGATGACAGCGGGGACGTCGGCGCGCGAAGCAAGGGGCAAGGGGCAAGGGGCAATGAGCAATGGGCAATCCATTTGACATCCTCCCCCCCACCCCCTATCTCTTCCGTCACGCTTTTTCCGAGGGAAATGATCATGGACAAGGTTCGGTTCGGGGTGATCGGTCTGGGCAACATGGGGAGCCACCACGTCGCGTCTATGGACTCGATCGACGGGGCCGTGCTCGCCGCCGTGTGCGATGCCAACCCCGCCGCGTGCGACCGGGTGGCCACCAAGTTCCCGAACGTCGCCAAGTTCGGGAAGTACGAGGACCTACTCGCCTCGGGCACGTGCGACGCGATCCTGATCGCGACCCCGCACTTCCAGCACCCGGTCATCACGGACGCGGCGTTCGCCAAGGGCATCCACGTACTGTCGGAAAAGCCCGTCGCCGTGCGCGTGTCGGACGCCCGGCGGACCAACGAGCTGCACAAGAAGTACCCGCAGCTCAAGTACAGCCTGATGTTCCAGACGCGGACCTTCCCGATCTACCAGAAGATCAAGCAGCTCATCGACGACGGCGAGCTCGGCTCGGAAATCACCCGCATCACATGGATCGCCACCAACTGGTTTCGCACGTGGACCTACTACGCCCTGGGCGGGTGGCGCGGCACGTGGTCCGGCGAGGGCGGGGGCGTGCTGATCAACCAGAACCCGCACAACTTCGACCTCTTCCAGTGGCTCCCCGGCATGATGCCGTCGCGCGTCACCGCCATCGCCAACCTCGGCAAGCACCACCCCATCGAAGTCGAAGACGAGGTCTCGGCGATCTTCGAGTACCCCAACGGCGCGACCGGCCACTTCATCACCTCCACCGGCGAGGCCCCCGGCACCGACCGCCTGGAGATCTGCGGCGACCGCGGCAAGGTGGTTTGTGAGGGCGGCAAGCTCAAGCTGTTCCAGACCCGCAAGTCCGTCCGCCAGACGCGCGAGACGAGCAAGGAGGCCTTCGCCGTCATGGACACGTGGGAGATCGACATCCCCGTCCCGCCGACGCCGGCGATGGCCCACAAGACCGTCACCCAGAACTTCGTCAACGCGATCCTCAAGAATGAGCCGCTGATCGCGACCGGCGAAGAGGGCATCAAGGGCCTGGAGATCGGCAACGCGATGCTCATGGCCGGCGTGACGCGTAAGCCGGTGGATCTGCCGCTGGACGCGGAGGCGTACGATGCGCTGCTGAAAGACCTGGAGAAGCAGTACGGCGGGCGGAAAACGCTGACGGCGCCGGTCGACGCGGTGGTGGACATGAACGCGTCGTTCAAGAAGTGACGACGCGCGCACGCGTGGGCACGCTTCAACGTGCGAACGCCGTCACCCGTCACGCGGAACACAATGGACGCTCCGCGGCGGCAGGAGAATTCCGCACGCTGAAGCGCGCCCTACGCGGGACCCGCTGGGCCCTGCTCCATCTCCACCACCCAAACTCCCTCCCCCCCTGCGATCGCCGCCCGCGCCAGATTCATCCACGCCCCGCACCGGTCCAGCACGACGCTGTCCGCCGACGCGACCACCGCGTCCCCCGGCACGCCGATGACTTTGTCCGGGTCGGGCACGAGTTCGACGCGCCACGGGCGGACCGCCTCGATCATGACCTTGAGCCGCCCGCTGTTCGACACCGGCGCGTCGAGGTACCACGTCACCTCCGCCGGCCCCGCCGTGTCCAGCACCGCCGCCACGCGCTCGATCGCCGGGCCGGTTTCCTCGACCCGCCGTCAGGTGCCGTGCATGCTCGCCAGATCGCGCCACGCGCCGTCGCGGCCGACGATAATGACCCCACCCGCCATCGCCGCCTCGATGGTGGTCAGCACGTTGTACCCGTCGATCAGCAGGCGCCGCCCGCGGAGTTGGTCGATCGCCAATTCGCGCGACCGCCGATCGGCCCGGGCGGCATCGGTGCAGCTCGACCGCATGACCGCCGTCCGCTGCCGGGCGTCCAGCCCGTACCGGTCGCCCACGATTTTCTGGGCGGACGGGCTGGCGTACCCGCGCGACAGGAGCCACGCGAGATCGGAGACGGCCGCGCGTAACGCGGGTAACCGTTCGGCCGCGAACAGCTCGGCGTCCTGGGGGTGTGGCCCGCGGTGTTTACGCTCGTCCGACATTCGAAAGTCGATCATCGCAGGGGCACCTACGATGGTACAATTGACCGACGACACTCAATTCCACGCCGGGTGCGGAGCTGAAAGCGACGCCCCGGATTCTTCCCGGAGGACCTTCATGCGACCCTACCTGCTCCCCCTCACGATCCTCGCCCTCACGCTCGGCGTCGTCCTGATCAACCGCGTCACCGCCGACGAGCCGAAGAAGGACGCCGCCAAGCCCGCAGAACCGGCCGAGAAGATCGAGAAGGTGACCAAGACGGATGAGGAGTGGAAGAAGCAACTCGACCCGCTCGAGTACAAGGTGCTCCGGCAAAAGGGCACCGAGCGCGCGTTCACCGGCCGGTACCACGACAGCAAGGAGAAGGGCATCTACGCCTGCGCCGGCTGCGGCCTCGATCTGTTCTCGTCCGACACCAAGTTCGAATCCGGCACCGGCTGGCCGAGCTTCTGGCAGCCGATCAAGCCGACGCGCGTGAAGGACGTGAAGGACGAGAGCCACGGGATGGTGCGCGTCGAGACGGTGTGCGCGCGGTGCGACGGGCACCTGGGCCACGTGTTCGAGGACGGCCCGAAGCCGACGGGGCTGCGGTATTGCATGAACGGGACGGCGCTGAAGTTCAAGAAGGCGGAGGAGAAGAAGTAGCGGCGGTCACTCGGTCTCGACTCTCGCGTCGGCTGGCGGCGGGGGCGGTGGCGGGAACTCCACATCGGCGAAGATTTCCGCCAGCGGCAATTCGATCCCGAGGCTCTGGAGCCGCACGACGCCCTCGCGCCCCGTGATGGGTGTGAACAGCCACGCGCCGCCCCCTTGCCGAAGGAACACCTCAACTCGCGGCTGGTCCGACGTGACGAGCACGTATTCTTCGAGCGACGGGATGTCCCGGTAGGCGTCGAACTTCTCGCGGCGGTCGTACGCCTCGGTGGACGGCGAAAGGACTTCGACGATCACCGCCGGATTCATCAGAGTACGTCGGGAGTTGTCAGACGGGTCGAACTCGGGCGGGGAGCAGATTACGACCAAGTCGGGATAGAAGAATTCCAGGTTTGATACGCTCACGCGCTGTCGCCCGGCGAGTACTCGCACGCCGCTTCCCCTTGTTGGCGTTTCGAGCGCGCCGCAGACATTCGCCGCGATGAGGCTTTCCTCGAGCGTGTTGCTCGGGAGCGTGACTGCCAATCCGCCCCGGTACTCGACGCGCTCCGTAGAAGCGTCGTCGATCCGGAGGTAGTCATTCATGTCGCAACGGCGGATGAAACCATCGCCCGGTGTGATCATGGCAGGATTGTAGTGGCACGCGTGGCCCGCGTATGCCGTCTCCGGTCTGACGCACATCCCGAGACAACGGTCAGGGCAGACAAGAATGTCTGCCCCACTGCGTGCTGATCACCCCTCATACCCCACCACCGCCACGCCCAGCTTGTCCGCCAGTTCCAGCACCTTTTCCTTCTCCAGCAGAATTGTCTTCCCCACCTCCACCACCAGGCACCCGCCCTTGTTCGCGGCGAGTTTTTCGATCGTCGTCGTCCCGGCGCTCGGCACGTCCATCCGCATGTCCTGATTCGTGTTGGCGACCTTCACCAGCGTCCACCCGCCGACCTTGCAGTACTGGCCGGCGCGTTCAATCATCCGGTCCGTCCCCTCGACCGCCTCGACGGCGATCACGTCCTTGTCCAGCACCGCCAGCGCCTGGCCGATGTCGAGCTTCGAGATCGTCCGGCACAATTCCCAGCCGAACTTCACGTCGTCCCACTGTTTGGCGGTCGGCTGGCGCTTCCCCATGACGCCGGGCGTGGCGAGCTGGTCCTGGCAGTAACGGGTCGAGTCGATCAAGGTGATGCCTTCCTTCGCCAGCTCGTCGGCAACGGCCCGGAGCACGGCCCCGTCGCGCTTGTCGCGCCGCAGGCGCGTGAACCAGATCCGCAGCGTCCGGAGGTCGGGAATGTACTGGAAGTACCGCCAGCGCGAGTACATCTTCGCCTTGCGGACGCGCCCGACCATGATGGCCTCGGTGCACCCGTGCCGGCGGAGCGTGCGGACCCACTGGCCCAGGCGCAGGACGCCGACGGATTTGAAGACGTCGCACTCGGCGGGCAGTTCTTCCGACGCGCTGCCGCTGAACCCCGCGCACACGACGCGCCGCCCGGCCGCCCGCGCCCCGCGCGCGACGAGGAGCGGGAACACGCCTTCGCCGGCGATGAGTCCCAGGGGTGCCATTGCGGACCGGATGATATCACGGGGCGGCGGGCGCTTCACGGGGCAGTGCGATCCCGGTCGACCGGATGCCGGCGCGCCCGCGGTGAGGCGCGACCTCATATCTCGTAATCCGGCGCCAGCGGCGCCGCGAGGCGCTTGCGGTACGCCTCGGTCATGTCCAGTCGGCGCTCGAGCCGCCGCCCGAACAGGCGGGCGCCGGCGTAGACGGCGGCGAACCCGGCGACCACGAGCCCTGTCTTCAGGGCCGCGGCCACGCGGTTCTCGCTCCGGAAGAGCATGTTGCCGCCGACGTAGAGCACGAACAGGGCGAACGTCACGCGGAGCAGGCGCTCGCTGAGCACGCCCGAGTTCGCCAGCCACCCGCCGACGAACCCGCCGACGGCGAACCCGGCGGCGAGCCACGCGGCCGCGCCGACGCTCACGTTCCCCGCGCGCCAGTACGGGATCAGGGCGAAGATGCCGATCGGGGGGAGCAGCATCGCCAGGCTCGTGCCGACCGCGACGCGCTGTTGGAAGCCGAAGAAGAAGACCAGCGCCGGGATCACGAGCACGCCCCCGCCGATCCCGAGTAGCCCGGCGAGCGTGCCGATGGCCAGACCCAAGAGGGCGTAGAGGTACCACGCTTGGGAGGGGTCGGTCATGCGGGGATCATACCCCGGGAAGCGCGCGAACTCGCGGCCGTCGTCCGCGCCGCCCGCCGAAGCGGCCCGCCGCGTCAGAACAGCCCGAACCGCTTCCCGCACGTGTTCTTGCGCCCGACGTCCAGCAGCTCGCTCACCTCGGCCTTGGCGAACCGCTCGACCAGCGGGTCCAGGCCCTTGTTCAACTTCAATTCCATCTCCTCCTGATAGAGCGGGAAGAGCGCGTAGAAGTTGATCGCCTTGTCGTCCGACACGGCCAGGCGGTGGAATCCCTCGCTCACGAGCACGGGCGGCATCAGGAGCATGCAGCAGAGTTTCGTGTTGGTCGCGACCGGCTCGGCCGGATCGCCGTTGGGGATCGTGTGACCCGCCCCGACCCACGTCTCGTACTCGTGCGGCAGCCGGGCGACCTGCTTGAGCCACCGGATCGGCCAGAAATTGTCGTCGTCCGCCCACTGCTCCTGTTCCATCGGCCAGTCGGGCGGCAAACAGATCAGCAGCTCGGCGTACCGCAATTCGCGAAGTTCGGGGTCCTCGGGGTCCGGGACGGTCATCGGGCGGTCGCTCATGCCGGACGTGACCAGCGTGTGCCACGGGCGCTCCTCGGTCGGCGCGACCATGTGGATGTCGATGTGCACCAGGTCCGAGACGATCTCGTGGAACACGCCCGCGACCGGGCCGATGTGCCGCTCGATGTGGTCGGAGATCGCCCCGATCGCGTGGTCGTCGCCGATCGCCAGTTCGGGCGGTGTCGTGCGCGGCTCGTGGCGGTAGACGCGCGCCCCGGACGGGCTCTGCTCGTACTCGGGCTCCGGGCCGATCAGCAATTCGTCGTCCGGGTCCTTGGCGGGGAACGCGACGACCGCGCCGCACGCCTTGCACCGGGCGCGCTTGCCGGCCCGGTCGGGCGTCCACGTGTATTGCTTGCCGCAGGTGCAGGGGATCTTGCCGGGCATCGGTTCTCCTCGTGCGGGCTCCCGCGGTTGAATCCCTGGGCTCGGAAGCGGGCGGGCGGATACGGGGCGATGATTTATACCGAGAAACGGGTTCGCGGTGCACCGCCCGGAGCGTCGATTGACTTCCCCCCTGCGCCGTCTTACTTTCCGCCGTTCCCCTTGGGAATCTGCGTGGATTCTGACCGCTGCCCCCCGTCCTCTGACCTCTCCCAACGCCCATGCCCACCCCCACTTTCAAATCCGTGACCGTCCCGTCGACCGGCCAGGCCATCACCATCTCGGGCGGCAAGCTGAGCGTGCCCGACCAGCCGATCGTCCCGTTCATCGAGGGCGACGGCACCGGCCCGGACATCTGGCGTGCCAGCGTCCGCGTGTTCGACGCGGCGGTCGCCAAGGCGTACGGCGGGAAGCGCAAGATCGCGTGGATGGAGGTCCTCGCCGGCCAGAAGTCGTTCGACAAGCTCAACAACTGGCTCCCCGACGACACCGTCGAGGCCTTCAAGCACTTCCTCGTCGGCATCAAGGGCCCGCTGACCACGCCGGTCGGCGGCGGCATCCGCTCGCTCAACGTCGCGCTCCGCCAGATGCTCGACCTCTACGTCTGCCTCCGCCCGGTCAAGTACTTCACCGGCGTGCCGTCGCCGGTGAAGCACCCCGAGAAGGTCGACATGGTCATCTTCCGCGAGAACACCGAGGACATCTACGCCGGCATCGAGTACGCCGCCGGCACGCCCGAGGCCCAGAAGCTCCTCGACTTCCTCCGGCAGGCGGACCCGAAGGCGTTCAAGAAGATCCGCTTCGGCACCGACGAGGCCGGCGCCCAGTTCGAGCAGGAGTCCGGCTTCAGCATGCCCGCCTCGGGCGCGCTGGGCACGCAGGCGGGCGACTCGGCCGCGGTGCAGGTCGGCATCGGCATCAAGCCGGTCAGCCGGATCGGGTCGCAGCGGCTGATCCGCTCGGCGATCCAGTACGCGATCACGCACAAGCGCAAGAGCGTCACGCTCGTGCACAAGGGGAACATCATGAAGTTCACCGAAGGCGCGTTCCGCGACTGGGGGTACGAGCTTGCGAAGGCCGAGTTCCGGGACCGCATCGTGACCGAGGATGAGGTCTCCGCGGGCGCCTCGCGCGAGGGCAAGATTCTGGTGAACGATCGGATTGCCGACAGCGTGTTCCAGCAGGTCCTCACGCGAACAGCCGACTACGACGTGTTCGCAACGCCGAACCTGAACGG
>DASPKW010000418.1:0-8830 GCA_035627895.1 Tepidisphaeraceae bacterium | reverse complement strand
GTCATCAGCAGCTCGTTGCCGGGCAGGAGTTGCAGGGTGGTTCGGCGGCGCTCGACCATCAGAATTGCGTTGTTCTTGCCCTCGTCGACCCAGTGGTTGGTCACCACAACGGACGACGTCTCGCCCAGGTCCTCATACTTGTCGAGCCGCTGGTGGACGATCCGGCCCTTCGCGCGGTCGTCCCAGAAGGAGACGCCGTTGACCGAGTGGTGGGCGACCCAGACGGAGTTGTGGTGCGAGTGCGACTGCGGGTCGTGCGGGTGGCCCATGCGCGTGAGCGAGCGCCCGGCGGGCCCGACGAGCGGGAACACGAACGGCCGGCGGAGGGCGGGGCCGAAATGGTAACGGGCGACCTCCGTGTCGTCGCGGACGAAGGCGGCTTGGTCGTAGGGCTGGGGGAGGAGTTGGAGCTTGGGGACGGGTTTGTCGTCGGCGGAAGCGTTCACCGCGGAGACGCAAAGGGCGCAGAGGGAAAACAGCGTGATTCGTCGCCGAGTACGGTACGCCATGGGATCAGCCCCGAAGGGGCGGCAAAAAGTAGCCCGGGGCGTGAGCCCCGGGTTCGGTGGACGGCGACACCTGTTTGAACGCTTTGTGAAAGCCCCGAAGGGGCGACGGATGGGACGCGGCGCACCGTCGATCGATCGCGTTCGCTCTACCGCCCCTTCGGGGCTATTACTCTCGTTGCGCTTGTTACCCAGGGCTTACGCCCTGGGCTACTTTCCGCCGCCGCTCCGCGGCTCGAACCGCGGTCAGACCTTCGGCTCCCACCCCTTCTGGTACTCGCGGGACCACAGCTTCTTCGCCTCGGCGTCGTCGGTCTTGAGCTGCTTCGTCTGCGGGTCGAGGTGGATCGTGCGGCCGGTCCGCTGGGCGATGTTGGCGACGTGGCAGAGGAGCGAGCTGCTCGCGGCCTCGGCGACCTCGGCGGTCAGCTTCTTCGGGTCGTTGGCGCGGATCGCGGCGAGGAAATTGTTGAAGTGCAGGTCTTCCCCCGCCTCGCCCTTGCCCGGCTTCACGACCGCGACCTCCTTGTTCTTCGGGTCGTACGTCGTGTACCCCGACGAGTCGAGCACGATCGTCCCCTGCTCGCCGTAGAACGCGACCCCGAACCCGCTCAGGCTCGCCTCCACCCCGCGCGGGTGGCAGCTCTTGCCCTCCCACGTGAGCAGCTTGTCGCCGTAGTCGAAGGTCGTCCACTGCGTGTCGGGCGTCTCCTGGTCGTCGTCGAAGTAGTACCGGCCGCCGGAGGACGTCACCGTCTTCGGGCAGTCGACCCCGAGGCCCCACCGGCCCAGGTCCAGCCCGTGCACGCCGTTGTTCCCGCACTCGCCGTTGCCCCAGTGCCAGAACCAGTGCCACGTGTAGTGGAGGTAGTTGTCGCGGAACTCCTTGGCCGGGGCGGGGCCCTGCCAGAGGGCCCAGTCGAGACCGGCGGGCGGGGCGGCGGGCATGCCCTTGCCGATCGTCTTCCGCGCGTTGGTGTACCAGCACCGCGCGATGCGGACGGGGCCGATCGCGCCGCTCTTCACCTTGTCCATCGCCTCGATGATCTTGGCCCACGAGCGCCGCTGCGTGCCGTGCTGGATGCACCGGTTGTGCTTGCGGGCGGCCTCGACGAGCAGCTCGCCCTCGCGCGGGTTGTGCGAGCACGGCTTCTCGACGTAGACGTGCTTGCCCGCCGAGGCGGCCAGGATCGCGGCCGGCGCGTGCCAGTGGTTCGGCGTCGCGATCGCGATCGCCGTCACGTCCTTGTCGTCGAGCATCCGCCGGAAGTCGGCGAGCGGCACCGGCTTGAGCGCGCCCTCGGGGACCTTCTTGCCGATCGTGCCGGCCGCGGTCTCGGCGCGCTTCGGGTCGACGTCGCACGCGTACTTGACGACGACGTTCGGCAGCGCGGCGAACCCGGCGGCGACGCTCGTGCCCCGCCCGCCCGCGCCCATCAGGCCGATCACGATCCGCTCGTCGGACCCGACCTGGGCGATGCTGACGTGCGGCGTCAGCAGGGCGCCCGTCGCGGCGACGGCGGTCGTCGTGAGCACTTGCCGGCGGGTCGGCGTGCGGGGGGATTGCAACTCGGAACGACGGTCGGCGGTCGCCATGCGCGGTCTCCCGGATAAGTTGTGCGAACTGCGGTCGACGTGAACGCCGCACGCGCGACGCGTGCGGCGCCGACATCTCATACCCTCAAACGCCCGTCGTGTGAACGCGCCGCAAGTCCGCAACAAGACGTGACGGGGGCCCCCCCGGACGCGCGGGCGCTCGCGTCGACCGTCAGAGCCGCTGAAGCGGCCCCGTCGGGTCACCCTTTTTTTGTTTCGCGTTGTCGTTTTACATTCCGTCGTCGGCCTGTCCCCCGCCCCCGCCCGACGACCATCTCCGCCTCGGGAGCTAAAAGGAGAGACCATGTTTCATGCGCACGTCCAGCCGCTCGAATCCCGCACCTTGCTCGCCGGTAATGTCACCGCCGTCCTCGTAGGCGGCGACCTGGTCCTCACCGGCGACGCCGCCCGCAACCGCGTGCTCATCACCACCGGCCAGGACCGCGACGCCCAGGTCCGCGTCGTCGGCCTCGACGACGACACCACCATCAACGGCGAGTTCGACGCCGCCTTCTCCGGCGTCACCGGCGCCGTCCGCGTCGCCCTCGGCTCGGGCGCCGACTCGGTCGCCGTCCGCGACCTCACCCTCGTCCGCCCGATCCTGATCAACACCGGCCGGGGCGGCGACACCGTCTCGTTCCAGAACGCCACGCTCGGTGGCGTCGACGCGATGTGCGGCACCGGCGACGACACGGTCACCGCGCTCGATTCCGCCTTCGCCCGCACGGCCCTCGCGCTGGGCGACGGCGACGACCTCGCCCTCCTCCACGCGTCCGCGTTCGACGCCCGCCTCAGCGTCGACGGCGGACTCGGCGACGACTCGGTCTCCGCCGACGGCAGCACCTTCGCCGCCGGCCGCCGGTTCACCGCCGAATCCCGGCCCGCAGGCGTGTCGCTCGACTACAGCTTCGCCACCGGCCGCTCGCTCGGCTGGCGCGCCGGGTTCTCCGACTACCCGATCGGCGAGGACGCCAAGCACCAGCTCGAAGAGGGCCACGCCGACCTCCCCGCCCCGGTCGGCCCCGGCAAGGGGTTCATGCTCTCGGGTATGAACCACCCCGACGATTTGTTCATGTTCCTCAAGCGCCAGCTCGGCGCCGCCCAGGGCCTTAAACCTAACACCGAGTACGTCCTCCGCATCGGCGCCACGTTCGCCAGCGACGCCCCGTCCGGCACGTTCGGCATCGGCGGTGCGGCGGGCGACTCGGTCTACGTCAAGATCGGCGCCACCACGATCGAGCCCCGCCGCACGACCAGCCCCGTCGCCTTCGACCCGAACTGGCGCATGAACATTGACAAGCCCGACCAGGCTCAGAACGGCCGCGACACGACCGTCGCCGGCACCGTCGCCAACGGCAACGCCCCGGACGCCCCACACACCTACAAGTCGCTCACCCGAACCCAGATCCACCCCACCCGCGTCAAGACCGACGCGGCCGGCAACCTCTGGGTCATCGTCGGCACCGACTCCGGCTTCGAGGGCGTCACGCGGCTGTACTACCAGTCCATCCAGATCCACCTGACGCCGGTGACGTGACGGTTCGCGAGCCGCCGGCGCTACGGCCTCCACCCGCAGCGCCCCGATCAATCGAACTCGAACGAGTCCCGGGCCATCACGATCGGCCGGTTCTGGCCGATGTTCAGCAGCAGCCCCGCCGCCAGGAAGCTCGAGACGAGCGAGCTGCCGCCGTAGCTGACGAACGGCAGGGTCACGCCGGTGACGGGGAACAGGCGCAGCGCCACCATGATGTTCAGGAAGGCCTGGCCCGCGAGCAGCGTGACCACGCCGACGGCGACGAGCTTGCCGAACGGCTCGCGCGTGCTGGCGGCGATCTCCAGGCCGGCGGCGAACAGGACCACGTACGCCGCCAAGACCACCGCCACGCCCCAGAAGCCGAACTGCTCGCCCACGAGCGCGAAGACCATGTCGTTGTGGGACTCGGGCACGTACCGGCCGACCGGGATGTTGCCCAGGCCCTTGCCGCCGGCCCCGCCGCTCGCCAGCGCGATGATCGCGTGCTCCTGCTGGTACCCCGCGTCCTGGAGCACGGCCGGGTCCTCGCTGAACATCGCGAACACGCGCTCGCGCTGGTAGTGCTTGACGAACTGCGGCAAATGCCGCAGCACCGGCAAACTCGGGCAGATCTGGCACCCCTCGCTCTTGCACTGCCCGGCGAAGTAGAGCAGCGGCGCGAAGCAGAGCCCGAGCAGCACGACGAAGAGCAGATGGCGGATCTTCGCGCCCGCGACGAACAGCATCACGAACAGTGCGGGAATAAATGTGAGCGCCGTCCCCAGGTCCGGCTGCTTGAGGATCAGCGCGACCGGGAACAACATGAGTCCGAACGGCGCGAGCAGCCCGGCGAACGTGCGGTAGTTCGACCGGAAGCGCAGGTACCGCGCCATCACCATGCAGAAGCCCAACTTCATGAGCTCGGCGGGCTGGAGCTTGGTCACGCCCAAATCGATCCAGTTGTACGCCCCGTTGACCATCCGCACGCCGGGGACGGTCATGACCGACCCGATCACCGTGTACAGGATGAGCAGGGCGCTGCCGATGTAAAAGCCCCACGCCAGCCGCCCGACCGCGACGTAGCTGACGGTCTGGGCCGCGACCATGCACGCCAGCGCCACCCCGAGGAAGGCGAGCTGCTTGCGCCCGTCGTCGGGCGAGTGCCCCCAAACGCTGATGACCCCGACGAACGACAGCACCCCGACCGCCGCCAGGACGGGCCAGTTCGTGGCGATCGCGAGTTGGGTCCAGAAGTTCCGCACGGGGGGAGTTGCGAGTTGCGAGTTGTCAGTTGCGAGTAAGAGGAGGGCGGTGCTTTGTCCGCGCGGTTCGAATTCGACACAGAGGCACAGAGACACAGAGGGCGGAAGAGAGATTCGGATTGATAGCTGCGACGCACCGCGTTGCTGACGCGCTCCTCCGCTCAGTGGGGTGGACGTTCCTGTCTGCCCGGGCGGGCGAGCGGGGTCATTCTTGACCCTTAAGCCCGCACGTCGTCGCCTGGACCACCGAGCACCGCACTATCGCCCCGGACCGATAATGAGACAAGGCCGCGGCGCGGCCCGTGTGACCTGAATCGCGGTCCGCGGGCGCGAGTCGCCCGTCCGGCCCGGTAATGCGGCCCGCGGCAAGGCTGCGTCGCCCGCCCGCCCGGGTTGTTGCGTGGGTACGCCCGGTCGCGGCCCGGCCCGCACGGGGGAACGGACCGCGCGCACGCGGTCATTCACCGCGCGCACCCCTTTTTGCGCCGCGCGCACGGGGTAATGCGCGGCGCGCACGGGGTTATTCGAACCGCGCACGCCCTGATTCGGAGCGCGCACGGCCTCGAACGGGACCGCGCACGGGGTAATTCGCACTGCTCAAGGCCTGGCGCGCCCCTCTCAAGGGCGTGCGCGTCCTTCATCAAGGGGTGCGCGCCGCCAATCCAGCCGGGCGCATACCCCACCACCGCACGCCCCCGCGCGACACGCCGGGCGCCATGCTCGGGCCCGCCGCCAGCGATACTGATCTCGCCAAGGGCGCACTCGGCGGGGATGGGCATGCGGGACGTCGAGGGTCGCTCGCCATTCGGCATGCCCATCCCGGCCGACCGACGGTCCTGCGCGAATCGCGCCGCCCCCGACCGGTCTGAGCATGGCGCCCAAGCCCTCCCCCCACCCCCTCCTCTCCTCACCCCTCCTCCTCCGTGCCGGAGCCTGTCCTGAGGCACGAAGGATGTCTCCGTGGTGGATCTTGCCCGCGTTACTTGCGCGTCACCGGCAGGTACCCGTGCTCGATGCACGCCTCCAGGATTGCCTGCGCGACGGGCCCCGCGTCCTTGCCGCCGCTGCCGCCGTACTCGACCATCACGGCGAACGCGATCTTCGGGTCGTGGGCCGGGGCGTACCCGACGAACCACGCGTGGCCGAGCTCCGTGCCGCTGTTCCCGCTGCCGCGGTACCACGGCATCTGCTCGTTGGGCTCCTCGGGCGTGCTCGGCTTGAAGAACTGCCGCTTAATCTTGCCCGCCTCGTCGCGGACGATCTTGCCCGCCGAGTCCCGCACGACGATGTTGAACACCGCCGCCTGGGCCGTGCCCGTCTTGCCGGCGATGACGATGTCGTCCCGCCGGAGGATGCGGCCGGTCCCGGCCGGGTTGTTGACGACGCCGATCATCCCCGCCCGCGCCATCGCCAGCGCCTCGGGCGACAGGCGCAAGTCGCGCGGCTCGATCAGCGGCGTCTCGGACGCGCGCAAGTGCGGGCGGATGAAGATCCCGCCCCGCGCGATCGTCGCCACCGCGTTGGCCATCTGCAGGGGCGTGGCCAGCACCTGGCTCTGACCGATCCCGCTGAACCACGTCGCCGACGCCGGGTTCGGCACCGCGAAGTCCCCCGGCACGCGCCCCTTGGATTCCGGCAGGCCGATCTCCGTCATTTGCCCCAGGCCGAACTGCTTGTACCACTGCCCGAGCCGCTCCAGGCCCAGCCGGTGCGCGGACAGCTCGAAGAACACGTTGCACGACCGCTCCAGCGCGTCGGCGAAGGTCAGGAAGCCCGTGGGGTGCGGGGCGTTGGTCGGAATCTGGTGGTGCGCCACGCTCGCCACCAGGTGCGCGAACTTCGACGCCACCCAGCACTTGCCCCCCTGCTTGATCGGCCGGCCGTCGATGACCAGGTACCCCGTGCACTCGATCGTCTCGGCCACCTGCAGGACGCCCTGCGTGATCGCCGCCAGCCCCACCAGCGGCTTGACCGTCGACCCCGGCTCCAGCGCCGCCTGCGTCGCCCGGTTCATGAGCGGCAAATTGATCACGTCCTTCGACAGCTTCGGGTAGAGCTGGTCGTACTGGTTCAAATCGAACGTCGGGTACGAGACCATCGCCCGCACCTGCCCGGTCGACACGTCGATCACGACCGCCGCCCCGTGCATCTCGTGCACCGGCATCCGCCGCACGCGCAGGTCCTGCCCCGGCTTGGCCGGGTCGTCCTGCTCCTTGTAGCGCAAAAACGCCTCCTGGATCCGCATCTGCAGGTCCATGTCGATCGTGATCCGCACGTCCCGGCCCGGCGTGGGCGGCGTCTGGTCGACCGCGCCCTCGCGCCCGAGCTGCTTGACGATCTGCCCGCGGCTGCCGCGGAGCTCGGGCTCGCACAGGCGCTCGATCCCGCCCCGGCCGATCACGTCGTTGTAGAAGTACCGCCTGGCGTCGTCCGCCTGCGCCGCCTGCACGTGCGGGTTCTTTTCCAGGTCGTCCCGCAGCACCTGCCCGACCGTCCCGATCACGTGGCACCCGACGTCGGCGAACGGGTAGTGGCGGTGCGTGCTCTTCTTCAGCTCGAGCCACGGCCAGCGCTCGCGCAGCGCGTCGAGCTTCACGTACACGTCGTTGTCGACCGCCCGGAGCACGACGTGCGGCTCGGTCTGCTCGGACACGGTCACCTTGAAGCTGTCGAGCTGCGGGGCCTGCTGCGAGTCGTCGATCAGCCACGAGTACCACCCGCCCGCCGGCGGCTGGGCCGCGTGCTTGGCCTTGGCCTCGTCGAACCGCTTGTACCAGACGTACCGGCGGCGCATCTCCACCCGCCGGACGATCCCCTGGCGGACCTCCTCCACGTCGTCCGTCGTCCGCCCGCTCAGCTCGGCGAGCGTCGTCCACATGCCGGCCAAGTCCTTCCGCACCGCCAGGTACTCGCCCTCGACGAGCGTCGCCCGGCGCTCCTTGTCGACGCCCTTGAGCGCCCCGCGCGCGACGAGCCGCTTGACGGCCACCTCGCGGAGCCACTTCTGGCTCTCGGCCGCGTCGGGGTTGATCGCCCGGTAGTCGACGCACGCGTCCGTGCACGGCGCGTCCGTCGCCACGACCCGCCCGCGGACGTCGAGGATCTGCCCGCGGAACGTCTCGACGTTGGTGAACCGCCGCCCCGACTCGATCGCGCGCTTGGCGTACTCCGACCCCTGCACGATCTGCAAATACCCCGCCCGCGCCGCCAGCAGCGCCGCGAAGCCGATGATCGAAATGAGGAGGATTTTCAGGCGACGTTCGAACATCCGCACCTTCCGTGGTCATCCCCTTTTAGCCGCCGGGCTTGCCCGGCGCGTCCAGAGGCGTCCATCCCCGGGATCGACCCGTTACCCTACCACCCGACCGATTCCATGCCACCCCTCCCCGCGTCTCCTTGTCCCCTTGTCTCCCCCTCCCCTTGTCTCCTCAGACCTACATCCGCCGAATCGCCTTGAACGCGAACGTCCGCTTCATCCGCTGCAGAATCCCGAGCACGATCGGCCCCAGGATGGCCGTGTACATCAGCCCTGTGAACGGCCGCAGCGCCCCCTCGCCCTCGGCCCCGAGCACGGCCGCCCCGTGCAGCTTGGGGTAGACCCACCCGTGGATCGTCAGGAACACCCCGCAGATCACCCCGCCCGACAACGCCAGCGAGAAGTGCGTGAGCGGGTGCTCGCGGTACACGTACTCCTGCGTGCTGATGACGAACATCGCGACCAGCGCGTACGCGACCGCCCACGTCCCCAGCGGGTAGATCGTCATCAGGTCCTGCATCGCCCCGAGCAAAAACGCCCCGAGCAACCCCGCCTCGCGCGGGGCGTTGACGGTGATGAAGATCACCACCAGCAGCACGAGGTTCGGCGCCGCCCCCTTCACCTCCATGTACCCCCCCAGCGCCACCTGGCAACCCAGGGCGATGTAGGCGAGGAGGAAGTAGGAGATCCAACGCAT
>DASPKW010000417.1:0-22337 GCA_035627895.1 Tepidisphaeraceae bacterium | reverse complement strand
TGGGCGCTGTCGCCGCCGATTGGGTGGTGTCGGGGGTGAAGGTGAAGCGGTTGCCGTGATGACGGGGCGACGAGTCGTGCCTCACTGAAGTGAGCACGCCGGGGGTTTTGGGGAACGTGGCAACGCTCGGGGGGCGGAATCGTATATCATCGGTGACCCTCATGAAGCACACGACGTGGATTCCCTGTCTGTTGGTCCTGGGCGCGGTTTTCGCGCCGGTCGTTCGGGCTGCGCCGCCGGCGCGGACGGGGGAGGTCGCCAAGGACGACGTGGTCGTCGACGACCGGACCGAGGCGCTGATCAAGGGGGCGGTGAAGTGGCTGGCGGCCAAGCAGCAGCCGAACGGGTCGTGGACGACGGGGCGGGACAACTCGCACCCGGTGGCGATGACCGGGTACACGCTGATGGCGATGATGGCGGCCGGGCACCTGCCGGGCGAGGGGGAATACGGCAAGCAGGTGACCAAGGGGATGAACTACCTGATGTCGTGCGTCCGGTCGGACGGGTACATCACGAACGGGGGCGAGTCGAACATGTACAACCACGGCATCGCGGCGATCGCGCTGGCCGAGCTGTACGGCCAGACGCGGGACCCGAAGCTGAAGGTGAAGCTGGAGGCAGCGATCAAGCTGATCGTGAATTGCCAGAACAATCAGGGCGGGTGGCGGTATCGGCCGGCGATCGTGGACGGGGACATTTCGGTGACGGTGCTGCAGCTGGTGGCGTGCCGGGCGGCGCTGAACTCGGGGATCGAGGTGCCGCAGTCGACGATCGACAAGGGGGTGTCGTTCGTGAAGCTGTGCTACGAGCCCAAGAGCGGGGGCTTCACGTACCAGCCGCGCGGGAACCCGCCGGGGTTCGCGCGGACGGCGGCGGCGATCTACTCGCTGCAGGTGTGCGGGAAGTACGACGACAAGGAAGTGGCGACGGGGGCGAAGTACTTGCTGGACCTGAAGCTGAACCCGTCGGGCGAGTGGTTCACGTACGGGAACTTCTACGCGGCCCCGGCGATGTACATGATCGGCGGGGAGACGTGGCGGCAGTGGTACGCGAAGATGAAGGAGCAGCTGATCGACAAGGCGGGCGCGAAGCTCAAGCGCGAGGGGGACATGACGTACTGGGACCCGTTCGACGGGCAGGGCGTGGGCCCGGTGTACGCGACGGCGGTGTACACGACGATCCTGTCGATGCCGTACCACTACATTCCGCTGTACCAGCGGTGAGCGGGTGGGGGGGGGCAACGTGAAACCCACGGAACAAGTTCCGTGGGCTTTCGAGCGTGCGTGTCCCTGCCCGCCCGGCGCAATTATTTTGACCCGGGGAATATTGACCGGTTACACTTCGGGTCGTCGAACTCGCGTTGGTCGGGCAATTGGGACGGTGCGGCCCGAGGGGAACGGGCACGCTGTGGATCGAGCACGGAAACAATTCAGGTCGAAGGAGGCGTCATGAGCCGCTTTGGGATGAAGTCGTCGGTCGGGTCGGTCGCGCGCCGGTGGGTAGTGGCGCTGGCGGTGATCGGGGCGACGCCGGTTTGGGCGGAGGAAAAGCCGGCCGTGGGTGGTGCGGCGGCTGCGGCCGCGCCGGCCAAGCCCGAGGACGTGATGGCGGCCAAGGGGTTGGTCAAGCAGGGGGCGCTGTGGCTGACCAAGGAGGACGCGGCGATGGCCGACGACCTTCGGAAGTTCCGGCTGGCGAAGCTCGCGTTCGACGCGGACACGAAGAAGCGGGTGGAGACCGAGGCGAAGATCAAGCAGGCGAAGTCGGCGGTCGCGCAGTGGGAGTACCAGTACCGGGCGCTGAACGACAAACTGTCGAAGGGGATTGCCGACGCGTTCCAGCACAACAAGGCGGTGGCGGAGGTGAACGCGCTGGCGTCGAAGATCAAGGAGGGTGAGGAGTTCGTGAAGGAGCGCGAGGGGGAGATGGGCAAGTTCAACGCGTCGCGCGAGACGTACATCACGGCGCTGGTCGAGCTGTCGGACAAGATGGAGGCGGCGACGAAGGCGTACGAGGCGCTGGCGAAGGACGACGAGGTCACCAAGGCGCTGATCGTGATCAACGACAAGGCCAAGCCGAAGAACAAGCTCGGGCCGTCGGCGGACCTGACGCAGAACGTGGCGCTGATCAAGCGGCAGCGGGGCGACGTGAACTCGGCGATCGTGCGGGTGACGTACGAGGCGAACACGCCGCACGTCGACGTGACGCTGAACGGGAAGGTGACGCGGTCGATGATCCTGGACAGCGGTGCGAGCTCGATCGCGCTGACGGCGGCGTCGGCGAAGGAGATCGGGCTGGTTCCCGGGCCGGCGGACCCACTGATCCGGATGCAGCTAGCGGACGGGCGGCTGTACGACGCGCGGCGGATGATGATCAAGTCGGTGAAGGTCGGGCAGTTCCTGATCGAGGACGTCGAGTGCGCGGTGTTGCCGGCGACGCTGGTGGCGGCGGAGGACCTGCTGGGCGGGTCATTCCTGAAGCACTTCGTGTACAAGCTCGACCCGGACGCGAAGGAACTGCACTTGTCGCAGGTGAAGAAGAAGTAGGGGTGTGGGCGCGGGACGACGAGAAGGTTGGGGGGCGTCCGTGGCGGCTGCGGGGTTGCCGCGACGCCGCCGAGCGACCTCTCGGCGGGCGTCCCGAGGCGGGGCCTTCGGGTCTACGATGGTGCGCTCTGACGATGATCGGACGAACCGTCTTGATTCGCGGGATCCTGGCGGTGGTCGCGCTGTGCGCGCCGGTGTGGGCGGCGGCCGAAGACGACCTGGTCACGGCCCTGCTGAAGCTGCCGGGGCCGCCACCGGATTGGCGGGCGCAGGTCATCCCGGGGGCGACGTCGCGGCCGGAGAACCTGCCGCCGCCGGGTGACGCGCCGGCGGACGATTTGCTCGAGTTCTGGTCGGTGACGCGGTGGGGGGGCGACGCGGTCAAGCCGTCGGACGCGGTCCGCCGGCGGCTTTTGGCGGCGGCGCTGGCCGCGCCGGAGGATCTGCCGGCGGTGGCGGGGTATTTCCCGGATGAGGCAGGCACCTACGACAAGGTGAAGGCCGTGTACGACCGTCTCGCCGACGACCCGGCGTACGCGGGGGCGTGGCGGCGGCGCGTTCACCATTTCCTGATGATGAACTCGCGGCACTTCCGCGCGGACCTGGTGGCGGCGGCGCGGGCTGCGCCGGCCGAGCCGATGGAGGGGCCGGGGCCGCACGCGGCGCTCGTCGCGCTCGCCCGGTTGGACCCGGGGGCGGCCGTGCCGATCCTGAAGGAGCAGGCCGTGAGCCCGCACGCGTTCGTGCGCGCGGGCGTGCTGGCGATCTTGTACCGGCAGGGGGTCGCGGCGAAGGCGGTCGACGTCGCGCGCAGCCGTGAGTTGTTGAAGACGTGGGCGGCGGACCGGGAGGCGGACCCGGCGGTGCGATATCTGGCCATCACGGAACTGGCGGACCCGCCGTGGCCGGGGCGCGACGAGTTCATGCTGTCGCTGCTGGCGGACCCGACGGCGCGCGAGATTCGCGTCGGCCACACGGTGTACGACCCACTGGGGTACGCGTTTGCTCGCGACGAAGACTACTGGGCGCCGCGGCTGCTGAAGTTGGTGGGGCACGCGGACCGGGCCGTGCACGATGCGGCGGTCGAGCACCTGGTGCCGTGGCGCTCGCGGGAGGGAGAGCCGTGGCGGGCGGACGTGGTGCGGGCGCTGCTGCCGTGGCTGGCGGACCCGGACTGGGCGGGCGGCGCGATCGGGCGGGGGCGACTGATCCAGGCGCTGGGGCAAGTCGAAGTGGCGGGCACGGCGCCGGCACTGGAGCGGCTGCTGACGACCGAGGTGGGCGAACTGCGGGGCGACGTCGCGGCGGCTCTGGTGCGCCAGCGGGCGCGCGGGGCGGGGGTGGCGAAGGCCGCACGGGCGGCGTTCGAAATGGAGACGGGCGAGCGGATCCGCCGGCAGTTCGCGCGGGCGCTGGTCGTGTCGGGCGAGTTGACGGAGGCGGAGGTCGTGGCGGCGATCGAGGCGGCGGCGCGGTCGCCCGGGTCGAAGGACGGCCTGCGAGACCCGTTCTTCGGCGGGATATTCGGCAATGCGAGCGATCGGCCGCTGCCGGCGGCGGTGAGCCTGGGCCGGCACCTGGCGCGGCTGGGCGAGGGGGACGAAAAGGCTTGGCCGAGCGACCGCGCGCTGCTCCTGCCGGCAGCGGGCCTCGGCCCGGTGCACCGGGCCGCCGGCGCAGTACTGGCGCGGGCGGAGGCGCTGGGGGCGGCCGAACCGGGCGTGGCGGACGCGATGCGCGCCCTGGTGAGTGATTGGGCGGTGCCGGAGGTGTCGCGGGATTTCGTGCGGCGGCTGGGCGCGGGGCGGGTGACGGCACAGGAGGTTCAAGCGTTCGCCGCGCGGGCCGAGCGGGTGCGGCGGGACGCGGCCGCGGAGCTCCGCGCGCTGGTTTCGGAGGGTGGGGTGAGGGGGGCGACCGCGGCGGGATTGCTGGGCGAGGCGGCGGCGTGCGACGCGATGCTGACGCGCGGCGAAGCCCCGCAGCAACTCGCGCTGCTCGTCGCCGCGCGGCTGGCGCGGACGCCGCTGACGCTCACCGCGGTCGAGCCGCTGCTCAACTCGCCCCACTTGCGCGTGGCGCTGGCGGCGGACCAATACCTGGCGGCGAATGACAGTCCGGAGGCGCGGCACATCCTGCTCGCCCGACACGCCGGGCGGGCGCGGGTGCTCGGGGGCCGGTTCGACACGGACATCGACTTCGGCGAGGGCGCGATCGACCCGTTCGCAGACGACGAGGAACGGCTGCGCGCGGACGTGCTGGCGGCGGACGGCCCGGCGGAGGTGTTCGCACTGCTCCGCGCGAGCGGGGAGCCGGGGGCGATCGTCGTGCGGGTCCGGCCGGGGCGCGCGGATCACCTGACGGTGGAATTCGAGAACGGGCGGTCGCTCGTGCGCGATTTGACGGCGGCGGAGTCGGCCGAGCTGCGGGCGTTCGTCGCCGACCGCCGGGTGGACGATTTGGCCCGCCTGGAGACGGGAACGATCGACGGGGATCACTACCAGTACGTGCACGTGACGCGGGCGGGCGGGCGGCGCGTGAACATGAACAACCCGGGGACGGGCGACAGCGCGCTGACGACGTACGACCGGCTGGTGCGACTGTTCGCGCGGCTGGGGCGCGCCGGCGAGCCCCGATTGCGGTACGCGATGCTCGACGCGGTCCCGGGGGCGGCGGTGGCATTCGCGCACCCGGCGGTGCGCGTGACGGCGGCGTGGGCCGAGCCGGACGGCGGCGGCGACCTTCGCGTGTGGGCGGGGCTCGGGTACGACGCGCCGGCGTGGCGGCGCGTGAGCGGGGGAAAGCTCGGCGGGCCGGTCGAGGCACCGCCGGGGTGGGCGGTGGGGTGGCTTGGGACGCACGACGAGCGACAGCGCCTGTGGGATTATCCGCCGGGTCTGGTACGGCTTCACGACGAGGCCCCGCGGTGGGCGGCGACGACGGCGGACGGGCGGGTCGTGCTGGCGGCGTCGACCGCGCACGGGCAGCGGGCGCGGCTGTGGGTCTGGCGGCGCGGGGCGGACCCGCAGCCCTTGACGCCGGAGGGGCGGAGCTTCGGTCAACCGGTGCTGTCGGCGGACGGCCGGTGGGTCATCGCGACGGAGGGAGCGCGCGTGGTGCGGATCAGGTTGCCCGACGGCCGGCCGGAGGCGGTCGATTTGCCGGAGGGGTTTTCGCCGGAGCCTGTGGCGTACGTGAGCGCGCACGGGAAGTTTCTCGTCCGCGGGTCGAAGTTGGGCGAGGGTTTCACGAGCGTAACGCGGCACTGGCTGGTCGACCCGGCGGACGGGTCGGCGCGGCAGGTGAACGGCGAGTTCGCGCCGCTGTCGCACCCACTGGCCCGACCGCTGCAAACGGTGGCGGGAGCGGAGGCGGGCGTGGTCTGGGCGGCATTGCCGGACCGCGACCCGGACGACTACCACGGTCCCCCCGACGCCCCGTCGGCGACGCGGATCGGGCGATACGACACGCGGCGGTTCGCCTTCACGCCCGTCGTGACACTGCCCGGGGTTCGACTGACCAGCGCGCAACTTTGGGTTGATTCGGCGGCGAACGCGGCGTACGTCACGGTGAACAACGACGTCGTGCGGATTCCACTGCCGCCGGGCCTTGGGGGCAAGTAGCGGGCGGCGCATTGCGCGACGGGCGGAGACCGCGGTAAACACCACGGCGCGGATCGGGTAAGCTCGGGGTGGAGCTTGCTTATGCGCACAATTGCCGTCTTGGTCGCGTCGATGCTCGCCGTGGTTCCCGCGTTTGCGGCGGACCATTTCCTGACGATCGGCGGGGGCGGGTCGCCGCAGAACAACCAGGTGTCGCTCGAGCGGAACATCGTCTACTTCACGCGGACGCTGAGTGACTTGGCGATCAAAGACGCGCGGCACGACGTGTTCTTCGCGTGCGGGAACGATCCGGCGACGCGCGATTTGCAGTTCGTCCCGCCGGGGGGCGACCCGCCGAAGGTCAATTTGCTGTTGTCGCGGCTGTTCGGGCGCGAGAAGGATTTGTGGAACAGCTACCGGCCGCACGAGCTGAAGGATTTGAGCGGGCCGTCGACGCGGGCGGCGATCACGAAGTGGTTCGAGACGTCGGGGCGGCGATTGGCGGACGGGGACCGGCTGTTCGTCCACTTCACGGGGCACGGGTCGGGCGGGCAGCGCGGGCAGCCGCGGAACACGACGATGGACCTGTGGAACGACGGCGGCATGCCGGTGAAGGAGTTCACCGGGCTGCTCGACAAGTTGCCGGCGAAGGTGAGCGTCGTGCTGGTGATGGTGCAGTGCCATTCGGGCGGGTTCGGGGACGTGATCTTCAAGGACGCGACGGCGGGGCCGGTATTGGCGGAGCAGAACCGGTGCGGGTTCTTCGCGACGTGGCCGGAGCGGCTGGCCGCGGGGTGCACGCCGGACACGGTCGAGGACAACTACCGCGAGTACTCGACGTACTTCTGGGCGGCACTGTCGGGGAAGAAGCGGAACGGGCAGACGGTGGAGCGGCCGGATTACGACGGGGACGGGAAGACGTCGATGGCCGAGGCGCACGCGTACGTGCAGCTGACGAGCGAGACGGTGGACATCCCGATGTGCACGTCGGACGTGCTGGTGCGGCAGTTCGGGCGGGGCAAGGACCCGAAGGCGACGGGGCTGATGAGCGGGTCGTCGCCGTACGACAAGCTGTTGGAGACGGCGGGGGCGGACCAGAAGGCGGTGCTCGAAGGGCTGTCGAAGCAGCTCGGGCTGACCGGGGCCGACCGGGCGGGGGCGGCGCGGAAGCTGGCGAGCTCGATCGAGGCCGAGCGCGCCGCGCTGGGCCGGACGAAGGACGCGGCGACGAAGGAGGCGGAGACGTTGCGGCGGCAGATGCGGTCGGCCGTGCTGGCGCGGTGGCCGGAGATGAACAACGCGTGGCACCCGGCGGTGACGAAGGCGATCACGACCGAGGCGGACGCGATCGTGGCGGTGGTGCAGGGGCACCCGGCGTTCGCGAAGTGGGAGAAGCTGACGGCGGACGCAGAGAAGGCGGGCGACAGGTCGTTCGAGCTCGAGCGGAAGTGGGTGAAGTGTCAGCGGGTGATGTACGTGCTGGACTCGGTGGCGCTGGCGGCGAATTTGGAGAAGACGGCGACGCCGATCGTGCGGGAGCGGTATAAGGCGGTTCGGAAGGCGGAGGGTGGGCAGTTCGGAAGTTGATGGCCACGCCGTCGAGTGCTGCGGAGTCGGATTCCCGCGGCGCGCCGGACGTCGGCGGGTAGAATGGTCGCGTGGATTCGGGTGACACATCTTTACGTGAGCTGGCGGACGTCTCGCGAGAGCACCAGCTTCGCGCCCCGGCGCCGGCACCCCCTCTACAGCCCGCCCCGATCGGATTTCGGCTCGGCGGGGTGGCGGTCGACGCGCTGCTGGTGGCGTTCGTCGCGGTTGCGGCAGCAATCCTGGTTTCGATGACCCTCGAAGACCGATCGCGCGGTACCGCGGCGTACATGGCGCTCGTGCTGATCATCCGGGCGTTCCTGTCGGTCGACCTGGTCTTCGGCCAGTCCGTTGGCAAGCAACTGTTCGGCCTGCGGGTGATATCGATCGACGGCGTCGGCCAGGCGGCGGCGAGGCGCCGGCGGTGGCTGTTGCGCGGTACGCCGCTCGTCGCGCTAACGATCCTAACTGCTGCGGTATTCGTCGACGCGCTAGTGGTCGGTTCGCCCGACCCGCGCGGGCTCGAGTATCGGTGGCTGAGCTGGGCCGGGGTTGCCGCATTCGCCGTCTCGGTGCTGGGGGCTGTCATTCCGTTCGGCCCGCAGGGGCAGACGTGGTACGACCGGCTGGCGGGCACCCTCCTGTTCGGCGAAGTGGCGCTCCTCGTCAACGCGGGTTCGAACCGATCATCGTGCGGCAGGCCGCGCCGATTGAGATCCACGAGACGAGCGCAGGTGGCATGGGTACGCCCCGTTAGGGGCTTACCCGTGCGATGCGCGGATCTCGTGACGACACGGGTAGGGCCTTGAGGTCGTACCCATGCCACGAGGAGGCGCGCATTTCCTCCGATCCGGGCGTCGGGTAGGCTGGGGTGAGTCACACCCGGGGAGCCTTCATGACCGTCCGCAGCGCTATCGCCACGTTGATGTTGATCCTACCGGTCGCCGCACGGGGGGCGGACGCGGTCAAGCCGCTGGTCGCGGTACCCAAATCTGCGTCGGCGGTGTTTTCGCCGGACAATCGCGTGCTGATGACGGTCGGGGAGGAGTCGCGGCAGTGTCACTTTTGGTCGCTCGAGACGGGCGAGGAGGTGAACCGGTTCGGGGACGCGCCGCGATTCGCGGTGTTTTCGGCGGACGGGCGGCGTGTGCTCGTGGTCGGGCGGGATCACGCCGTGCGCGTGTTCGACGCGAAGTCGGGCAAGGCGCTGCGGCGGGTCGCCGAGGACGTGAAGGCGGTGGGGGCGGCGGCGATTAACCCGGACGGGTCGTCGGTGTTCGTGGCGCCGGCGGGGGCACCGTTCGACCCGGCCATGTACGACGTGGGGACGGGGAAGGCGCTGGCGACGTTGAAGGGGCACGACGGGCCGGTGACGGCGATGGCGTGCGAGGGGGATATGGGCGGCCTGGTGACGGCGCAAGGGGTAGCGCCGGCGGCAGCGGCGGGCGCGGCGGGTGAGAAGCCGCGGGAGCCGGGCGCGGTCGCCGCGGAGGCGGGGCACGACGGCGATAGCCGGCCGGTCGTTCGGACGCGGGCGCACGGGCCGGCGCCGTTCGTGCCCGCGCTGCGGGTGGCGGGGCGGACGCCCGAGGCCGCGCCCGGGGTCGTCCGTGTCTACTCGTCGGTAGCCGACGGGATGCGCGTCGAGCGCGAGATCAAAACGAAGTTCGTGCCGATCGTGGTCGGTCAATCGCCGGACGCGACGGTCGTGTGGGCGGCGAGCGCGGATGCGTTCGGCGCGTGGGACGTGAAGACGGGCGAGCCGGTGAATGCGGCGACGCACGCCGGGCCGATCACACCGGCGGGGCGGTTGACGGCGGACCGGAAGGTGGGCGTGCGGCCGGGGCTCGGGTCGGCGGCGTTGGTGGATGCGGGGACGGGGGCGGAGGTGCGGGCGCTGGCCGGGCCGATCGAGGGGACGGTCGCGTGTCACGCGTTTTCGCCGGACTCGAAGCGGGTGGCGTTGGCGACGTCGAAGGCGGCCTTGTTCAACCGGCGGGCGGGTGACGTCGAGCCGGGGGCGGTTTACGTGTTCGACGTGGCGAGCGGGAAGCAATTGGCGCGATTTAGTGGGCACGCGAAACCCATCGTGCAGGTAGGCGTCTCACCAGGCGGGTCGCACGTGTTCTCGCGGGACGCGGGGGGGACGTTGATGGTGTGGAGGGTGCCGTGAGGCGCGTCTCGGTTTGGTTGACGCGAGCGAATCCGGGGCGGCGCTTCGGGCGAAGCCCGTGCGCTCTGCCCCGGCTTGTTCGAGTCTGAAGACGCGGGTTGCAGCAAGACGAAGTGCGCCGCGCGACTATACTGATCGACCGACGACTCGTTGCACCATGCTCGACACCGACCTCCTTCGACAATTCGTCGATACCCGCTCGCACGACGCGATGGCGCGGCTGGTGCACGCGTACGCGCCCGTGGTGTACTCGGCGTGTCTGCGACAGTTGCGGGATCCGGTGCTGGTCGACCGGGGGTGTCGGGCGGCGTTCGCGCTGCTGGCGCGGGAGGCGCCGCGGCTGACGGGGCGGCGGACGCTGCTGCCGTTCGTGTACGAGGCGGCGTGTCACGCGGCGGCGGCGGTGCGGGCGCTGCCGGAGGCGCAGGGGAATCCGGCGCTGGGGGCGCCGGCGGGCGGGCCGGCGTACACGGGGCCGGCGGACTGGGCGAACCTGTCGCCGCGGATCGACCCGGCGATGATGACGCTGCGGCCGGCGGAGCGCGAGGCGGTGCTGCTGAAGTACCTGGCGGGGCTGTCGCTACGCGATGCGGCGGACACGCTCGGGCTGGAGCAGCAGGAACTCGCGCGGCGGTGTGCGGCCGGGGTGGCGCGGCTGCGCACGGCGCTTGCGGGGGAGAACCAGTATTTGTCGGCCGAGGCGCTGGTGGCGGCGGTGCAGGCGCACGCGATCCGGCCGGCGGCGGATTCGGCGATTTCCGGCGCCACGGCGGCGGCGCTGGAGGCGGGGGACGCGGGGGATGCGCCGGCCGCTGATGGGACGTCGCCGCGCGGGATCGCGGCGGGGATCTCGGCGGACCTGAAGAGGGCGCGGGTGATGTCGGCGGGCGTCACGACGGCGGCGGCGGTGCTGCTGGCGGGGGCGGCGGTGATGCTGGTGGCCAAGCTGCGCGACGTGGCGGTCGCGGCGAGCACTCAGCCGACGCCGGCCGTCGTGGATTCGCCGCCGGTGTCGGGCGACGGTCGGGATTCGAAGGTTGTGGCGGCGGCGACGACGACCCGCACGACCGGGCCGTCGACGACCCAGGCGGCAGTGCCTGATGCGCCGCCGCGCGAGGACCTGAAGCGCCCGCCGGAGTTCAGGCGGATCGGGATTCCCGTCCGGCCGGTCGAGCCGGCGCAGGCGGCGCTGTTCGCCGCGGCGGTGCGCGCGGGCGATTTGGACGTGGTGCGCGGAATGGTCGCGGCGAACCCGGACCTGGTGAACGCGACCGACCCGGCGACGCGGCGGCCGATCCTGAGCACGGCGGCGGAACTGGTCGACTGGCAGCGGCGCGACTCGACGCGCGTGGCCCATTATCTGATCGACCACGACGCGCAGCTGGACCCGTACACGTGCGCCCGCGCGGGGCACAAGTTGGCCGTGCATTTCGTGTTGGCTCATAACGCGCACCTCGTCGAGGCGGCGGACCCGGCGTCCGGACTGACGGTGTTGCAGTGCGCTGCGCTGATCCCGGGGGCGAGCCCGGAGTGCGAGAACGTCGTCGAGTTTCTAATCGAGAACGGCGTGCACGTCGACCTGTTCACGGCGTGCACGTTCGCGCGCGGGCCGACGGTCCGGCAGCGGCTGGCCGACGACCCGAAGTTGGTGAGTGCCCGGGCAGTGGGCGCGACGCCGCTCCACTGGGCCGTGCGGCCCCGGCGGTTTGCAACAGACCCGCTGGAGATTCCGAAGATGCTGCTGGACGCGGGGGCGGATGCGCGGGCGCGAGATTTCGTGCGCGACGGGGTCACGCCCCTGCACGATGCGGCGGCGTGGGCGGACCAGCCGGCGGTCGTGCAGTTCCTGCTCGACAAGGGCGTGCCGGTGAACGAGGCGGACGATTTGGGGTGGACGGCCCTCGATTACGCGACGAGCCGCGGGCGCGCGGAGGTCGTGACGCTGCTGGAGGGCAAGGGCGGGAAGCGGACGACGGTCGCGTACGATGATTTGCCGCTCAAGACGGGGCGTTTCCTCCAGGCGCTGCGCGCGGGAGAGGAGCAGGGCGTCGCCGTGCTGCTCGGGGACACGCCCGAACTCGCGATGACGCGCGGCCCGACGGGCGAGACGCCGCTGCACCTGGCGGCGGCGGCGGGGCATCGCGGGATCGTCGATTTGCTGATCAAGGAGAAGGCGGACGTGAACGCCGCGGAGACGAATCGGTTCGGCGGGACGCCGCTGCACTGGGCGGCACGGCAGGGGCGGGCGGACATGGTGTGGCACCTGTTGGAGAAAGGGGCGGACGCGAAGGCGGTCAATCGGCGGACCGGCCAGACGGCGCTGCACGTCGCGGCGCGGCACGGGGATGACGCCGACTTGGCGAAAGTGCTTCTGGAGCGCGGCGCGGATCCGGCGGTGAAGGACAAGCTCGGGAACACGGCGGCGGATTACGCGAAGCGGTTTGAGAATGCGAAGGTCGCTGAGGCGCTCAAGTAGCTCAACATTCCGATGTCGAAGGAGGGCGCACGAACGCGGCTTCGTTTCTTGAGCGTGGTAGTCAGCCGCGCTCCTTCTCAACATCGGAATGTTGAGCCACCGGTGGACGCGGCTCTCCTTCGCCCGTTGACGCGTGAATCATTTTCCGCGACCTTCGGCCGCATGCCTTCCTCCCCGCTTCGCGAATACCTGTACCTCGACGTCGACCGCCTCGCGTCGATCGCCGACCAGCTCGATTTGGAGCCGGACGCGCCCGATGACCTCGACTCGCGGCTCGCGAGCCAGCGGTTGTTCGCCGCCGTCGAAGGCGCTATCACGGGCCGCGAGCCGCTCCGCATCGACGGGGGCTATGACTTCGACAAGTGGACGCCCGAGGCGTTCGTCGACGGCAAGTTCGTCGTGGCGACGGGCGTGGTGCGGCTGATCGATTTTGACTGGCTGGCGACGGCGCTCACGGGTCTGCCGCCGGTGTTGCGGAAGATGAGCAAGATCGAAATGGAGGGGCTGAAGAACTCGGAGGAGGGGAAGCGGATGAGCAAGCAGCAGTTGCAGAACCGCCAGCACGAGAATTCCGCGGCGATCTCGAAGGTCGAGGAGTTCAAGATGGAGGAGCTGAACGAGGTCGTGCGGCAGGTGTACGGCGACGTCGTGCGGGTGAAGGTGCGGCCGAGCGCTCAGCACGCCGCGGCGGTGCTCGTCGGGTCGGCGGCGCCGGACTTCTTCGTCGACGGCCCGGCGACGATCGCCCAGCGGCACGGGATCGAGATCGACGCGAACTGGACGGTGGTCGGGCAGCTGAACGTGCCGAACCTGACGGCCCAGCCGCAGCCGATGCCGACGGGGAACAAGATGGAGGACACGTTCGAGCAGCTCGCGCTGCTGATGAACGGGGCGTTCAAGGTGGCCAATTCCCCGGCGTTCCCGGCGGTGTCGTTTACGCCGTTGGCGATTTACCGCAGCATCGGGTGAGTTCGCGCTTCTGACGCCGGAGGCGGAGCCAAAGGCGACGCCCCGGGTCGGATTCCGCGAGAGGGCCGTTCCGATGTCAGACGACCGCCGAATCGTAGACGACCCCTTCGACGACGGCCCGCGCCCGCGCGAGTCCGCGCCGCCACGGCGCACCGAGCCCGATGCCGATATCGGTTACTCGGACGAGAAGCCGCCAGAGGAGGAGTCGGTGGTGGTGCCCGCGGACGCGCTGGCGGCCGACACGCTGACGGCGCTGATCGAGGAGTACGTCACGCGGCACGGGACTGACCTGACCGATGCGGGCGACAAGGTCGTGCAGGTGCGCAAGCTGCTCGAGGTCGGCAAGGTGCAGATCGTGTTCGACCCGAACACGGAGTCGTGCAACATCGTGTCGGTGAAGTGACAAAACGGGCCGTGGCACTTAAGCGCCACGGCCGGTCGGCGCTCACTTCGCGGCCGGCTCGTACTTGATCTCGTCGCCCGTGTCCGGCCTTCCGTCCGGCCCGGGCGAGAACAGGTCGAACCCCTTCGGGTCGCTCGCGCCTGGGAACTTGTACCCGTACGGCCGCTTCCACGGGTCGGTCAGGAGCAGCGGCTGCTTGAGGTACGGCCCCTTCCACTTGTCGTTCCGCAACGGCTTGTCGATCAGCGAGCGCAGGCCTTCGGTCGTCGTCGGGTAGCGGCCGACGTCGGCCTTGAAGGCGCTCAGCGCCTCGGCGATCGAGGCCATCGACTTCTGCGCGCCGGGGGCGACGGCAGCCGGGTCGATCGGCTTGGGCTTGGGGGCCGCGAGCGCGATCCCACCGCATGCGAAAACGCCTGCCAGCAACGCCAGCCCGATGTGTCGTGAGAGTGAGCTCATGCCTCTAGATTACCGCGCGGGCGGGCGTTCGTTCGCCGTCCTCCGCAGGTCGAAACGGACGCCCCGATATTACCGGGCGATTTCCCACCCGTTGGGCGTCAGCACCGCGTAAGTGCCGTCCGCCTGGAGCTTGAGGTACAGCCGCCCGGTCTCGCCCACGGCCGGGAGCGCGTTCTGGCCCTGCGGCCCGGCGAACCCCGTCGGGCGCTTGGCCGGCTTCCAGCACTTGGCGAACACGACCTTCCCCTCGGCGAGCCCCTCGCCCTTTTCCACGGCCGTGACCGCGAACTCGACGGCGAACAGCTTGTTCACCATCCCGGGGCGGTCGAGCGCCGCCTCGGTCGTGTACACGGCCGCCACCGTCCCGGTCACGACGTGCGTGGCGGTCTTCTTCAGGTCGGCCGGCCGTTGCGGCGGGAGCGCGGCGAAGGCCGGGACGGACACGAGCGCAATCAGCAGGGGGATGAATCGCATGCTGCTCTATCGGACGCCCGCGGCGGTCGCTTGCGACGTCACGGTTCGGAACCCGGATTTGACGCCCCGCCCCCGCCCGGTCACATTCGGGCGACGATGGGATTGATCGACAAAGTGCACGGCGGCGTCGTCCACACCCGGCGGGTGCGCGTGCTCGCCGACCGCATCGCCCCGCTGTTCCCGCAGGGGGCACGCGTACTCGACATCGGCTGTGGCGACGGGATGCTCGCCAAGCTCCTGATGGAGCGGCGGCCCGACGTTACCGTCGAGGGCGTGGACGTTCTAGTGCGTGAGGGGACGTACATCCCCGTCCGCCCGTTCGACGGCAAAGCGATCGACTCGCCGGACAAGTCGTACGATGCGACGTTGTTCGTCGACGTGCTGCACCACACGGACGACGCGAACGTGCTCGTCGCCGAGGCCAAGCGGCTGTCCCGGAACTGCGTCGTGATCAAGGACCACACGCGCAACGGCCTGCTCGCCGGGCCGACGCTGCGGTTCATGGACCGCGTCGGCAACGCGCGGTACGGGGTGGCGCTGCCGTACAACTATCTGAGCAAGGCGGAGTGGGACGCGCTGTTCGCCCGACAGGGGCTCAAGGTCGAGCACTGGGAAAAGCGATTGGGGCTGTACCCGTGGCCGGCGAGTTGGTTGTTCGGGCGGGGGCTGCACTTCGTGGCGCGATTGGGTGTCTGACTTGGTTCGAGAGGGACTGGAATCAACGCCCTGCGCAACGCTCCGTATCCTTTCACGTCCTCACTTCCCCGACACCGAACAGGAGGCCCCGCGTGCCGATCGCGTCGCTCAGTTCCCGCGCCCTCGCCCTTTGCCTCCTCGCCCTCCCCGCCTTCGCCCAGCCCGCGAAGAACCCGTTCGCCGAGGCCGTGCGCACGACCGAGCCGCTGACGGCCGAGCAGCAGCTCAAGACGTTCAAGCTGCCCGAGGGGTTCACGATCCAACTCGTCGCGCACGAGCCGGACCTCCACAAGCCGATCAACATCGCCGTCGACGCCAAGGGGCGGCTGTGGGTGACGTCGTCGATCGAATACCCGTGGGCGGTGAAGGCGGACGCTCCGGGCAAGCCTCGCGACGCGATCAAGGTGATGGAGATCGACCCCGCGACCGGCCGGGCGACCAAGGTGACGACCTTCGCCGACGGCCTGAACATTCCGGCCGGCGTCTACCCGTACAAGGACGGCGCGATCGCCTTCTCCATCCCCAACATCTACCACTTTCGCGACACCGACGGCGACGGCGTCGCCGACAAGCGCGACGTGCTCTACGGCCCGTTCGACACGTCCCGCGACACGCACGGGATGACCAACTCGTTCACCCTGGGGTTCGACGGGTGGCTGTACGCGACCCACGGGTTCAACAACCAGTCGAAGATCGCCGGCAAGGACGGCCACGCGATCGAGATGAAGTCGGGCCACGTCTACCGCATGGCGCTCGACGGCTCGCGCGTCGAGCTGCTGACGCGCGGCCCGGTGAACCCGTTCGGGCTGGCGTTCGACCCGCTCGGCAACCTGTTCGTCGCCGACTGCCACACCAAGCCGATCCAGCAGGTGATCCGGGGCGCGTGGTTCGAGCATTTCGGCCGGCCGCACGACGGGATCGGCTTCTACCCGAAGATCATGGGCCACCTGCACGGCTCGACGGGGATCGCGGGCGTCGTGAGCTTGGAGGACGACCGCTGGCCCGCGGAGTTCCGCGGCAACCTGATCTGCGGGAACCCGGTCACGAGCCGGGTGAACCGCGATGCGATCGACTGGAAGGGCTCGACGCCGACGCTGGTCGAAAAGCCGGATTTCGTCGAGAGCGCCGACCCGTGGTTCCGCCCGGTCGCGTTCGCACTGTCGCCGGACGGGTCGCTGTACGTGGCCGACTTCTACAACCGCATCATCGGGCACTACGAGGTGCCGCTGACGCACCCGGGACGCGACCGCGAGCGCGGGCGGATCTGGCGGATCGTGCCGCCCCCCGTGAACGCGGATGCCCGCCGCGCCTGGCCGAGCGATTTGTCGAAGGCGACCGCCGGCCAACTCGCCGAGTGCCTCGACCACCCCAGCCTGATCACGCGCAAGCTCGCGGCCGACGAACTGGTCGACCGGGTCGGTAAGGAGGCCGTCGAACCGGTCCGCAAGCAACTCGCCTCCGCCAGCGCTCGGGCCCGAGCGGGCGCGCTGTGGGTGCTGGAGCGCCTCGGGGAAGCAACCGAGCGGCAGATCCTTATTGCGGCCGCGGATCCCGACCCTCTCGTCCGCACGCACGCCGTCCGCATGCTCGGCGAGCGCGCCGGCGACTGGTCGGCCGTCGCACGGTCCACCGCCAAGACCCTCCTTTCCGACGCCGGCCCACTCGTCCGTCGGAGCGCGGTCGAGGCGATCGCCCGTCACCCGTCGGCGGCCGGGGTTTATGACCTGACGCATCTCGTCGAGACCACCCCGCCGGCCGACACGCACCTCGTCTACGCCGCCCGGCTCGCGCTGCGTGAATGCCTGACCGCGGGCGGGCTCGATTTCGTAAATCGGGCTCGCAAGGTGCCGAGCCCCGCCGAGGTGCGGACGATCGCTTCCGTGTGCGTCGCCATCCCGACGCCGGAGGCCGCGACGTTCCTTTTGAACGCCGTGCGCGGCAACCACGTCGACCCGGGGGTCATGGGCGACGCGGTGAAGCACCTCGTCCGCCACGCCCCGGCCGATCAGATGGACGGCTTGGTTGCCCTCTGCCGCCAGCGCGACCCGAACAACGCCGACGGCCAACTCGCGCTGTTCAAGTCGGTGAAAGACGGCGCCGCCGCCCGCGGGGCCGCGCTCACGCCAGCCGCCCGCGAATGGGGCGCGCAGGTCGCCAAAACGGCCCTCGCGCCGGGCAAAAAGCTCTCGTCACAGCGGACGGTCGCCGCCGCCGAGGTCGCGCGGGATTTGAAGCTCGCCGCGGCGCAGGAGGATCTCGCCCGCGTGCTGGCGGATGCGTCGGCCGACGCACAATCGCGCGGGGCGTGTGCCGACGCGCTGCTGAAGATCGACCCGGCCGCCCACGTGCAGCGCGTCGTCGCGATCGTCGCCGACGCGAAACAGGCGACGAGTTTGCGGGAGTCGCTCGCCCGCGCCGTCGCCGACGTGAACACCGACGAGGCCCGCCAGTCGCTGCTGATGCCCATCCGCACGGCGTCGCACGCGGCCGGCGTGCGATTGGCCGTCGCGCTGGCGAGTCGGCCGGAGGGGGCCAACGTTCTGCTCGAATCGATCGAGCGCAAGACGCTGCTCCCCCGGCTGCTCATGGAAGCCCCGGTCCGCGATAAGCTGAACGCCGCCAAGATCAAGGACCTCGACGCGCGGATCGCGGCCCTGACCAAGGACCTCCCGCCCGCCAGCGCCGACCTCGACAAGGCCATCGCCATCCGCCGCGCGCAGTTCACGGCCGGCAAGGCCAGCGCCACGCGCGGGAAGGACGTCTACGCCAAATCGTGCGCGGTCTGCCACCAGCTCGACGGCCAGGGCGCGACGGTCGGCCCCCAACTCGACGGCGTCGGCGCCCGCGGGCTCGACCGCATCCTCGAAGACGTGATCGACCCGAACCGCAACGTCGACCCGATGTTCCGCTACGTCAACGTCACCACGAAGGACGGCGACATCGTCAGCGGCCTGCCGCGCCGCGAGGAGGGTCAATCGCTCGTCCTGATCGACTCGACCGGCAAGGAAATCACGATCAACAAGGCCCAGATCCAGTCCCGGGAGCCGAGCAAGCTCTCCCTCATGCCCACCGGGTTCCACG
Organism: Tepidisphaeraceae bacterium; assembly: GCA_035627895.1. Taxonomy (GTDB): domain Bacteria; phylum Planctomycetota; class Phycisphaerae; order Tepidisphaerales; family Tepidisphaeraceae; genus DASPKW01. The sequence continues at coordinate 3,871 of DASPKW010000417.1, read as the reverse complement.
AGGCCGTCAAACCCGGCGAGTTCAACGATCTGCTCGCGTTTCTGCTGTCGAAGACGGCCGAGGCGCCGAATTAACTGCCGCGCGCGATCACGCCGGGTGCGGAGCCCGAGGCGACGCCCCGGATCGACCGACCGTGGGCCGGATTTTCGCGCGAATGTTCCGGCGTGGGCCCTGGCTACCTGCCCGCGAGCCGCTCGAGCACCTTGAACAATCCCTGCGTGCCGTCCTGCCCTCCGCCGTTGGCGGCGGCGCTCGTGAAGAGTTGCTGGACGAGCGAGAGGGCGGGCAGGGGGGTCTTGGCGAGCGCGGCCGCTTCGCCGACGAGGCGCAGGTCCTTGAGCTGCAGGTCGATCGTGAACCCGGGGGCGAAGTCGCCCTTGAGCATGCGCGGCCCGAGGTTCTGCAACTGCCAGGAGCCGGCCGCCCCGCCCGCGACCGCGGCGATCGTCTTTTCCGCGTCGAGGCCGTTGGATCGAGCGAACGCCAGAGCCTCGCAGACGGCGAGGTTCGTGACCGAGACGAGCACCTGGTTCACCAGTTTGGTCAGTTGGCCGGCGCCCGAGTCGCCGCAGTGGGTGATCGTCTTGCCCATGTGCCGGAGCAGCGGCTCGGCGGCCTCGAACGCGGCCCGGTCCCCGCCGACCATGATCGAGAGGGCCGCGTTGCGCGCGCCGACGTCGCCGCCGGACACGGGCGCGTCGAGGAACCGCTTGCCCTTGGCCGCCAGCGCCTCGGCCATGCGGCGGGTGGCGGCGGGGGAGATCGTCGAGTGGTCGACCACGATCTGCCCGGGCATGTCGGCCTCGATCACGCCGCCCGGCCCGAGGACGACGCGCTCGACGTCCGGCGTGTCGGTCACGTTGATGAAGACGAACCGGACGTTGGCCGCGGCGGCGGCGGGCGAGTCGGCCCACGTGGCACCCTGGTCGAGTAGCGCCTGAGCCTTCGTCTTCGTGCGGTTGTGGACGGTCAGCCGGACGCCGGCCTTCAAAAGGTGGCCGGCCATCGGTCCGCCCATGATGCCGGTGCCGATGAACGCGGCGGAGGGAGGAGCATGCATGGGCTCAATGTCAAAAGGCGGGCAGCAAATGTCAAACGGATGAGTCGCGCCAATGGTGGAGCTGGCCAAGCCCGGGCAAGGGTACGGCAATTGCAACTGGTGGAGCAACCACGGAGGTTGCGATGGCCCGGAACAAGCAGCACAGTGACACGACTGACGAAGCAGATGCGAACCGGATCGGCGGCGGGCCGGGCGCCTCGGACGCCAACAGCGGGGGAGGAAACGCGACCGGCACGCCCGACGCGGAGACGGGGATGGTCGCCGAGGACGTGGTGAGCCGGGGCGACGTCGCCCAGGACCGCGAGCGGCTGTTCCCGGGCGGCGATTCGGTCGAGCGCGAGGACGCGTCGTCCCACGCGAACGAAGGGTCGCTCAAGGCGCACGGGGATAAGTTTGAGGAGCACCTGCCCGGGCGGGGGTGACCGTGATCGAACCGGTCGGGGGACGAGCGCACGCGGACGGCGGGCAGTGCCCACCCTAGTCATTTGCCCGATAGCAAAACGAGCATGATGACGTTCGCGATCAACGACAATCCCGCGATCGCCGCGATCGCCAGGACCAGGGGGCTCGTCCAGATCGAGACGGGCCGGAACGCGCCCGGGGCGATGTCGACCGTCTTGCCGGTCTCCTCGAGCTTTTCGAGGCTGTCGAGCTGGACCGCCCGCCGCGCGTGGATCGGGGCTTCGCCCCGCGCGACGGCCCGCAGGTCCTCGAGCATGTCCTCGGTCGACTGGTACCGTTCGTCGCGGTTCTTGGCCATCGCGACGTCGATGATCTCGCCCACGCCGGCCGAGAGCGCCGTGTTCACGTGGTCCGCCGGCGTCAGTGGCTGCTTCAGGTGCTTGTGCATCACGGCCGACGGCGTGTCGCCCTCGAACGGCGGCCGCCCGGTCACCAGGTGGTACATCGTCGCGCCCAGCGAGTAGATGTCGGCCCGGAAGTCGATGTCGACGTCCCCGCGGATCTGCTCGGGCGAGATGTAGTACGGCGTCCCGTACGCCTTGCCGGCCTCCATCTGGGCGGCTTCCTTGTCGTCGACCGCGCGGGCGAGCCCCAGGTCGGTCAGCTTGGCGACGCCGGATTTGGTCAGCAGGATGTTCTTCGGCTTGACGTCGCGGTGGATCAGGTTGCGCTGGTGCGCGTGCGCGAGCGCATCGGCCATCTGGATCGTCACGTCCAGCGCCTCGGCCTCGGAGAACGCGCGGCCCTCGCCGTGGGGCGGGGGGGCCATGATGTCGTACAACGTCGGGCCCTCGACGTACTCCATCACGAAAAAGTGATACCCCTCGGGCGACACGTTCACGTCGATCGCCTGCACGATGTTGTTGTGCGACAACCGCGCGGCGGCCTTCCCCTCCTTGTAGAAGCGGTCGACGAACTCCTGGTTCTCCGACATCTTCTTCGGCAGCACCTTCACCGCGACGATGCGGTCGAGCGAGACCTGCCGGGCCTTGTAGACCGTGGCCATCGCCCCCTTGCCGAGCTTGCCGATCAACTGATAACCGGGGATCTGCGAGTTGGCCCGGCGCTCGTCGACCTGCTTGCGGAGGCGTTTGGCCTGGTTGGCCGTAATGAAGTTGTGCTCGATAAGCAGGTCGGCCAACGAGCGCTGGTTCGGGTCGGACGACTGCTTCTGCTGCTCGCGGACGTAGTCGATCTCCGACTTGCTCGCCAGTCCCATGTCGACGACGACCCGGCCGACCTCGGTGTCGAGGTTCGCGGACGTCGTCCCGGCGGCGGTGCGGCTGTCGTCGTTGGACATAACTCCGGGGGGAGCGCGACGCTCGTTGAAGCCTTCGGCGTAACCGTGGTGTCCGCGGACACTTCCGGCTGATCTATTGTACACCAGTATCGGGCCACGGGCAGGCTATTTGTGCCCCGGACGACTGTCAAGCTGCGGAATGTGCCGAGTGTGACGCATTTGACGCTCCGAGAACGGGAGGGCGAGGCTCCGTCCGAGCCGTTCCTACGTGCGCGGGGTGCCCCGCGGCTCGGACGGAGCCTCGCCCTCCCGCTTACGCGAGCACGCCCTTCACCACGTGACCGTGCACGTCGGTCAGCCGGAACTGCCGCCCCTGATACCGGTACGTCAACCGCTCGTGGTCGATGCCAAGCAGGTGCAAAATCGTCGCCTGATGGTCGTGAACGTGCACCGGGTTCTCGGTGATGTTCCAGCCGAACTCGTCGGTCGCGCCGTGGACGTGTCCGCCCTTCACGCCGCCGCCCGCCATCCAGAGGGAGAAGGCCCGGCCGAAGTGGTCGCGGCCGTTCGGCTTGGCGGGGTCGCCCTGCCCGAATGGGGTGCGGCCGAACTCGCCGCCCCACACGACCAGGGTGTCCTCGAGCAGCCCGCGCATTTTGAGGTCCTTCACCAGCGCCGCCGACGGCTGATCGGTGTCCTTGCACTGCTGTTCGAGCTGCGTGAACAGATTCGAGTGCTGGTCCCACCCGCTGTGCATGAGTTGGACGAACCGAGTCCCGCGCTCGAGCAGCCGCCGGGCGATCAGGCAGTTGTTCGCGAACGTCCCCTTCTTCAGCGCGTCCGGCCCGTACATGTCGATCACCGACTTGGGCTCGGTCGAGAAGTCGAGGAGGTCGGGTACCGACATCTGCATCCGGTACGCCATCTCGTACTGGCTGATCCGCGTGTCGATCTCCGGGTCGCCGTGGTCCGCCAGGTGCTGCTGATTGAGGTCGTTGATGTCGTCGAGCAGGGCCCGGCGGGCGGCGCGGTCGACGCCTGGCGGGTTCGTCAGGTACGGGACGGGGTCGCTCGTGTTGCCGAAGCGTACGCCCTGGTAACGGCTCGGC
>DASPKW010000416.1:0-2341 GCA_035627895.1 Tepidisphaeraceae bacterium | reverse complement strand
TCGTTGGGCATCAGGCGCGCGTCAAACCCTTGTACTTCCCGTACGCCTCATCCCAGCCGCCGCGGTCCTTCGTCGGCTCGTAGCGCTTTAGGGGGAAGCTGCGGCGGACGACCGCTCGCAGCTCTTCCACACTCCCGATCTCGCCCGCGGCCATGGCGGTCACGCCCATGTTACCCACCGCCGTCGCTTCGACGGGGCCGGCGACCACGAGCTTGCCGGTGGCGTCGGCGGTCATCTGCGACAGCAGCTCGTTCTGCGTGCCGCCGCCGACGATGTGGATGACGTTGATCTTGCGACCCAGGACGTCTTCGAGGCCGTCGATCGTCTTGCGGTAGGTGAGGGCGAGGCTCTCGAGGCAGACGCGGACGTATTCGCCGGGCGTGCCGGGGGCGCGCTGGTTGGTGCGGGCGCAGAACTCGGCGATCTTGCGCGGCATTTCGCCGGGCGTGATGAACGGGCGGTCGTCCGGATCGACGGCGGCGATGAACGGGTCGGATTCGGCGGCCATGCGCGTCAGCTCGGCGTACGAAAGCTCGCGACCCTCCTTCACCCACTGCCGGCGGCACTCCTGCACGAGCCACAGGCCCATGATGTTCTTGAGGAACCGGATGGTGCCGCCGACGCCGCCCTCGTTGGTGTAGTTGAGCGCCAGCGACCTGGCGTTGATGATCGGCTCGCGCACTTCGACGCCCATGAGCGACCACGTGCCCGAGGAGATGTAGCACCAGTCCGGGCCGTCGGAGGCGTCGACCGGGACGGCGGCGACGGCGGCGGCGGTGTCGTGGCCGGCGGTGGCGATCACGGGGATCTCGGCGGTGATGCCGCACTCGCGCGCGACGTCGGATCGCACGTTGGCGAGGCGCGTGCCGGTCGGCACGATCTTGGGAAGGAAGTGCGTCGGGATGCCGAGCTTGTCGAGCATGCCGGTGGCCCAGGCGCCCGCGCGCGGGTCGTACATCTGGCTGGTCGTGGCGATCGAGAGCTCGGCGACCTTTTCGCCGGTGAACAGGTAGTTGAACAGGTCCGGCATGAAGAGCATCGTGCGGGCGGCGTCGAGGATCGCGCTCTTGCGCTGGGTCATCGCGAGCAGGTGGAAGACGGTGTTGAGCTGCATGAACTGCACGCCGGTGCGCTCGAACATCTCGGCCTTCGGGACGCGCGAGAAGGCGAGGTCCATCATCCCATCCGTCTGCGGGTCGCGGTACATGTAGGGGCTGGCGACGGGATCGCCGTCCTTGTCGAGGAAGCCGACGTCGACGCCCCAGGTGTCGACGCCGATCGCGTGGATGGGGCCCCCGCCCGCCCCGGCCTTGCGCAGGCCGTTCTTGAGCTCTTCCCACTGCGCCAGGAGGTTCCAGCAGAGGTGGCCGTTGAGTCGCCCGTTGGGGTTGGCGAAGCGGTGCTTTTCTTCGAGGGTGATTTTGCCGCCGTCGAGCCGGCCGAGCAGTGCCCGGCCGCTCTCGGCGCCCAAGTCGAACGCCAGCAGGTTTCTCGCCGCCATCGGGGGTGCTCCTTCCGCTTCGGGGACGCGTGCATATCTACCCGGGGGGGCGTGGGCGGTCTATCGGGCGCGGTGGGTAAGGCTTTCGCGCGCGGGGCATGACGGATCCCGGGCGGCGCTTCGGGCAAAGCCCCTGGGCTCTGCCCGGGCGTGTTCGAACTCCCACACGAACGTACACGATGGACATCCGTCGGCGGGCGCTGAACAATCCGACCATGCGGACGCGCGTGAAGATCTGCGGTGTGACCCGGCCCGAAGACGCCGCGCTGGCTGCACGGCTCGGGGCGGACGCGGTGGGGGTCGTGTGTTATCCGAAGGCGCGGCGGTACGTGCCGCTCGAGCGGGCGAGGGAGATTGTGGCGGCGGTGCCGGCGTTCGTGACGCCGGTGCTGTTGTTCGTGGATCAGGCGGTGGACGAGATCGTGCGCGTGGCGGGTGAGCTGGGCGTGCGGACGATTCAGCTGCACGGGCACGAGGGGCCGGAGGTGGTGGCGGCGCTGCGGGGCTATAGCGTGCTCAAGGCGCTGCGGACGGATCGGGCGACGTTGCCGGGGGAGCTGGCGGCGTGGCGCGAGGCGGTGGCGCGGTTGGGACTAGTGCAGTTGCAGGGCTTGGTGATGGAGACGGCGGCGGCGGCGGCGAAAGACGGTGCGCCGGGGGGGACGGGGGTGGAGAACGACTTTGCGTATCTGGCGGAGTTGCGGGGGGCGGGGGCGTTCGAGGGGTTACCCTCGTTGATCGCGGCGGGGGGGTTGCGGTCGGAGAATGTGGGAGAGGTGGTGCGAGCGGTGCGGCCGTACGCGGTGGACGTGTCGTCGGGGGTGGAGGGGGCGTTCGGGG
>DASPKW010000415.1:0-15696 GCA_035627895.1 Tepidisphaeraceae bacterium | reverse complement strand
GAGCGCCAACTTCAACTGACCTTTTTCCAGCACGTCCCCGTAGGGCTCGCCTAGGACGGGCAGCAGCACCTTGTCGCGCAGCTCCGGGCGTGGCGAGGCCTGCCAGGCGATGTCGAAGTAAGCGCCGAAGCGCGACGCCGGGCCGTTCTCCAGCACGTCGTTCCACCACGAATTGTCGTTCGTCGCCACCCCGACGTGGTTCGGCACGGTGTCGAGGATGTGCGACATCCCGTGCGCCCTGAGCGTGGCGAGCAGATGATCGAAGTCGGCCTGGGTGCCGAGCTCGGGGTTCAGCCGGCCGTGGTCGATCACGTCGTACCCGTGCGTCGACCCCGGGCGCGCCCGGAGGTAGGGCGAGGCATAGAGGTGCGTGACGCCAAGCCGGGCGAGGTAAGGAACGATCTCGGCGGCGTGGCGGAGCGTGAAGTCCTTGTGGAATTGAACGCGATACGTGGACTCCGGCAGGGTGCGCAGGGCGTGTGCACGGTCGAGGGCGGCGCGGAGGAGGGTGTCGAGGGAAGCGGTAGTCATGGGGGGATGGGGCCGGCCGGTCAAGGGTGGGCGAGGGTCACACCGATCGTAATAGCACCGCGCACCGCCCCGGGATGCGCCAGTTTTCCCCTGGGAGCCGCCAGTCTTCCCCCGAGGTCTCGAGTGGCGGATTGCCCGCGCCGCCGTACCGCGGGTGTTCGGTCGTGAGCTGGATTTCCCACGTCTTGCCAGATGGCGGGGCGAGGAGCGGCTCGGGCACGATGTCCAGGTGCAGGTCGTACCCGAAGTTGATGACGAGCAGGCGGTCGTCGTTGGCCGTCGGATCGGCCGGGTTGGACTCGCCGAAAAAGCGGAGGACGAATGCGTCGTGGCCGAGGACGGCGCCGTCCATGTCCCCGCGCCGTTGCGTCCGGCGAAAGATCGGCTCGGTCCGCCGGATGTCGAGCAGGTCCTTGTGCAGTGCCAGGATCTGCTGGTGAAACCGCTTGTCGCGCTCGTCCCAGTCGAGCTTGCACCGCCCGAACGTGACCGGGTCGCTCGGCGACGGCAGGGCGGCCTGCATCTCCGGGATGGCGACCGACGGGAACTGCCCGAGCTCCTTCGCCCTCCCCTTACGGATCATCTCGTTGAGCTCGGGCGTGTGGTCGGCGAAGTAGTTGAACGGGCTCGTGCTGGCCCACTCCTGCCCCTGGAACAGCATCGGCGTCTGCGGGGCCAGCAGGAGCAGCGCGGTCATCGCCTTGAGGTGGCCGGGCGCGCAGTGGTAGTGCTGCCGGAGCCCCAGCCCGTAGTTCGCGATCTGGTCGTGGTTCTGCGTGTAGTTCACGAACGCCGTCGGCAACAGGTCCAGCGCCGGCGTGCCCCGCCGTTTCTGTTGCCACTTGTACCGTTGCCCTTGATACAGGTATCCCCACTTGCAGGCCGAGATGAACTCCTGGGGCGTGCCGTGATAGTCCGTGAAGTACGCCTCGTTCCGCCCCGACAACACGACCATCGCCGAGTGGTGGAAGTCGTCGTTCCACAGCGCGTCCATGCCGCAGCCCTTGGGGAACTCGCACGGGCGGACCAGCGCCGTGTGCTGCGGCTCGTTCTCGTTGACCAGGTAGATCGGACGGGCCGGATCGTCGCCCGCCTCGCGCGCCGCGGCGGTGATGTCGGCCAGAATGTGCCGCGGCCCGTCGTCGTAGATGTTCTGCGTCGCGTCGAACCGGAACCCGTCCAGGTGGTACTCGCGGATCCAGTGCCGGGCGTTGGCGACGAAGAACTCGCGCACGCCCGCCGAGTTCTCCCCGTCGAAATTGATCGCCTCGCCCCAGTCGGTGTGGTGCGTCTTCGAGAAGTAGTCGTCGGCGAACGCCTTGAGGTAGTTCCCGTCCGGCCCGAGGTGGTTGTAGACCACGTCGAGGATGACGGCCATGCCCCGCGCGTGGGCCGCGTCGACGAACCGCCGGAAGTCGTCCGGCCGGCCGTACAGCCGCGTCGGCGCGAACAGATCGACCCCGTCATACCCCCACCCGAACCGCCCCGCGAACTCACACACGGGCATGACCTCGAGCACGGTGATGCCCACGTCCTTCAAGTCGTCCAGCCGCTCGGCCGCCGCCGCCCACGTCCCCTCGAGCGTGAACGTACCGACGTGCATCTCGTACAAGACGCGGTCCGCCGGCGCCACGCCCTTGAAGTTCTGATCCGTCCACCGAAACGCGCCCGCGTCGACGACCTCGGACGGTCCGTGCGGCCCGTCGGGCTGAAACCGCGACGCGGGGTCGGGGTAGCGAGTGGCGTCGTCGTCGAGGAGAAATGAATAGCGGTCGCCGGGCGTGGCGGAGTCGACGAGGGCGGAGAAATATCCGCCGGTCTCTGGTGACAGCGCGACCGGATCCGCGTCGTTGATCACGACGCGAACGGACTTGGGCTTGGGCGCCCAGACGCGGAAATGGACGCCGGCAGAGTCGGGCAGGACTTCGGCCCCGACGGGGAGGCGGCGGTCGACGGCAGATATCGGTGGGGCGGCGTTCATAGGGTGTGTGTCGGCGGTGGGACGAACGTAACGGGATTGGGAAGCGGCGCGAGCGGGGAAAAAGAGAGCCCAGCGACTTGTCGCGGGACGGAGTCGAGCGGCGCGACTCCGCGCAGTCATTGCGCGATCGGCACCGTTGGTCTACGTCCCGCGACAAGTCGCCGGGCTCCCCTTTTGTGTTGTCCGCGCGTCACGTCGTCGGCTGCGGCATCCGCGTGGACGACGGGATCTCGGTCCCGCTCGCCCGGTCGGCCTCCCTGCGGAGGTTGTCGAGCTGCGTCTGCGTCACCAGGCTGTCGATCGCCGCCCGGTCCTTCGTCCGCAGCAGCGCCAGCGACCGCCCGTAGAGCGGGAACCGCTCGCCCATCTCCAGGGTGCGCGGCGGCGCGTCCGGGTCCTTCGTGTCGATCAGCAGCTCCCACACGTGCTCGTCCTTCGACTTGGGCAGCGTGAACGGGATCTCCTCCCAATGGGCGTTGATCAACAGTAACAGCGTGTCGCCCTTGATCGGCTCCCCGCGCTCGTCGGTCTCGTTGATCAGGTCGCCCGCCAACCGCACGCCCAGGCACCGGACGAAGTCGGCGTTCCAGTGTTCGTCGGTCATCTCCTGCCCGTCCGGGGACAGGAACGAGATGTCCTTGATGTCCGTCCCGCGGATCGGCCGCCCGAGGAAGAACTTCCGCCGTTGGAGCACCGGCTGCTCCCGCCAGATCCGGGCGCACTTGCGCACGAACTCGAGGAATTTCTGCTTCTCCGGGTCGGCCGACCAGTCGAGCCACGTCAGCCCGTTGTCCTGGCAGTACGTGTTGTTGTTCCCCTGCTGGGTGTGCGAGAGCTCGTCGCCCCCGAGCATCATCGGCACGCCCTCGGAGAAGAAGAGCGTGGCGATCAGGTTGCGCTTCTGCCGCTCCCGCGTCGCGCGGATCGACGGGTCCTCGGTCGGCCCCTCGTGCCCGCAGTTCCAGGAGTTGTTGTCGTCCGCCCCGTCGCGGTTGTCCTCCCCGTTCGCCTCGTTGTGCTTGTGGTCGTACGAGACCAGGTCCTGCATCGTGAACCCGTCGTGACACGTGATGAAGTTGATCGACGCGTACGGCTTGCGCCCGTCGTCCTGGTACAGATCGCTCGACCCCGCCAAGCGCGTCGCGAGCTCGCCGGCCGTCCCGCCCTCGCCCTTCCAGAACCGCCGGATCGAGTCGCGGTACTTGCCGTTCCACTCCGTCCAGAGCACCGGGAAGTTGCCCACCTGGTACCCGCCCGGCCCGACGTCCCACGGCTCGGCGATCAGCTTCACCTGGCTCAAAATCGGGTCCTGGTGGATGATGTCGAAGAACGCCCCTAGCCGGTTGACCTCGTGCAGCTCGCGCGCCAGCGTGCTCGCCAAATCGAACCGGAACCCGTCCACGTGCATCTCCGTCACCCAGTACCGCAGCGAGTCCATGATCAGCTGCAGCACCCGCGGGTGCATCATGTTCAGCGTGTTCCCGCACCCCGTGAAGTCCATGTAGTACCGCTTGTCGTCGGGGACCAGCCGGTAGTAGCTGGCGTTGTCGAGCCCGCGGAACGACAGCGTCGGGCCCATCTGGTTGCCCTCGGCCGTGTGGTTGTAGACCACGTCGAGGATGACCTCGATGCCGGCCGCGTGCAGCGACCGCACCATCATCTTGAACTCCTGCACGCTCTTGCGCGCCGAGTTCTTCGACGCGTAGTCGATGTGCGGCGCGAAGTAGCCGAGCGTGTTGTACCCCCAGTAGTTCGTCCGCCCGGTCTCGACCAGGTGCCGGTCGTTCACGTGGTAGTGGACGGGCAGCAACTCGAGCGCGGTCACGCCGAGCGACTTGAGGTGGTCGATCACGACCTCGGTCGCGATCCCCGCGTACGTCCCGCGCTTCTCGTCCGGGACGCCCGGGTGGTTCATCGTCAGCCCGCGGACGTGCCCCTCGTAGATGAACGTCTTGTGCCACGGCGTGCGCGGCGGGCGGTCGTCGCCCCACGTGAACGCCGTGTCGATCACGGCGGCCAGCGGACAATGGGCCGCGTTGTCGCGCGGGTCGAACGTCAGGTCGTCTTCACCGACCTTGTAGCCGAAGAGCGAGTCGTCCCACGTCAGGTCCCGTCCGATCGCCTTCGCGTACGGGTCGAGCACGACCTTGTTCGGGTTGAACCGGTGGCCCGCCTTGGGGTCGAACGGCCCGTGCACGCGGAACCCGTAAAACTGCCCCGGCTCGACGTCCGGGAAGTACCCGTGCCACACCATGTCGGTGCACTCGGGCAGCGCGATGCGGAAACTCTCCTCCGTCGCGTCCGCCGAATCGAACAGGCAGAGTTCGACCTTCGTGGCGTGCTCGGAGAACAGCGCGAAGTTCACGCCCGCCCCGTCCCACGTCGCCCCCAGCGGGTACGGGCGGCCGGGCCAGACGCGCATGTGGGCGGCCCGGCGGGGGGCGTCGGTCTTGGTAAAGTCCAGAACGGTCACTCATGCTCCTTCGTTGAACGACGGAACCGGCGGCGCCCGGCCTTCAAAGTTGGCAGGTCTGAGTGCGCGATCGAATTCCAGAGGGGCGAGGGCAAAGAGGGTGCCATCGTTTATCGGGCCGCCCGGCCGGCCGGAAACTCAGCCGTATCGGGGGTTGGGCAAGACCGGTTACACACGGAAAGGTGGGTAATGTCCGAACGGTCGGACAGACTGTCGCGGGGCCGCCTTCGCCCCGGCGTGCGGTTTGCTCTCCGCCCCGGCGAACATGAAAGGAGCGACTGTGGAGAGGAACGGGAAGGCGGTTCGGTCGGCGGGCGTGTTAATGCACGTGACCTCCCTGCCCGGGCCCAACGGGATCGGCGACCTCGGCCCCGCGGCGCGCGACTTTGTCGACTGGTTACAGGTCGCACGGCAGAGTTGGTGGCAGGTGCTCCCGCTCGGCCCGGCGGGCGCGGGCGATTCGCCCTACCAGTGCTACTCGGCCGTCGCCGGCGACCCGCGGCTGATCAGCCCGGACGACCTCGCGCGGGACGGCCTGGCGACGCGCGCCGAAGTGAAGGAACTCGCGCGGCGGGCCGGCGCCAACAAGGGCAAGGCGAACTTCGCGGCGGCGGCGCTGAAGCTGGAGTTGGTCGCGCGAGTCGCGGCGCGATTGCAGAAGTCAAATCTACGGCGCGCGTTCGAAACGTTCCGCGCGCAGAACGCCTCATGGCTGGACGACTACGCCCTCTTCATGGCCCTGCGGGAGCGCTCGCACGGCGCGTGGCAGGACTGGCCGGTCGGAATCGTCACGCGCAAGCCGCGGGCGCTCGACGCGGCCCGGCGCGACCTCGCCGATCGCGTCGTCGTGCACCAGCTCGGCCAGTTCCTGTTTTTCCGCCAACTCGACGCGCTCCGCGCGTACGCCCGCGAGCGCGGGGTGCGCCTGATCGGCGACCTGCCCATCTACGTCTCGCCCGACAGCGCCGACGTGTGGGCCCGCCCCGAACTGTTCCTGCTCGACCGCTCGCGCCGACCGACCGCCGTCGCGGGCGTCCCCCCGGACTACTTCTCCGCGACCGGCCAGCGCTGGGGCAACCCGCTGTACGACTGGCCCGCGATGCGCCGCGACGGGTTCGCGTGGTGGATCGACCGCGTGCGCGCGACGCTCCGGCAGGTCGACCTCGTCCGCGTCGACCACTTCCGCGGGTTCGCCGGGTACTACAAGATCCCGGCCCACCTCCCTACGGCCGTCGGCGGAAAGTGGGTGAAAGCACCGGGGACGGAGCTGTTTCAGACGCTGCAAGGTGAACTAACGGACAGCCGGTTGTGCCCACCGAAGGGCAGTTCGGGGCAGACAAGAATGTCTGCCCCACTGAAAAGTACGCTCCCCTTGATCGCCGAAGACCTCGGCGTGATCACGCCCGACGTCGAGGCGCTCCGCGACGACTTCGGCCTCCCCGGGATGCGCGTGCTGCAGTTCGCCTTCGGCGGCCCGGGCGACGGGCGCGACCCGTTCCTGCCCCACAACTACGTCGAGAATGCCGTCGCCTACACCGGCACGCACGACAACGACACGACCGCCGGCTGGTGGCAATCGCTCGACGCGCGCGCGAAGGCGCGGGCCCGCGCGTACCTCGGCGACGTGACGGGCGACGACGTCGCGTGGACGATGACGCGCGCGGTCTGGCAATCCGTCGCCCGGCTCGCCGTCGCGCCCGTGCAGGACGTGCTCGGCCTCGGCACGGCGGCGCGGATGAACCAACCCGGCACGGGCGAGGGAAACTGGTCCTGGCGCCTCCGCGACGGTCAACTGACAAGGAAGCACGCGGAGAGCCTGGGCACGATGACCCAAGCATCCGGGCGCGGCGCATGAGCCGCCAGCCCCCGAACGGCCCACGGCAGTGGCTTCGCCTCGTCGCGATTCGCCTCCCCTAGGACCGTCAACCCCCGCAACGGAAGCGCTCCTGCCCTCTTGAATGCGAGCGACCTCACGCTCACCCGATCCTCCGCCTTCGTGCATTATGCCCGGCGCGGCCGGTCGCTATGATCCCCGCCATGGGCGCTGGCGGCGGGCAGGATCCATCGGAATTACTCGAGTCACAAGACCCACCCGGTGGGATCGCCACCCTGCGCGCCAGCGAGTCGCGATTTCGATTCCTGAGCGAGCTCGGCGAGGCCACGCGCGACGTCACCGACCCCGGGCGGATCATGCAGACCGTCGCCCGCCTGCTCGGCGAACACTTGGGCGCGTCCCGGTGCGCCTACGCCGAGGTCGACGCCGACAACGACCGGTTCACCATCCGCCACGACTACACCGCGCCCGGCGTCGCCAGCACCGTCGGCGAATACGTGCTCGAACTGTTCGGCACCCGCGCCGCCGCCGACCAGCGGGCCGGCCGGACCCTCGTCGTCCACGACGTGGACCGCGAGTTGTCGGCGTCGGACGGCGGCGCGATGTTCACCGCGATCGGGATCAAGGCCCTCGTCTGCTGCCCGCTGGTCAAGGGCGGACGCCTGACCGCGATGATGGCCGTGCACCAGGCCGCCCCGCGGCGGTGGACGGCCGACGAGGTCGCGCTGGTCGAGGCCGTCGTCGAGCGCTCCTGGGCGTACATCGAGCGGGCCCGCGCCGTGCGCGAACTGGCCCGCAGCGAGGCCGAGCTCCGGCTCGTGACCGACGCCGTCCCGCAGATCGTCTGGACGGCCGGCCCGGACGGGACCGTCGACTACTACAACGAGCGGTGGTACGCCTACACCGGCCGGGCCGCCGGCGAACGCGGCGAGCCGAGCTGGGCCCCGGTCGTCCACGACGACGACGTCGACCGCACCCGCGCCGCGTGGGCCGACGCCGTCCGCGCCGGCCAGCCGTACGAGATCGAGGCCCGGCTCCGGCGGGCCGACGGCGCCTACCGGTGGTTCCTCGGGCGCGCGGTCCCGCTCAAGAACGAGGCCGGCGAGGTCACCCGGTGGTTCGGCACCAACACCGACGTGCACGACTTCAAGGAGGCCCAGCGCCGCGCCCGCGACGAGGCCGAGACCGTCGAGACGATCAACCGCGTCGGCCGCGCCGTCGCCGCCGAGCTCGACCTGCACCAGCTCGTCCAGCAGGTCACCGACGAGACGACCGCCCTCACCCGGGCCGCGTTCGGCGCGTTCTTCTACAACGTCGTCGACGAACACGGCAAGTCGTACGCCCTCTACACCCTGTCCGGCGTCCCGCGCGAGGCGTTCGCCCAATTCCCGATGCCCCGCATGACCGACATCTTCGGGCCCACGTTCCGCGGTGAGGCGATCGTCCGCCTGCCCGACGTTACCGCCGACCCCCGGTACGGGCGCAACGCGCCGTACGCCGGGATGCCGCCCGGCCACCTGCCCGTCCGCAGCTACCTCGCCGTGCCCGTCGTGTCGCGCACCGGCGCCGTCCTCGGCGGCCTGTTCTACGGGCACCCGCACGCCGGCGTGTTCACGGCGCGCGACGAGCGCGTGGTGGCGGGCATCGCCGCGCAGGCGGCGGTCGCGATCGACAACGCCCGCCTGTACGACGCGCTCCGCGCCAGCCGGGGCCGGGCCGAGGCCAGCCTCGGGCAGCTCCGGGCCATCGTCGGCAGCATGACCGAGGGGCTCATCGTGTCGGACGCCGCGGGCAACCTGCTCGAGTGGAACGCTGCGGCGCTGGCGATGCACGGGTTCGCGAGCGTCGAGGAGGTGCGGCGGCACCTGGCGGCGTTCACGCAGATCTTCGAGCTGCGCACGCCCGCGGGGGCCCTCCTCGAACTCGACCAGTGGCCGATGTCGCGCGTGCTCCGCGGGGAGACGGTCGTCGGGTGCGAACTGTCGGTCCGGCGGACGGACACCGGGCTCGAGTTGTTCGTCAGCTACAGCGGCGCGCCCGTGCGCGACGCGGACGGCCGGGTGGCCCTGGCGATCCTGACCGTGCACGACGTGACGGACCGCAAGGCGGTCGAGCGCGCGCGGGAGGACCTGCTCGTGCGCGAGCGGGCCGCCCGCGCCGAGGCCGAGCGCGCCAGCCGCATGAAGGACGAGTTCCTCGCCACCCTCAGCCACGAGCTCCGCACCCCGCTCAACGCGATCCTCGGGTGGGCCCAGATCCTCCGCGCCGGCGACGGGACGACGACGGCCGACGACCTGTCCCAGGGCCTGGAGGTCATCGAGCGCAACGCGCGGGCCCAGACCCGGATCATCGAGGACCTGCTCGACATGAGCCGGATCATCAGCGGCAAGGTCCGCCTCGACGTCCAGCGCGTCGACCTCGCCCCGGTCGTCCGCGCCGCCGTCGAGACCGTCCAACCCGCGGCCGACGCCAGGGGCATTCGCGTCCAGGCCGTCCTCGACCCCGCCGCCCGGCCGGTCTCGGGCGACCCCGAACGCCTCCAGCAGGTGTTCTGGAACCTCCTGAGTAACGCGATCAAGTTCACGCCCCGCGGCGGGCGCGTGCAGGTCCTCCTCGAGCGCGTCAACTCGCACTTGGAAGTGAGCGTCACCGACACCGGCGAGGGCATCCGCCCCGAGTTCCTGCCGTACGTGTTCGACCGCTTCCGCCAGGCCGACGCGACCACCACCCGCCGCCACGGCGGGCTCGGCCTGGGGCTGGCGATCGTCAAGCAACTCGTCGAACTGCACGGCGGGAGCGTTCGCGCCAAGAGCGCGGGGCCGGGCGCCGGCGCGACGTTCATCGTCGCGCTCCCGCTGACCGCCGTCGACGCGGCGCCGGCGGCGGACGACGAGCCCGGCGAACGCCGCCACCCGGCGCAGGGCGGCGCCGCCGACCTCAACACGTGCGTCCAGATCGCCGGCGTGCGCGTCCTGGTCGTCGACGACGAGCCCGACGCCCGCGCGCTGCTCGCGCGGGTCCTCGAGGGGTGCCAGGCGCGCGTCCGAACCGCCGGCTCGGCCGACGAGGCGCTCGCCCTCCTCGCCGCCGAGCGCCCCGACGTGCTCGTCAGCGACATCGGCATGCCCGGCGAGGACGGCTACGCCCTAATCCGCAAGGTCCGCTCGCTCGGCCCCGACCGCGGCGGCGCCGTCCCCGCCATCGCCCTCACCGCCTACGCCCGCGCCGAAGACCGCATGCGCGCCGTCCTCGCCGGCTTCCAGATGCACGTCGCCAAACCCGTCGAACCCGCCGAACTCATCACCATGGTCGCCAGCCTGGCCGGCCGCACCGGCGGGTGAGGAATTGCCGATTGCCGATTGGGCGGCGCACGACGCAACTAACGCCTTTGCGCCCTTCGCGTCTTTGCGGCAATATGTCCGCTCCCGACCCTCCCCCTCAAAAATGCACGACGGGCCGAAAGCCTATGTAAGGTGTGGCTTTCGGCCCGTTGACCCTTGTGTGCCGCGGGGACAGTCCCCGGTCCGCGGTGGCGGGTGTTAGCCGCTCGACCGCATGGGCGTTTGCCGCGGCGCTATGTTCGCGACCGGTCGCTTTCGGTAAGCCGTTTCGAGTCCGTCCGGAGGACGCCGACGTTGGAGCCGTGGCTCCCGAGTCATGCGGGCCCCGCCGGTGCGGCCAAGCGGAATCGCGTTGATGCGTCCGTCGGCTGGCGACCTGTCGCGTGTACGTATTATATCAAGTACGGCACCGGCGCTAGCAAGCGAAATCGGAGTTTATCTTTCGTCCGACACGCGCGGCGTGCGAATCCGATGCGCGGTGCGGTTGAGGCCGAGCAGTTTTTTCGCGTCCCGATAAATCGGGCTCGCGCGTCGATGGCGCCGCGCACTCCTCAAACGACGCCGCCCCGGGAAAACGTTCCCGGGGCCGGACCAGAGCGGCGTATCGGGTTCGAACCGATGACCTGGAGTTTGGAAAACTCCTGCTCTACCAACTGAGCTAACGCCGCACGCGCCAGAGGATATCCGTCCGGCCCGCGGGGGTCAAAGCGTGCCGGCCGGTGTCTTACGCTTGCGACCGGCGTGAACTGACGAATGGTGCGGGGATTTCGTCGGGCCGGGGGTCTGTCCTTTTCCGCGTGCGGGCCTATGCTTGGGCGTTTCGGCACTTGGGCCGAGGGAGCGAGGCAACGGGATGGGTTCGGACGTGCCGCAAGCGGTTCAACTGCAGGCGAATTGGCATCGCGGGGCCCTGTATTTGTGGGGCGCCGCCGGGGCCGATGCCCCTGCGGACGTCGGCGCGATCCGGGCGGCGGTGGGCGAGGTCTGCACGGACGGCCTGCTCGCGTCGGCGGCCCCGGACGGGACACTCGAACTGGCGTGCGGGGACACGCGGGATGTCCCCGCCCTCGTGCTCGCGCCGGCCGAGGCGATCGATTTTCTGACGTGTCTGCCCGCGCCACTGCCGGGCGCGTGCGGCACGACGGTCGGGTACTGGGCGAAGCTCGCGCGATTTGTGTGCGCACTGATCGCGGCCAAGCAGTTCATCCCGCGCGTCGACGAGGTGGGCGGCGGGGAGATGCTCGCGTCCTGGCGCGTGCTGGTCATGCAGCGGGCGCACCTGCAGTGGCTCGAGCGGCTGGCGACGGCGCTGCCGCCCGTGTGCCGCTCGGCCGAGGGCGGACCGGACGCGGCGACGCTCGTCGAGACTTTCCTGGCGGCGACGGCGGACGCGCTGGTGCGCCGCGCGGTCGCGGGCGACTCGTTCTTTCAGGAAGTCGGGATTCGGGCCGAGCGGGCCAACCCCCCGGCCGGCCCCGAGGGGCGGTGGCTCGCGGCGCTGCTCGGGCCTGATGCGCGGTTCTACGTCGACGACCCCGAAGAGCGGGCCGCGTTCGTGCAGCAGACGCAGGCGTGGCTCGGCCAACTCGACGACACGCAGGCCGCGGCCCTCCGGCTCGTGTTCATGCTGACCGAGCCGGACGAGCCGCCCGAGGAAGACGCCGCCGCCCTCGCCAACTTGCTCGCGGACATGACCCGCGACGACGCCGAACTCGAAGACCACCTCCCCCACACCGGCAACGGCGACGGCGCCCACGACGAGAGCCTCCCCGCACCCGTCTCCGAGTCCGACGCCGGCGGGGCCGCTTCAGCGGCTCTGTCCCCCGAGACGATCGTCACCCCTCCCCCCGCGCTCGACTGGAACCTCTCCTTCCACCTCCAGCCCTTGGACGGCGAAGGCGACCTGATCCCCGCGTCCTCCCTCTGGTCCCATGGCTCCGGCCCGGCCCCGATCCTCGGGCGGTCCGTCGCCAAGCGCCAGGCCGCGCTGCTCGCCGAGCTGTCGCGGGCGGCGGAGGTCTTCCCGCCCGTGCAGGGCCTGCTCTCGCACCCGGCGCCCGCCGACATGGGCCTGACGACCACCGACGCGTACGCGTTCATCCGCCACTGGTCCGGCATCCTCCGCGACCGCGGGTTCGGCGTCGTCCTGCCCGACTGGGCGAGTGACCCGGACGAGGAGATCGGCCTCCGCCTGCTGCTCTCCCCCGCCGACATTCCGGAGCCCGACGACGACGACGGCCCGTTCGACGACACCGCCCTGGGCACCAATGCCCGCCGGGCCCGCAACGCACGCATGGCCGAGTCGCTCGACCTGTCCACCGGGCAGTTCGGGCTCGACAGCCTGGTGAACTTCAACTGGCAGATCGCGGTCGGCGACCTCAAGCTGACGGCCCAGGAGTTCCAGGACCTGGTCGGCCGAAACGTCCCGCTCGTCCGCCACAAGGGCAAGTGGATCCGCCTCGACCTCGACGCGACGCGCAAGGCCGTCGACTTCATGTCGAAGCAGACGCCCGGCAAGACCACGCTCGCCGACGCGTTCCGCACCGCGTTCACCGCGAACAAGGCCGAGACCGGCCTGAACGTGATCGGCCTGACCGGCACGAGCTGGATCGAAAAACTCCTCGACCAGTCGACCGTCACCGCGCCGGAAGACCTCACGCAGCCCGTGTCCTTCAAGGGCGACCTCCGCCCGTACCAGCTCCGCGGCCTCCACTGGATGGCCTTCCTCGACCGCATCGGTCTCGGCGCCTGCCTCGCTGACGACATGGGCCTGGGCAAGACGATCCAGCTCATCTCGCTGATGCTGTACGAGCGCGAGCGCGCGGAGAAGCAGAGGTCAGAAGCCCGGAGTCAGCAATCGGAACAGCACGCCGCAACCCCGCCTAGCCGCGACCCGGAGGGCGAGCCTCAGGCGAGTCCGCAGGCGAGCGCGACGGCGCCCGTCGTCGCGCAACCGGTGACGCGCGACGCGAAGTCCATCGGCCCCACCCTCCTCTTCGCCCCCACGTCCGTCGTCGGCAACTGGCTCCGCGAGCTCCAGCGCTTCGCCCCGACGCTCAAGCTCATCATCCACCACGGCCCCGACCGCATGACGGGCGACACGTTCACGAAAGCCGCGCAGGAGTCCGACGTCGTCGTCACGTCGTACTCGCTCGCCCACCGCGACCGCGACGAGCTCGCCCGCGTCCGCTGGCACCGGATCGCGCTCGACGAGGCGCAGAAGATCAAGAACCCCGCCGCCGCCGCGACCGTCGCGATCCGCTCGCTCTACGCCCCGCACCGCGTCGCCCTGACCGGCACGCCGATCGAAAATCACCTGTCCGAGCTCTGGAGCATCATGCAGGTGCTCAACCCCGGGCTGCTCGGGACGGCCGCCGACTTCCGCGAGCGGTTCGCCGTCCCGATCGAGAAGATGGGCGAAAAGGACCGCGCAGCCCAGCTCCGCAACATGATCAGGCCGTTCATCCTCCGGCGCACCAAGGCCGACCCGACGATCGCCGGCGATTTGCCCGACAAGCTCGAGATGAAGGTGTTCTGCAACCTGACCGCCGAGCAGGCGTCGCTGTACGAGCGGCTGGTGAACGACAGCCTCCGGCAGATCGACGGCGCCAGCGGCATCCGCCGCCGCGGGCTCATCCTGGCGACGCTCACGCGCCTCAAGCAGATCTGCGACCACCCGGCCCTGCTGGACGACAAGGTCGGCGTCCCGCGCGGGTACGACGCGCCGAACGGCGAAACGCCCGCCAAGGGCTCGCTCGACCGCCGCTCCGGCAAGCTCGAGCGCCTGCTCGACATGTGTGAGGAACTGCTGGACGAGGGCGACGCCGCGCTGGTGTTCACGCAGTACCGCGAGATGGGCCACCTGCTCGAGCGCGCGATCAAGGCGCGGCTGGGCAAGGACACCTACTTCCTCCACGGCGGGACGCCCGCCAAGGGCCGCGACGACATGATCCAGGCGTTCCAGGCCCAGGCCCCGGGCACGCCGCGGATCTTCCTCCTCTCGCTCCGCGCCGGCGGGCTGGGCCTGAACCTGACGGCCGCCAACCACGTGTTCCACTTCGACCGGTGGTGGAACCCCGCCGTCGAGGCCCAGGCGACCGACCGCGCCCACCGCGTCGGCCAGACGAGGCAGGTGCAGGTGCACAAGTTCGTCTGCATCGGCACGATGGAAGAGCGAATCGACCGCCTGCTCAGCGAGAAGCAGGCTCTCGCCGACCAGATCGTCGGCAGCGGCGACGAGTGGCTGACGAACTTCTCGACCGAGCAGCTGCGCGAGTACCTCTCCCTATCGCGCGAGGCCGTCGGCGAGTTCGATTGACCGCGAGAATCCCTTTTAGCCGCTCCGCTTGCGGGGCGCGTCCAACTTGCTTCTCGAGGAGAAGCACCGCAGAGACGCAGAGGTCGCAGAGAAGTCCTGAGTCCGATTTAACCGAACTGCCATGTCGAATTCACCCGACGATCTGCTCGCCGACCTCCCCGAAGCGCCGCCCATTGCGCCGGACGCGCCGTCGGCGCTGGAGAAGCTCGGCCCCAGCCCGTTCCCCAAGTCCGGCTTCCCGTTCCTCGGCTTCCTCGCGACGACGTACGACCACATCGCGCAGCACGTGCCGGGGGGTACGAAGGTCGAGGGCGCGGAGTAATTCGGATCTGGTAAACGACGCCACTGGTCGCTCGCCCCTCGCGCCCGCCCTCTCACCGCCGCGAATGCGCCGCGTCGCGAATAGCACCGTCGGCGCGGCCGGGAGAGGGAGGAGCGCTGCTGGGAGAGGGAGAGAGTCACTTCCCCAGCGATTGATCCACGTGGAACCCCCACCGCCCCGACACCTTCACCGTCCGCGCGGTCAGTCGCCCGAAGAAGTCGCCCTTGCCCGACACGTCCAGCGATGACTGCGGCGCATACAGGTCGGCGTACACGTCCGCCCGGGTCGCGAGCACCACCGGTCCCGGCCCCGCGACCTTGATCACCAAATTCTTCGGCCGGTTCTGGTGCGCCTCGATCGCGCCCATGACCGTCACGCGCCCGCGCACCAGCAGCGTGACCGGGCCGTCGCACCGCAGCGTCGCGCGGGTGTCGATCGTCAAATCGCGGACGTCGTACACGCCCGCGGGGATCGCCACCGCGCGCTTGCCCGCGAGCGTGAGGTTGCCGTTGGACAGCACGCCCTCGGGCAACTCCGCCGCGCGCGTCGCGCCAGCCGCGAGCGCCGCGACGTCGACCGGCGCCGCCACGAGCGCCCGCTCGATCGACGCGGTCGACCCGGTCACCTTCGTCTTTTTCGACAGCTTCAGCGGCGCGTCCGGCCCGGGCCGAACGCTCCCCTTGACCTTGGCCTCCCCGAACAGGCGCACCGGCCCGTTGCTCGCGAGCAGCGCCGTGTCGGCGGCCTTGTCGTCGTCGTACTCGTCCGTCGCCGAGTCGTACGCGTCGATCGTGACCGTCCCGTGGAGTTCGACCGCGTCGAGGCCGATGATCCCCAGCGGCAGGGGGGTAGCGGCGGGCGCGGGCGCGGGCGCGGGCGCGGGCGCGACCGCGACG
>DASPKW010000414.1:0-17385 GCA_035627895.1 Tepidisphaeraceae bacterium | reverse complement strand
CTTCGGGAACGCCGGCGAGTGCGCCCTGTACTACCGCCGGTCGAACATGGTGATGGCTGACGGTTCCAAGAAAACGGTCTGGCTGGGCCGACGAAGTTCCCGGATCCGCAACGCGAACCGCGTCATCTTCGCGATGGACTCCTTCGAACAGACGATCGACGGGAACGGCGACACGTTCGACAACTGGACCCAGTGGGCCAACCCGGACCGCACGTACGAGTACATCCGCCACAACAAGAAGGCCAACGTCCTGTTCGCAGACACGCACGTCGAACCCCTGACCTACGACGAACTCAAGGACACCCGGTGGCTGAGCGGGGCATGGAACTAAGCGCTACCCGCGCTCTCGGGAACACCAACAACGCACGCCCGAAAGCCCACGGAACTCGTTCCGTGGGTTCTTTGTTGCGCCAGAGCCCCCGGGCGCTCGCATACCATGTCCGCATGCCCCGACCCGCGGACGTCGTCCGAATCCGCCAACGCGTGAACGTCACGGCCATGTGGTATCGGTCCGCCCACCCGCGCCCGACCGACCCCGCGCGCGACACGCGCTCCCACCTCGCACCCGCCGGCGCCTTGGTCATGGTGACGACAGGGGCCGACGGGACTGAAGACCTCTACCGGCCCACCTCGTTCGAGCGCCTGGCGATCGTCGACGACCTGCTCACCCGCCGTGAACAGGCGCTCGAAGCGTCGGGGCTGATCGCGCCGACGAAGGTTCTGATGCTGGCCGGCGGCCGCGTGCTCGAATGCGCCATCGACCGTTCCGAGCACGACGGCCTGGCCGGCTACCACTCGCGCGGCCTGTTCGATGGGTTCGACGTCCCCGGCCACGACACGTGGCTCGCGCTCCTCCGGGGCGACGACGGGCACGACCTGCTGTACGCCTGGGTCCCCCGCGAATTCGTCGCCGACGCCGACGCCGGCCTGTGGGCCAGCGCGACCCGCTGCATGCGGTGGGTCGACGAGTCCGGATTCAAGGGATGACCCGGAGCGCGCAAAAGAAAGCCCACGGTGCTTGCACCATGGGTTCTTTGTCCAGTGAACAGGTTCTACTTCGCGCCCTTCTTCGAATCCGCCGGCCACTCCCACAACGGCGAGAACGGCGCCAGCTCCGGCGGCCGCGCCGCCGGCGGCTGGCCGATCGGCGGCGCGACGATCGGCGGCGGGTTACCGTGACCGCGCCACTCCCACCGCCCGGGCGTCACCTGCATCGTCCGCACCTGCGTCGTCCACCGTCCCGGCACCCACACCTGCCGGGGCGCCTGCGACCAATGGCCCGGCGTAATGACCACCCACTCCTGCCGCTCCACCCACTGCGCGCCGTCCCAATACCTCACCGTCCGCCAGCCGGCGGTCTCCGGCACCCACACGCGCTCGTACGTCGTCTGGAAATGCCCCTCCTGCCAGATCCGCTCGTGCACCGTCTGGTACGTCGGCGGCACCCACACCCACCCCTGCCCCGGCCACGGCGGCACCGGCTCGGGCAGCGGAATCGGGATCGGCCGCGGCCGCGGGTTCGGCATCAGCGCCGACGCGGGCGCGGCGAACATCGCCAGCACGAGTCCGGCGACGGCAATGAGTCTCAAGGGATAACGCGAGTTCATGCGGGCCTCCAAATGGGTTGGACGTCCCGTCCCTCGAAAGGTTTCCGCCCCAAAAGCCCAGGGAACGCGTTTCCGTGGGTTGCCCCGCGTTAAAACTCCTCGTCACGACTCCCGGTGCGCCTCGAGCGGGTTCTGCTGCGTGAAGCCGTTCACCTTGTACCCCGCCTTGGTGACCGCGGCCGTGAGTTGCTTGGGCGTGACTTTCGCCGGGTCGAACAGCACCGACGCCTGCTTGGACGGAAAATCGACCTCCACCTCGTGCACCCCCGGCAGCGCGCCGACCGACTTCACGATCGCCTGCTCGCACTTGTGACAGTGCATGCCGTCCACCTTGATGAGCAAAAGCCGATCGTTGCCTACGTCATGCGCCATGTCAGTTCCTCCGGACGTCTTCCGCGCGCGTCATCCGCCGTGCCGATCCGTCCGCGTGTGCCCGAACGCGTCCGCCCCCCGCCGCTACGGCTGAGTCTACCTCGCCCGACGCGACTCGTTCATCACTATTGTTTCATAGGTCGCCCATTCTGCCAAGGCAAATCACGCCCCCGCAACGACGCGACGAAGCACACTCATCTGGTGCTATAGGTGCACCCCACGGTGACGGGAGACGCGGGCACGCCACTCACCATCTGCCGCTTGCGGCTCAGCGACCGTACGACGCTTTCCCCGAATTCGCGTCAGCCCCCCCGGAGCACCGACCTCCAGCCGTAGCTCGAGATGTCGAACAGCCGCTCACCCATAATGGCATGCATGATCGCAAACACGACGTAGATGAACGGCGTCAGCAGGATCAGCATGAAGTACCCGAAGAACAACGCCGTGCTCACCGGCGGCGTCGACAGCTTGTCCCGCAGCTCCGGCTGGAGGTACGGCGCGATCATCCCGAACCCGTCCAGCGGCGGAATCGGGATCAGGTTGAGGATCACGCTGAACAGCTGCAGGAAGCACGACGCCGCCACGAACCGCTGGGCGGTCGTCCAATTGAGCGGGTCGTTGATGTCGATCCACCCGGCCGCCGGCAGCAACGGGATCGCGAGCAGGCCGAACAGGATCAGGTTCATCGCCGGCCCCGCGGCCGAGACCGCCGTGTCCCACCCGCGCGACCGGAGCAAATCCCGGCGGACGAACGTGGCGCCGCCCGGCAGCGCGATGCCCCCGATCGCCAGGAAGATGACCGGGATCAGGATCGAGTTGAACGGGTCGACGTACTGCAGCGGGTTGAGCGTCAGCCCGCCGCGCTCGCGGATCGTGTAGTCGCCCCCCCAGAACGCGACCACCCCGTGCGCCAACTCGTGGAGCGTCACGGCCATGACCCAGCCGATCAGAACCGCCCAGAACGCGGGGTCATTGAAGTCGATTCGACCGAGGAAGAGCATGGTGCGGGAGGGTAGAGGGGAGGCCGGGGGAAGTCCAATGAGTGGTCAATTGTCCATGGTGAGTTGAGAAACGCGGCCGTTGCCAGTTGCCGCGATGGACAATGGACAATTGACCATGGACACGCGTCACTCCAACTTGCCGCCTCACGACCGATCCCCTACCCTTCCCTCGCCATGCTCGTCCTGATCGATAACTACGACTCGTTCACCTACAACCTGGTGCAAAAACTCGGGGAGGTCTCGCCGGGCGTCGAGATGCGCGTCTTCCGCAACGACAAGGTCACGGTCGACGAGGTCGCCGACCTCAAGCCCACGCACGTCGTCATCTCGCCCGGCCCGTGCACGCCCAGAGAGGGCGGCGTCTCGAACGACATGATCCGCCACTTCGGCCCCAGGATCCCCACGCTCGGCGTCTGCCTCGGCCACCAGTGCATCGGCTTCACCGCCGGCGCGGTCGTCGAGCGCGCCGCCAAGCTGATGCACGGCAAGACCGACCTGATCCACCACGACGGCCGCACGCTCTACGCCGGCATGCCCAACCCGTTCACCGCCACCCGCTACCACAGCCTGATCATCCGCAGCGGGACGCTCCCGCCCGAGTACGAGATCAGCGCCTGGACCGCCGACAACGAGATCATGGGCGTCCGCCACAAGACCTGGCCGCTCGAGGGCGTGCAGTACCACCCCGAAAGCTTCCTGACCGAGCAGGGCGAGAAGCTGCTCGCGAACTTCCTGAAGAAGTGAGCGCGCTGCCGCCGCGCACCGGGAGGGCGAGGCTCCGTCCGAGCCCGTGCGCGACGGGCGCAGATTCGTTTTGCCGCAAAGGACGCAAAGGCGCAAAGGGCGCAGAGAAGACATTTAGAGTGGGGCTGATCAGCCCGCGCGCCGTTCGCCATCGCCCATCTTCCCAGTCTTGCCTTCTCTGCGTCTTTGCGCCTTTGCGTCCTCTGCGAACCATCGGAATGCGCGGATCGCACAACGGCTCGGACGGAGCCTCGCCCTCCCGAGCCTCGCCATGTGCGATTACCTTGGACACCGCGTACAACGCGCTATAACCCACCGCGGAACTCCGTGATCGTCGCCAGTCGATTCCCATCCCGGCGCAGCAAAAACGCCACGCGCTCGCGATGAAGCCCGCGAACCGGTGCTTCGGGATCCGGAAAACCGTCGGGCAGACGTGCGCCACGCGCAACGACGCCGACGCTGATCGGTCGCCCCGCGCGCAATTCCCCGACCTCATTGTCGTCCAGGATTCGCGTCGGCGCCCAAGAGAGAATCTCCCCCGACGACACCGCCACCGGCTCACTCCCCGGCCCCGGATCGCCGTACGGCCCGATCGCCGTCCGGTGCAGCTCCCCCAGATGCGCCCGGCACCCCACCGCCCGCCCCAGGTCCCGCGCCAGCGACCGCACGTAGAACCCGCCGCGCACGACCACGCGCAGCACGCTCGCCCGCGGCAAATCGTGCGACACCCACTCGGCCGAGTGCAGGTACACGCGCGACGGCGGCAGCTCCACCGCCTCCCCCCGGTGCGCCTTCGCGTACGCCCGCTCGCCGCCCACGCGCTTGTTGCTCGTCGCCGGCGGCACCTGGTCGTGCCAGCCGACGAACGTCGCCATCGCGGCCTCCAGTCGCGCCGGCGTGAGCGCACTCGCGTCGCCCGTCACCACCGGCCTGCCGAGCGGATCCCCGTTGTCCGTCTCCACGCCCCACCGGATCGTCGCGTCGTACGCCTTGGGGATCGGGTGCAGGTACTCGAACAACTTCACCGCCGGCCCCGTGAGGAGGATGAGTAGCCCGTGGGCAAAGGGGTCCAGCGCCCCGCCATGGACGACCTTGGGCCGGTGCCGCGGGTCCGCCGCCCGGGCGGCGTCGAGCGCCGCCTGGACGAGCGAAAAGCTCGTCACGCCAACGGGCTTGTGAAGGAGGTAAAGGCCGGGGGGCATGTGCGGGGGATCTTAACGCCGCGCCGATTCTCGTGGGCGCGACGGTTGTCCGCACTTACGCGAGGCGCCGCCCGCCGGTATCCTCGATTCCCACGGAGGGCTTCCCATGGCGCGCATCTCGTGGTCCTGTTTCGCGATGCTCCTCGCGACGTGCCTCGTCGCGCCCACCACTGCCGCTGCCGACCGCCCCCACATCGTCTTCGTCCTCGCCGACGACCTCGGCCTCGGCGACCTGACCTGTTACGGCGGCACCGGCGCCCCGACCCCGAACCTCGACCGCCTCGCCAAGGAAGGCACGCGGTTCGCCCGCTACTACGTCGCCTCCCCCATCTGCTCCCCGTCCCGCGCCGCCCTCATCACCGGCCACTTCCCCGCCCGCTGGCGCCTCACCAGCTACCTCCAGACCCGCGCCGGCAATCGCGGCTGCGAGCAGGCCGACTTCCTCGACCCGGCCGCCCCGTCCTTCCCGCGCCAACTCCAGGCCGCCGGCTACGCCACCGCCCACTTCGGCAAATGGCACCTGGGCGGCGGGCGCGACGTCGCGGGCCCCCCCAAGTTCGCCGCCTACGGCTACGACGAGCACGCCGGCACCTACGAGTCCCCCGAGCCCCACCCGGACATCACCGCGACTAACTGGATCTGGTCCGACAAAGACAAGGTCAAGCGGTGGGACCGCAGCGCCTTCTTCGTCGACAAAGCCCTCGATTTCGTCCGCCGCCAGAAGGCCGCGAACCGCCCCGCCTTCGTCAACGTCTGGCTCGACGACCCCCACACGCCGTGGGTCCTCCCGGGCGGCGCCCCCAAGGGCGAGACCAAGCCGCCCAACCTCAAGGGCGTCTTGACCGAGATGGACCGCCAGATCGGCCGCCTCATCGACGGCCTGCGCGAACTCGGCGTCGAGCGCGACACGCTGATCATCTTCGCCAGCGACAACGGCCCGCTCCCCACGTACGGCCAATCCCGCACCGCCGGCCTCCGCGGCGCCAAACTCAGCCTGTATGAAGGCGGCGTCCGCGTCCCGCTCATCGTCCGCTGGCCCGGACGCATCCCGGCGAACCGCGTCGACAACGACTCGATCGTCTCCGGCGTCGACTGGCTGCCCACGCTCAGCGCCATCGCCGGCGCGAAGGTGCCGGAGGGATACACGGGCGACGGCCAGGACGTGAGCGCCGCGGTGCTCGCGGGTCAGTCCGTTGAGCGCAAGTCGCCGCTCTTCTGGGAGTACGGCCGAAACGAGAAGTTCTTCGCCTTTCCCGGCGACAAGACCAACCGCAGCCCGAGCCTCGCCGCCCTCGACGGCAAATGGAAATTGTTGGTCAACGCCGACGGCGGCCGCCGCGAGTTGTATGACCTGTCAGCGGACGCGAAGGAATCGACGAACCTGACCGAGAAAGAGCCGGCGACTGCGGACCGGCTCGCACAGGCCGTGCTGACGTGGCGGCAGTCATTGCCCAAGCTGGAGGACAAGTGATGAGAATCCTGATTGCAACCATCGTCGCGATCGCGTGCGCGTCCGCCCACGCCGCCGACCGGCCCAACGTCCTGCTCATCTGCGTCGACGACCTCAAGCCCACCCTGGGCTGCTACGGCGACGCGCTCGCCAAGACGCCCAGCGTCGACCGCCTCGCCGCGCGCGGCATGGTCTTCGAGCGGGCCTATTGCAACCAGGCCGTCTGCTCCCCCTCGCGCAACGCCCTGATGCTCGGCCTCCGCCCGCAGACGATCGGCGTCTACGACCTCGGCACCAACTTCCGCAAGGCCGTCCCCGACGCCGTCACCCTCGCCCAGCACTTCAAGGCCAGCGGCTACCGCACCCAGGCCATGGGCAAGATCTTCCACGTCGGCCACGGCAACCGGGAGGACGCCGCGTCGTGGTCCGTCCCGCACTTCCAGGCCAAGACCGTCCAGTACGCGCTCCCGGAGAACAAGGCCAAGATGACCCGCGAAGGCGCGCTCTTCGAGAACAAGCCGGGCGCGAACGAGCTCCCCAAGGGCGCCGCGTACGAGTCGGCCGACGTCCCCGACGACACCTACGGCGACGGCAAGATCGCCGCCGAGGCCATCGCGCGCCTGACCACCGCATCGAAGGACGGTCCGGGTGGGCCCTTCTTCATGGCCGTCGGGTTCCTCAAGCCCCACCTGCCCTTCTGCGCGCCAAAGAAGTACTGGGACCTGTACGACCGCTCGAAGTTCGAGCTCGCGAAGGTGACCGAGCCGCCCGCCGGCGCGCCGCCGTACGCCCCGCAGTTCGGCGGTGAGCTGCGCAACTACGCCGACGTCCCCCAGGGCAAACAGCCTCTCGACCCCGACCTCCAGCGCTCCCTGATCCACGGCTACTACGCCGCCACCAGCTACATGGACGCCCAGCTCGGCCGCGTCCTCGACGCCCTCGAGTCGACCGGCCTCGCCAAAAACACGATCGTCGTCCTCTGGGGCGACCACGGCTGGCACCTGGGCGACCACGGCATGTGGTGCAAGCACACGAACTACGAGCAAGCCGCGCGCGTCCCGCTGCTGATCGCCGGCCCGGGCGTCGCGGGCGGCCGCACGACCGCGTTCATCGAGACCGTCGACCTCTACCCGACACTCGCCGCGCTTGCCGGCCTTCCCGAGCCCAAGAACCTCGACGGCATTTCCCACGCCCCCGGCCTCAAGTCCGGCAAGCCCGCCGGCCGCGATTCGGTCACCCACGTCTACCCGCGCAGCGAGCGCATCGGCCGCGCCGTTCGCACCGAGCGATACCGCCTCGTCGAGTGGAAGCGCCCCGGCGAGCCCGCCGAAAAGGCCGAGCTCGAACTGTACGACTACCAAACCGACCCCCACGAGACGAAAAACCTAGCCGGCGAGCAGTCCGAAGTCGTCGCCAAGCTCCGCGAGATCCTCGCCCGCCAGCCCGAGGCCAAACGGCAATGGAGGCCCGCCGACGCCCCCGCCGCCGGCGCCGCGAACCCCGCCAAGCCCAAGGTCGACCGCGAAGACCTGTTCAAGCGCAAGGACAAGGACGCCGACGGCAAGCTGACCAAGGCCGAGTTCATGGCCAACCAGCCCGACCCCGACGGCGCCGCCCAGCGCTGGGTGACGTTCGACGCCGACAAGGACGGCACGCTCAGCAAGGACGAATTCGTCGGCGCGGGGAAGAAGTGAGCCGGGGCGTCGCGCGAGTCATCCGCGTTGCGGTGCGGGCGCTGGCCGTGCTGTCGCTCGCCGTGAGCGCGGGCACGTCGTGGCTGTGGGTGCGCAGCCAACATCGGGTCGACTGGGTGCAGCGGTACACGATGCGGGAGAGCGTGTCGGTCGCGTCCGATCGCGCGGCGATCGTGTTCTGCCGGGAGGACCGCGGATGGAACTCGGACGGGTGGCAACTCGAAAGCCTGCCGCGGTCCGCCGGTGCGTCCTGGACGCTCGACGAGATCGACCGCGCCATCGGGCCGCCCGAGGTCGTCGACCGGTGGGGCTTCCGCGTCGGCCAGGGCACGTTCACCCTCGGCAACGGCATCGGCGCGAAGTGGGTGATCGTCCCTCACTGGGCGGTCGTACTGGTCTCGGCCGCGCCGGCGCTCGGCTGGGCGGCCCTTGCGATTGGGCGTCGCCGAGGGCAACGTCATCCTCCGGGCGGCCGATGTGTGAACTGCGGCTACGACCTCCGGGCGTCCCCGGCACGTTGCCCGGAGTGCGGTACGGCGGTTCAAAATGGCCCCGCGGCCTCCTAATACGAATCCGGCTCGATTCGTGTGCGCGGTCTGGACGGCAGGGCCGCTTCACTGGCCTGTTTCCGGGCGGACGTTCCATGCCTGATCCGTATAAGGCCCTTGCAGACGACTCGGACCGGGAGGGCGAGGCTCCGTCCGAGCCGCGGGGGCACCCCGCGCCCGGCAAACGATCCTAACGGAACTCGCCCCGCCGACTGCGATGACCCAGCGGTGCTCCCCCCTCACGCCCGACGTTCCCGTTCCCACGCCGCCATCATGTCGGTGACGAGCACGCCCTCGACCCGGAAATCCGCCAGGTCCGCGTCCGTGATCTCCACGCCCCGTAAGTTGACGTCCGACAGTTTCGCCCCGGACAAGTTCACGTCGTGAAACACGGCCCCGGCGAGATTCACGTCCTCGAACCGCGCCCCGCCCAGGCAGACGTCGCGAAACGTCGACCCGGTCAGCCGCCGGTCCTCGATCTCAAGCTTGCCCTGTTCGTCCGCCATCATCCATACTCCTTACATGCGAATTGCGAGGATCATCGCCACCATCGCCCCGACCGCCGCCGCCGTCCGCACGTGATTCCATCGCGCCCAGCGCCGCTGATAGTCTACCCAGACACCCTCGGCCTCCGGCGCGTCCGCGTCCACCCGCGCCAGCCGGTCGTTCAGCGGCACGTTGCACGCCACCGTCACGCCGAACGTCCCGACGACGTATAACCCGCCCCCGGCGACGACCCACCACCGGCCCGCGGCCCCGTACCACACCGCCATCGCGCCCGCGGCCGCGCACACGATCGCCGTGCCCACGAACACGCCGAGAAACAGCGGGTTCAGCACGACCACGTTGATCGCCTGCATCGCCCGCACGCCCTCGCGCGCCGGCACGCGGCCGAGCGCTCCCATCACGAACGACGAGAACGCGAAAAACACGCCGCCGATGACGCCGGCGCCAATCGCGCCCACGATCACGAGGCCCGCGAGCAATCGATCGGTCATCGCGGACATTGTAAGACACGGCAGTCTCGGACGCCCATCCGCCGACGGTGACCGATCACGGGGCGAAACAAATTCGACCGAAGCCCACGGGGGTTGTGCCATGAGGCGCGCAGCTCCTGCCGCAAGCGTTTTCTCTACCCGGCCCCCTGTGGTCGGCCGCCGGGCGAGCTTTCGACTCGCTCATTCCGCCCGCCGGAGAAACCAGATCCGTCCCGCGAACCGCATCGCCCGCGTACCGCCGTCGAAGAACGGCCCCGCGCCCGCTTCGATCCACCGCACGACGTCCGCCAGCGTCTCCCGCCCGCTCTCGACGGCGTTGATCACGTTCGTCTGCGTCGCCAGGTAGCGCGCGAGTTGCCCGACGGACATGACCTCGTCGTGAGCGAACGGCTCGCTCGCGCGAAGCTCGAACCCGCCCGCCGTCGCGAGTTCCGCCGACACGCCGAACTCGCGCCGGGCCGGCGACGGGTACCGCGCCAGGTACGCGCCGTTCGCCCACGCGGCGAACGCGGCATCCTCCGCCATCTTTCCGAGAAACCCGCTGTTGTAGATCACCAGCCACCCGCCCGGCCCGAGCACGCGCGCCGCCTCGCGCAAGAACGCCGGCTGGTCGAACCAGTGGAACGCCAATCCGACGGTGACGACTTCCACCGCGCCGTTCGCCAGCGGCAATCGCTCGGCCCGTCCCACCGCGTACCGTACCCGCGCGCACGGCCCTGCCTCCCCGACCATCTGCGCCGACACGTCCACCGCGAGCACGGCGTCGGCCACGTCCGCCAGCGCCCGCGCCGACTGCCCCGTCCCGCACGCCACGTCCAGCGCTCGCCCGAATCGCGCCGCGCCCGTGACCGCCGTCACGCGGCGCATGACCAGCGGGTGAAAGTACGGCCGAGCCTCCCCGTACCGCCGCGCCGCCGACCGGTGCACGAACAGGTTGGTCACGTCCTCGGCCGTCGAGCGTCCGTTCATCCGCACCACTCCTGTCGCACGCGCGCGAGACATTTCCACGACTAATCACCCGATGTCGAAAGGCATCCGAACGCCCACCGGCCTTTACCGGCGGGTGCCGAAACCCACATCCGGGGGCATCACATTACCCGCCAAACTCTTCCGCCGTCCGCCGCGCGCCCGGCAACTGCTCGTCCAGCGACTGCCGGTACCGAATGCACCCCCGCATGAACACCGGCCACTCCGGCACGACCGGCTGCGGGTCCGTCCGCTCCGGCAATAACCCCCACAACTGCGGGTGGTGCCAGCACAGCCCGTGGCCGCTCGCGTCGCGATGTTCGCGAATCCCCGCGCGCAGCCGCTTCACCTCGGCGATGAGCTGCTCCCGGGACAGGCCCTCGAGATCGTCATCCATCGATCGTCTCCCGCGCAGCGCGGATCAAGATTCGTCCGTGCGCGCGAAATACAGGGCCGCTAAAGCGGGCCTGCCGTCACATGTAAGCGCGCGATCCAGCCGAATGGGCACTCCGGTGTTCCGTCACGCGTGCACCGATGGGTGGCACTGGCAAGCTGTAAGCTTGCCAGTGGCGCTCGCACCGCCGCGCTGCTCTTCGAAGCACATTTGACAAACCACTAACGCGACGTCCGCCACACCGCGGGGCTCCGGCCGCGCGCTTATCCCGCCGCGGGCGGCGGCCACCCCGCCCCCAGCGCCGCGACCTGCGCCAGACGTCCGTCGACGTGCCGACAAACCGTTTCGCCCGACCACTGCTCTCCGATCGGCCCACGCGCCTCCTCGTCCGTCACGGTCGAGATCACCGCCTTCAACTTCTCCCTCGCCCGCGCCAGCCGTTGCAGCACCTCGGCGGCGCTTCGCGGGCGCGCCCACCGTGCCTCGCGGGCGTTGTGCGTGTCGGCGTCCGGCCACGGCTCGCCCGGCTTCACCTCCAGGTCCGTCCCGCCGTACCACTCTTCGACCGGCAACACCGGCCCGCCGCGAAACATCGTCCGAATCACCGGCACGCTCGTCTCGTCCCAGAACGCCAGGTGCGCAAGCATTTCCTTAATCGTCCACACCGGCGTCAGCGGTCGCTCAAGCCCCGCCGGCCCAGCCGCTCGACCACCGCCATGAGGCGCTCCCACCCGCGGTCCAGGATCGCGAGTTGTTCCGTGGCCCAAGTGCCGATCGTTGATTCCATACGCCACTCCGCGCCAGCCTACCCAGCCGGTCCCGAACGAGAGCCAGCCGAACTTCCTGCGCAACGAGACCCAGCGTCCGAGTCAGGCGACCGGTCCCACGCCCGGTCCGGGCTGCCCGCCTGACAGTTGCCGCTCCCACACGTCGAGCCTCTCGCGCCGATTCGAATCTCACCCAGCAATGTGCCCGTCACCCAGTCAAGGAAATGCCGGCCGACCGGCGTCACGCCGTCGTCGGCCCAATGATCGACGTAAACGACGGGCGGCCCAAGCGACTGGTCCGCCGGGGCCGCCGCCGCCGCGCCGGACGTGTCGAAGCAGAAATCCCCGTCGTCCCCTTCCCAGAACGCGACGAGCGCCACCGGATGGCCGTTTGCCCGAAGCATTCGGTTGTGCTCCGCGATCGACAACGCACCCCCCGCCGGAACTTTCAGGTGCCCGGCCATCGGGAGTGCGGACACGACCAGCCGACAAAAGTAAACGTACGACCGCGGCAGGCGCATCCCGAGCTCGGCCTCCGCCAACTCGACGTCCGAATCCGTCGGCCTCGGCACCGCGGTACCGGCCCGGCGCGCCTCGTCGGCGTACAGCCCGTGCCAGACCTCCACCGCCGCGTCCAACTGACGCGCGAGCACGGGATGTAAGCACGGCGGCGTTCCCAGGTTCATGGTCGCGCGCATCATACCGTGACCCTCTGTCGGCGTGCGCCACCGGGAACGTAACTCGGGGGCGTCACGCACTTCAGGTGCCCTGGCGTGCACGCGTGCCGCACGCCTTGTCCGTGCGGTCGGTGGGAACACCTCAAGGGCGCGCCGGCACGTCCGGGAAATCCGAACTCTGCACCGGCGGTTCCGCCAACCGCCGCGCCGCCCGCGACCGCCAGACCAGAACGTAAACGCAAAGCACCACGCCGCCGACGAACCCGCCGATGTAACTCGCCGAGTGCGCCCACAAGTCAGCCAGGAACGCCGCGTGCTTCTCCATCGGCACACGCGACGCCATCGGCTCGAGCAGCCACACCGCCCGCACCGACGCCGCCGCGTGCCCGACGAACCCCGCGACCGCCGCCAGCGCCCCGACGATCAACAGCATGACCACCAGCGGCCGCACCAGTCGGCCCGCACCGAACACCGGCCTCCTTCCCGCGACCGCGCAAGCCGCCAGCGCCACGCCCAGGATCAGCCCGACCCACCACGTCGCGATCACGCCCCACCCCAGCCCGAGCAGCGTCGGGTCCGCCGTGTCGAACACCGGCGCGTGCCCGATCGTGAAGTACTCCACACAGACGCGGGCCGTCACCTGGTCGTGCACGATTCCGTACACGACCGCCGCAACGACGCACAACGCGACGATCCGGACGAATTCCATGCCCGACCGTTGTACCCGATCGTCCCGCCGCGCGCGTCCGGCTCGGTCGAAACCCGCTCACGCCACCGTCGTTACCCGCCGCACGCTCGGCAATCCCGTCGCCAAACTGTTCGTCACCAAATCCCACACGTCCACCGTCGCCGAATCGCCGGACGTCTTGCTCTTCGTAATGTCGGCCCCGCCGCCTTCCACCGTGTCGTTCCCGCGCACGCCGTCGTCGGCGTACAGCTTGTCGTTGTTCGCCCCGCCGTCCAGAAGGTCCCCGCCGAGCCCGCCGGTGATCGAATCGAGCCCAAACCCGCCGTAAAGACGGTCGTTGCCGTCATTCCCGAACAGACGGTCGTCGCCCGACTCGCCGTACGCGGAGTCGTTCCCGCCATTGCCCGTCAGGCGGTCGTTGCCGATTCCGCCGCGCAGCACGTCGGTCCCACCCCCGGCCGACAGCGAATCGTGCCCCGCCCCACCCTCCAGCGTCGACGGCAACAAATACGGCTTGGTCTTGCTCCCGGTGAGCGTCACCGTGTCATTCCCATCCCCCGTCCGCACCACCACCGACTTCACGAGCGCCACGTCGAACGCGGTCGTCCCCAGGTTGGTGATCGTCGTGACGTTCCCGCTCACGACGGTCGTCTTCTCGGAGACGGTGATCTTCCCGACTCGCGCCGCAGCGCTGATGTTGATCTGGTCATTGATACCCGTGCCGACGACGGTCAGCACCCCACCCACCAACGTCGCCGACAGCATCGCCCGACCTTCCAAGGATTCGACGTGCATCGCGTTCCTCTCGTTGAAGATAGGGGAAGGTTAGGTTTGTGGTCGCGATTACGCAAGAGGAAAATTAGGAAAATGATCGGGCGGACATCCGGCGTACGAATGGATTCCGTTTCACACCCTCGTCCCGCCGAACTCCCCCGGACGATCCGCCGCGTACCTCAGCCACTGCTGCCGCAGATCCGACTTCGCCCCGTAATACCGCGAGTCCAATTCGTTCAGCGGGCCCTTCAAATCTTTATACCGCCCGTCGAACGCCGCCATTCGCATGTCGCGCTCCGTTTCCCTCGCCAGCGGGCCGATGAGCTTCATCGCCCCAGCCAGCGCCGCCTCCGCCTCGGCGTTACCCAGTTCGCGCAGCGCCGCGAGCGTCTCGACGGCGTACGCGCCGCCGCTGTTGCCGAAGAACTGCATCAGCCCGCCGTTGCACACCTCGGCGTCGAACACGAACGCGAGGTAGACCGTCCGCTGCGCATCCGTCAGCCCGTCGACGCCCACCGCCGACGCGCGCTCCGACACAAAGTTGACCGCGTCCGTCACCCCCGCCAACCGGGCGAGCTCGCGCGCCCCCGCCTCGCGCACGTCCGCGTTCGAATGTGCCAGCGCCGCCTCGACCATCGGCCGGGCGCCTTCGCCCAGCGCGGCCACCAGCGCCGGCAGTGATTCCTCGGCCACGCAATACGCCGGGTACTCCGTCTGCGGCTGCGAGGCGAGCACGAGTGCCCGATCGTAGATCGGTCGAATCAACTCCGGCGGCAGTGCAATTCCCGCCCTGGTGCACGCGCGAATGGCCTGGTACGCGTAATTATTTCCCTCGCCCATGTATCGCTCGGTCGCAAGGTCGACCGCCGCTCGCGCCCGATCCAGCGCTACGACCGTGCTGGCCGCGTCGTTCAGCGCGCCGCTCGGCCACCGCTGGTCACACTGCGGCAGCAGTACATCGTACATCGCCCTGCGAAACCCCTCCGTCGCCCGCCCCGCGCTCACGGCCCGCTCCACTCCGATACACACGTATGACCGCACGTACCCATTCGCGTCCCCCATCAGCCGCCCCAGTGTCGGCACCGTCTCCTCCCGCCCCACGGTCGCCAGGTGCAAGGCCGCCGTCTTGCGCACTTGTTCATCTTCCGACCCGACCAGCGGCCCCGCCGTCCCCATCACCGCCCCCGCGTCGAGTGGCGCCAGCAACTCCAGCACGCTCTCCAGCGGCGTCGCGTCGGTCGACCCCGACGGCCACTTGACCTGCGAATACCGAGGATCCTTTAACGCCTCCGTCAGCACCGGCGCCGCCGCCGCCCCGATCATCCCCAGTTCCTTCCGCGCGAACCACGATTCCTCCTCCTCCAGCAAATCGGCCACCAGCTTCTCGATGTACTCGCGCGACGGATTCTCCGGCGGCCGAATCGCCTCGTACCGCGCAAACTTCTCCTCCACCGCCTTGCGGTATCCGGGGTTCGTCATGAAATCCCCAAACCCGCCCGGCCCCCCGTCCGGCCCCGCCTCGTCGCTGTACATCCAATCCAACAACCGGTGCCGCGTCGCCCAGTCGATGACGCACATGACGAACCATATCCCGACGAACACGAGGCCCAACCCCCGGTACAACGTCACCCCCTTGGTGGTGCTGTTAAAAATGAACGACGCCAGCGCCACCCCCGAGAACAGCGGGTGCCATTGGAACAATCGCCAACGCGTATGTTGAATTCGCGACAAGCCCGGCTCTCCGATTTAGACGAATGGGTAGGCCATCCGAGTGTCCCGTAGAACGCCGCCTCCCTCAAGCGCGGTTCGCGGAGCGCCGTCGATCACCCCTCCGCCCGCCACAACCCCTCGTACTCCACCACCCGCCCGAACTCGTCGACGTCCAGCCGCGCCGAGAACACCTCCCCGTCGACGAGCGCCCGATACCGATACGCCCGCTCCCCCTCGCGCAGATACGTCTGCTCCAGCGCCTCCACCCGCAACTCCGGAAACCGCACCCACGCCGTCCGCACGTCCCGCGCCTCGCCCACCGCCAGCCCCATCCGCCGGATCGGCAGCGAATTCGTCGCCGGCGTAAACCCCAGGTCCACGTCCAGCGCCCCCGCCAACTCCGGCCGCGCGACGCCGTCCACCACCCAGTTCCCCGCCCCGTCCGCCGACAGATCGATCCGGACTTTTCGGCCATCCGCCGACCCGTCGACCACCGCCGAGCGCGTCCGCCACGCCCAATCGCACGCGATCCGATACCGCAGCCGCGCCGCCACGCCCTCCTCTTCGACTTCTAACGCCCCCCCCAACTCCCACCCGCCCGTCACGCGAGAAACGCGCGCCTCCTCGACGCCCGGCACGTCCAGTCGGCGCCAGCGCGATCGAGATTCGGCCGGGAAGGGCGTCATCATGACAACTCGCGATCCGCGTGCGCCGCCAGCGGGTCCACCTTCAAAAACCGCGTCTCGAAGTCGAGCGAAAGCCAACCGGTCACGTCCTCGGCCGGCACCAGTACCGCCCAATCCACCGCCTCGCGCGGCCGCGCCGCCCCGACGTACACGACGAAGTTCCAACACTCCTGCCGCCCGTCGCCGAATGTCAGCCAGACCCGCCCCGTCACTCGGCACCGCTCGCCGACGACGTCGAACGCCTCCGGGATGAACCCGTCGCACCACAGGTGCTGCAACTCCCGCCTTCGCATCCCGGCGAGTTCGCGCGAGACGCGCCCTTCGAGTCGGAGGAAGTAATCGCGTTCCGTCACCGCCGACTCCCCGTCATGTGTCCGTCGAAATAACATCTGCCGCGGCGCCCCACAGGCTCCAGTGTATCACTATCCCCTGGTCATTTTGATAGAGTAGCGAGCGAGGTCGCACGCCGGTGCGAGCCCGACCGACGTGACGCCTGGAGGTTAGGAATGCCTGTGAAGTCCAAGTCGGCCCGGCCGGGCGTCGCCACTCGCCCGACCATTTTCGCCGCCGCGTTGCTCGCGCTCTTGGCCGCTTCGCCCGCCCGGATCGCGGGCGCGGTCGAACCCGCCGGAGCCGCCGTCTCGCCCTCCGCCCCGCGCGGCTTCTACACCACCCCCTTCGACCTCACCCTCACCGCCCCCGCCGGTGCCTCGATCCGCTACACGCTCGACGGCACCGCGCCCACAGCCACCGCCGGCACGCCCTACACCGCCCCGATCCCGATCAAGACCACCACCGTCCTCCGGGCCGTTGCCTACCGCGCCGGCCAAGCCCCCGGCCCCGTCGCCACGCACACCTACCTCTTCCCCGCCGACGTCCGCACGCAATCCGTTCCCTCCCCCAAACACCCCGCAGCCGCCTACCCCCCGGCGTGGAAAGACGCCAACGCCCCCGCCGACTACAACGTTGACCCCACCGACATCCCGCCCGCCGACGCCCCCACTTTCGCCGCCGGCCTCATCGACCCCGCCGTCCCGTCCGTCTCGATCGTCACCGCCCCCGCCAACCTCTTCGACCCCGCCAAAGGCATCTACCAGAACCCGACCG